>JBGAIG010000027.1:0-26536 GCA_044225595.1 Gammaproteobacteria bacterium
TACCTTAAGCAGCTTTAGCATATTTTAATAAGGTCTTTTCTCTTTTACGAATCAATTTTTCCTTTAAAATACTTCTCGGGAAATGTAGCAATTCCCGTCGTTTGGGCCGGCGTTTAATAACTATAGGCTCAATCCGCCCTGGCCTATTGCCTACTCTATTGCTGATAATCAAATTCAAGAAAGCGTTAAAAGTTTTCATTTTCTCTTTATTGTTTTTTTTAAAATATGGCATGAAGTGGTTTAATAATTGAACAGTCCCTTTAAAACTAATCTGATTAGGTACAACCGAGGATCTTATGCAAGCTTGTGCCATAAGAAGCCTAATAATATTGTAAGCAAGCAAATGAGCTCCAATTTCTTTCAAAATCATATCAGGTTTTTTGCATGAAAGCATTTCCATCTTTAAAATTGTTTTAATACTTTTTAAGTTGATTTCAATTTTCCACCTCATCTCATACAGCTCTGCCAATTCACTTTTATGAAATTTCTTGCCATCTAAGAAGGTTGTAACAAAAATTCTACCATTAACTTTAAATTCCCTAATTTCAATTTCTTTCGGATAATTCTCATACGCTTCGTAATCCATCCAGTCTGGTTTGATGCGTGGTTTTTTCCAAATAGTTATGTGATCTTTCTTGCCAATCTGTTTGCCTTCCCTAAAATCATAATGTCTTTGACCTTGACCATGAAAAACACCGTCAGCACCGATTTTTTTTAATTCAGCCATTAGAAAAAAACAGGGAAAGTAGCGATCGGCTAACAGTACATCGCCTGTATGAATAGATCTCAAGATACTTCTAAACAAAGAATGTTCTCCAGTTCCCTTGCCTTTACAGGCCTCCACTGCATAATCTAATACAACTCCAATAGATAATGACATAATGGTTACCAGACGTGCTATGGGAAAACCAACACCATCTTCATGAGCTGAACTTTTTGGGAAAACAGACTGGTTTTCTACAGTATCTGGCATCAACAATGTTGTTCCATCAACTATTTTAACTGCTCGATTTCGCCATTTCCAACTTTTCGGTTCTTTTTTAACTGCTGATACGCCGACTTCGCTTACAAGCGATTTTAACATCGTACCTGGCAAACGGAGGCGAGCCTTACAATAAGGCCCTGTATTACTTGATTGTACTTTTTTGCCAGCAAACATACGTTCGGCAATAGCCCCAGAAACAATGTTTCTGCAAGACTTATCAGGGTTAATTACTTGTTTAATGAACATTAATAATGTTTCCAACGGATTATAGATACGGTTTCTATGTTCTCTGGAGGTTTGAATAATATTTTGACAGGATTCTGAACTTAATATCTCCGTTAAAGATATATCTAAGTTTCCATGCTCTAATAATTTTCTATGATTTTTAATTTGAATAACGGTACAATTTTTGTTAAGATTTATTTTAAATTCCATCTCTAAACATCTTGATAGGGATAAATTATACCAGAGAATGTAAGAGTAAAAGTTATGGGTTTTGCTAATTTTCAAAAAGATGATGAGGATTTTTACGAACATTTTAGCGAAATTGTAGAATAGAGATACGAAACCTAGGTAATAGGGCGGATTGAGCCTATAGTTATTAAACGCCGGCCCAAACGACGGGAATTGCTACATTTCCCGAGAAGTATTTTAAAGGAAAAATTGATTCGTAAAAGAGAAAAGACCTTATTAAAATATGCTAAAGCTGCTTAAGGTAGTGCCATTGAATCATACTCGATTTGGAGGCAGATTTCATTTTAAATCATGTGGTTACGAGTAGTCAATTCCTTAAAGTAGCGACATTAATTTTGTTGAATTAATAATGCACGCTCTAAGATTTCTTTTGCTTCCTGTGCTTTCCCTAAAGTTAGATAAGCATTACCTAAACTAGGTAAAACCTCTCCCACCATAATATGATTTTTATTAAAATGTACCTTATTTATTGCGAGTGCATGCTCTGCTGCCTCTCTTGCTTTCTTGGCGTTCCCTAACGCCAAATAGAGGTCGCAAAGTATCGTTTCAAATTTTGCTACCTGAAAATGATTTAGACCATATCGAACCTTGAAACGCTCTAAGCCATTTTCTATTAGTTTCTTTGCTGTAATTTTATCACCTAATAACATATAAATTTTTCCAAGTAAAATTTGATTAACCACTTTATATTTTCCACAATCATTCTCTCCAAAGTCTTTTAATGAATTTTCCAACAAAATTTTTGCCTTTCTAATTTCCCCCATTTCCATATGGGTCTGAGCGAGAATAACTTGCGCCACAAGATTTCTAGGAAATATTTTGTGTTCATTAAATATTTTTAAAGCTTTTTCTAAAAATTTTTGTCCTTCTTTTGGTTGCCCATTATCGAGGTGTGCAGCACCAAGATTATGTATAATTCTGCCTTTAAAAATAATTTCCTCAGGATAACGTTCAATAATTTTAAGTGCGCGTGTTAATAACAATATTTTTTCTTGGTTATCCCCAAAATCTCCATAACAATTTGCCAATCCATTCAAAGTTTCAATAATTTCTAAATCATAATGAGGAGCATAATGTTGTTCAAAAATATTTAATGCACGTTTATAAAATCCAATGGCCCTATCATCATTGATTATATATTGCAATATACTCCCAATATAGCGTACGGCTTTCCCAAGATTTACACTAGGCGAAAAACGACCATCGGGAAACAATCGGTCATAATGAAAAATCAAAGATTCAAAATGAGGCAACAACCTAAGAATTTGCATTTCTTCATCTTTTGATCTCATGGCTTGAGAAAATTCTATCGGTGCTATCTGATAAATAGCTTCCAGTAGTTTTTCATACCATTTTACTTTAATGAGGTCGCTATTTTTTGCATTGGCTGTTTTATCGTGTTGATTCCTTAATATTACTTGCACGAGCCGATGCACGGTATAATAACCATCCTTATCGCGATTCATCATTGAATATTTCTGCAACAAGCCCAGAGATTTATTGAGTGCTAATTCGTGAGATGATAAATCAGGGTAACTTTTTTTAAGCCACTCTAATAATAAATTCCTGGGTATTCCTTCAGGTGCTAGGTATGAACACACTGTTAATAATTCAAGTGGGAGAGAGAAGTCTCCGTTTTTCTTAAGCTCTTTATTAATCGCTGCAAGACTGATATTCCAAACCACCGTAACCGGCAGATTATTGGTTCCAGTCGGTAAGGCATTATCTGCCAATAGTTCATATTCATGTTGTTTGTAAAGCGCTAAATACTCAGACAAGGAAATTTGATTTTGCTTTATATACGCACCTGCTTGAGAAAGCGCAAGCGGCAAATATCCTAAAAGCTTTACCAGTTCTTTTGCCACATCTTTCTCTTTCTCTTCTATAGAATGCTGAGTTAAAGATTCAATCAGATTTACTGACTCTTCTTCTGTCATAACATCAATTTCTATAATATTGAAATTGCTTGGCCAATTTTGTTGACGTGTCGTTAGAATGATACTTCCCGTGCCCTGTGGTAGATATTCTTTTATTGTATTATAGTCATTAATGTTGTCATAAACTAATAACCATCCTGGATTTTTTTCTAACCAATTTTTAATGTAACAAAAAATTGTCTCTATAGAAGTGTTGCCTTCTTTGTGCCCAAGCACTTTAGCAAACTCAGCATATTGTTGTTTTAGAACTTGTATATTATCTCCTGAAAACCATGCTTTGAGATTATAAGGATGTTTAGTCTGGTGTACATAGTTTAAAGCTAATTGTGTTTTTCCAATCCCACCCAATCCTGCACATGCAACAATAGTCAATTTGTTCGGTTGCATTATATTGTTTTCTTCATTAATCGAATTTTCATGCAGCACTTTATTCAGTTGTTCTAAAAATTTTTCTCTACCAATAAAGACATGATCCTGTCTTGGCAAATTCCAAATCATAGGCTTCTCAAGCACTCCGATTTCTTTAGAAGCACCTGAAGTCACATTTGTGAATTTCAAAAATTCTGCTTCCGTTTTTTTATGCATCATTTGGCACAAAAAAATAAAAACACAGGAAAAAGACACAAAAACCCACATATATTTTTTTTTTAAAAAATGCATAAATATATTAAGCATCCCTGGCGAATAGGGTTGAATTTCTTTAGAGCTTTTTTCTAAAGAATCTGGGGCACAAAGTGTTGCATATTGTCTTTCAAATTCTAAAAAATATTTATCGAAATTTTCACCTGGCAACAACTTTTTTAACACTGTATAAAATAAAAAATAATAATTTTTTTCCTTTGATAAATGTATATATCTAACATTGTCTAATTTTTCAGAAACAATGTCAGTCGCCTGCTTGTCTAATACAAGAAAAATAGTGGATTCAAGATTCTCTGGATAATCACTTTTCTTAAACTGTCCTATCAATATCGAAGGTAGGCTATAAATAATATAACACGCATCGTTCATTTTTTCTTCGTTGGGCATAACCGATGTAATGGCAAGATTTTCTCTAACTTCAAGAGATATTTTAATGCCAACACGTTTTAGATGCCGCTCTAAATAACGAATCAAATACTTTTTATGTTCTTGTTCCAGGTAAATAATTTTACAAGAAAGATTTTTTTTATTTACGATGCTTGCAATGTTGTCTAACGTTTGTTCAAAAATCGCTTGCATCAGCAAACTAGCATAATATCTTTTTATAAAAATAAATTTCCCAGACTTCTCCATTATATCAATTATTGTTTCCTGAGACCTACATCTTAATTTTAGCATAATGTTTCGGATGTGGTTTTCAACCGTTTTTGGAGAGATACATAAAAAAGAAGCCGTTTTTTTTGCAGATCTCCCACTGAGCATACAAGCAATAGTGTCCATCTCTCTATGTGTAAAAGATATGCCATTAATTTCTGTAAGACATGCAGTATAAATATCCTGGGGTATCACCTCTATTATATCTTTACAGTCTAATTCACCAACTTCTATCTTCATAAAACGCTTCCTTCCAAGCTGCTCATATCTTTTAAAGGTAACAAATTACAAGTACTTTGTATGTTTAGGATTATTCAAGACAGTGCTCAAATCTTTTAATAATGACAAAAAGCAAGTTAACTGAAATGAGGTGCTAAATACCATTCCGCCAGGTAACTTTACTTCGATTAACATGGGTGCTTCGAGTGTTTTGATTGTATTTTTTGAAACAGACGATATTGAACTTTTCTTGTTGGAATAAAGCCTTTGTTTCTCAATTGCATTGAATTTTGATTTTAAGACTTTGTTGAGCTTGTTTTGACTTACCATGTTGAGACTCCTTTAATTTTTAACCAATGTTCACAATGTTGAATACCGAGGATATCTTCAATTTTTTTGCTTAACTATCCAGATAATATGCCCAAGGAGATAGGCGTAGGTAATAAATACCTAGTCTTGCAGGATCAAAATGTCCTGACTTATTCTTAAGATATTTAAAATTAGAAACCTAAATAACTCGCTACGATGATTCTATAGTTTTAAATCACTTTACAGGCAAAAGGTTAATGTTTATTATGATATATTCATTCAGAGACAGCTGTTGAAATAATTTCATTATCAATTGATGTACTAAGGGTTTATTACATTGTAACCCAAATTATCTCTAATAATTTGCAAAATTTGTCAAGCCTGGTTTATCCGAATGTTTGCGATTTATTTATATTTGCATCAGCGTCTTTTCCTATCCATATTGTCGCACCTACCTGTCTACTTTGATCAGCGGCAAAACTATCCTTATCTTTTTTAGGGGTGGTAGAATAAGACCTTATTTCTCTTTATCATCTCTTCAAAATTATTTCTAGGTGCAGCAATTGCCCCCACCTTACACCCTAGATTCCAAAAGGTCACTAAAGCTCTCTGGCCTACGTGACGAACTCTAAGTAAGCTAGAAATCTTCATTAACATATTTCTTGCTGGTAGCATAGACATTTTCTTCCTTATGTTATTGCCGGCGATTATGAGACAGCACTCTCACAAAGCACAAATTATATTATATCAAGATTAAAATGTCTTATTGTCAACACATCAGAATCACAGAAAAAATTATCGAAATTATTCTTATGTGCTGTTAAGATGTCAATTTCTGGCACTCTCCTCCGCCTAAGACGGTAGGATTCTACAAGAAAGGCGTCTTGTATGCACGGTATTAAAATCGGTAATATCAGTTTTTCGTGATGAATTCTGAACATCTAAGCTATCAAAAAAACAAAATTGCCTTCTTGCAAGGTATGTGTGACTTACAATTGCAAACAATAAATGGGATAGTTTTGACCCATAGAGAAATAGATATTATTGCTTGTATCATGAGTGGTAGAGCGGCAAAAAAAATAGCCTTCTTCCTGTCTATATCCCCGAAAACCGTTGAAAATCACATTCGTAACATTATGTTAAAATTAGGATGTAGAACTCAAGAAAGTATCATTGATTTTGTAGAAAAATCTAACAACTTTGCATCACTTAAAAAGCACTATTCAAACTTACTAATACGCTTCATTTTTGAAACGGCACTAAAAAAAATGTCAATTCATGCTATTGAAAACAACCTCTCTTGTTTACTTGTCTGTAGTAAAGAAGACCAAGATAAAACACTATTTTTAGCTGCTTTGATACATCATTTAAAAATTGCTAGAATTAAAATCTCAATCAAAAACAATGAAGAGGATGAAATTAATAAACTTGAATCCAATGATTTTACTCATATTATTTACATCGTGCCAGGTAAATGGATAGAAAAAAACCAGACAAGCCATGATAAAACAGCTCCTGGCTTTTCTTATGCGCTTCAATTAAGTAATGTTTATTCATTACCTATCATATCTCTTTTTTTAAATAGATCTATTTCTTCAAACATTCCAGAAAGCTTCGTTAATGTTCAGTACCTAGATTTAACAGAACAAGGAAATTATTACTTCTTTGTTTTTGAGATTTTAAAAAAATTATTACCCGCCATTTCTAATGCAAGCTTTTTGGAATTTAAAAAACAGTATGCAGTATTGTCTGATCCTTCTTTTGCCATAAAATCCTTTGATGAAAACACACCTATATCTGCTCTACCCTCGACAAACACTACAAATAAAAGATATAAAATATTTATAATTATATTCTGTGTATTGTTATGTATAACATGTTTAACAGTATTTGCATACTTTTTAGTTGAAGACGACAGAGACAAGGAGCGGAAAAATACGGCAATCAAAATATTTTTTAATTGGATAAATGAAAAAGAATATTTGTATAGCAAAATTGCAGAAAAATATATCGAGATTTTAGAAGGTGAAGAAAGCAAGCTAGGGAATTTGGACGGGAAAATTCAAACATTAAATTTTTTAAACTTAAAGAAAAACTTTATAGCCATTAATAATACACTGATAAAGCTTGACCCAAGTGATAAAGAAGAAACAAAAAAACTGGTTGAATTTTTAAAAAAAACTTTCCCTGTTAATAGCAAATTAAATGAAAAAATACACAAGTTAGTTTTTCTAGTAGCTTCTTATCATGGTAAACTTTCTTTTATTCAAGAGCTGTTAGAAAACAATCCTATTTCCTTTCTAGATTTTAAAGACTATTATGGAAATACCGCACCCATGCTAGCAGCAGCGAGCAATAACGTTACTACATTTGAATGGTTGGTTAAAAAAGATGCTTTATTTATAAATCACAAAAATATTGAAGGCAATTCAGCTTTAATTTTAGCTACATTAAGCTTGCAGGATGATGAAAATCTTACTGATGATGAAAAAAACAAATCAATCACGATCATTAAAAAAGTTTTAGAATATGACCAAAATAGCCTTAAAACAAGCGGGCACAAAGGATGTACAGCATTATTAATTGCAGGGGCCAAGGGGAATATAGCAGCAATTAAATACTTGCTTGAAATGATGGCGCCGGGAGACACCAAAAGACAAAAACAAATATTAGAAGAAGAAAAAAATTTAGACGAAAATAATATTTTATTGCTAGCTGCTTATAATGGCAAAAAACATGTCATTGAATGGTTATATGAACAAGAGATTTATATGCAACCAAAAAATAGATATAACACAACTGTACTGATGCAGGCAACTTCTGGCGGAAGCGTTGAAACGATGGACTTAATATACCGAATTCATCAAAAATCACAAAGTTTAAATATAAATTCAAAAAATGCTTACACTAAACAAGATCCTGATGTTTTAACCGAAAGAAATAATTTTGGGCACACGGCTTTATTTTTAGCTGCTTATGGCAATAAGTTAAATGCTTTTCAATGGATTTTAGAAAAATTGAAAGATAATTTTAATAATAACGGAAAAAATATTGTAGATTATATTAGGAATGAAAGAAACTCAGATGGTGATACACTTCTACATGTGTTAATTACTGGGATGAGCAATTCTAGTAGCATTGAAATTAGATTAAATACAGGATTGCTAGATATATTATTAAATTACATAGATGTAAATATCTATACTACTAGTGAGCAGATAAAAACTGGTCATACTCCATTGATGCGAGCTGCGAGCCATGGTAATTTAGCAATAGTTAAATACTTAATTGAAAAATGTGGAGCGGATATAACTGGGAAAACTAATGCAGGAAAAACAGCAGTCCATTTTGCCGTTATGGAAGGACGCGATCAGTATCAAGAAGTTGTTGAATATTTGTTGAAACAGCAGGCAATAAAGGAGGGGAAAAGTTTAAATGAAATGAGAAACAAAAGCAAAACCTCTCTTTTCTTAACTGCAGCAGAATATGGGCAAAAGGCTGTTATGAAATGGTTATTAAAAAATGATCCTGAATTAATAAATTCATGTGATGAAAATGGTGACAACGCATTATCGCTTGCAATTAAAAATTTTTATATTGATGCTATAGAATTTATATTTGACTGGAATAAAAACACAGCTGTTCAGCTCATGCTTGAAAAAAGAACTAATGCCTCTGAGAATATCTTAGAAGGGGTTATCCTAGAAGAAAAAAATGGGAAAAATAAAGATATACGCCTTAGTAGATACTTAGAGCAAAAAATTGGGATTTCTGTTAATCAACTGAACCAAAAATCGACTAGCCATAGTGATCCTGATTATAAGTGGAAACCGTTAGAAATAGATATTGATGGCTTAAGTACCTGTTCTGTACAACCATGGTCTCCTTACTACGTGAATTATGATTATGCGAGCAAATAACTACAGGCAGGTTAGTTGGGATGATCATATTATTGAAATATTAAAACTTGTTCACTTGAAGACCTAATATGATAGAGTCCAACTTTTTAAGGATTAGGATGAAAATGAGTGCAGCATAGAAAGATGAACGACTAGTGGGTTTATGTTATACTCCTCGTCAATGAGTCTGAGGAGAAGGCTGGTGTTGTGTACCGCAAAGTTAGAGTTCTCATTAAAACTATGAATTCAAAAGCTAAACAACCGATTGGTAAAGTAACACTGGAAACATATAAGATGGGGAGTCCTAAAGAAACTTTAGATTCGGGTCTTAGGCATAAAGCTCAAGCAGGATTATTGAGTAAAGTCCAACAATATGTAGTTGATGCACAAGCTGTAATGATGACGCATGAGACAGAACTTTGTGAAAATTGTAGGATTCAACTAAAAAAGATTGGAGATAAAAAATCGGATTTTTACACTGTTTTTTCAGATCATAAACTGAAAGCGCAAGGCCGCATATGTCCAAAATGCAATAATAGGCATCTCCTAAGCATTAAATCGCTGTTTGTTACTTCGATTAATAAGTGGAAAAACGTAGAAAAATCTTATGAACAATTTAAGTAAAAAAAATCCTAATAGTAAGTCATTTAATATTTTGGAGCAGTAATGCATGTACAATTCATCATGTAAGGAAATTTGGCTTAAAAAGATCTTTTTACCTTATGTTCAAAATAGAACACTTAGTACTATTTTTCGTCCGGATAGACGTTTGTGTTCAGAAAAACATCCCAAGGCTTTTATTGAAAATAAAATAATCCAGGTGCGAATAATTGAAAAAAGCGGTGCTCCATGGGCTGGAGTGGGCTGTATTTTTCTGTCTGAACCGAACTTTCGAGCTGTCATTACTCAAGTAACTACAAAAATGATTAAAGAACTCGAGCCATCTGATTTTATCGGTGCTTCACCGTGCACTCACAATATCGAGGCACTTAAATATCAATTATGTTACATTTATGACAAAAAAATGGATGAAATTGGTCATGATTTTTGGATAACGCGAACTACTTTTCAATATTTGGATTAGAATGTAAATGAAAAAATATGTTGGTATTGTTGCAGTAAAAGGTAATTCTGAAAGGATTCCTAAAAAAAACATTCGACCTTTTGCGAATACAACTTTGCTTGATTTAAAGCTTCAGCAATTATCAGGTGTCACTTCACTGGATGAAATTGTCGTTTCTTCAGAAGATAGCAATCTATTGGATATCGCTAGTAAATATAAAGTAACTTTACATCATCGAGACCCTCTGTACTCCCAAAGTACTATTTCTATGAATAAGGTCTTTAACTATCTTTCTCGTGAGGTGACAGGAACAGAAATTGTATGGATACCCGTGACAGTTCCTTTGGCAGGAACAGAATTTTATCAAAAAATAATCGAATTTTATGACCAAGAAAAACCGCCATCATATGATTGTTTGTTAGGTGCAAATAGGGTTAATAAATATATTATTTACAATAATAATCCACTAAATTTTCAAATAAATTCATGGCCTCGCTCACAAGATATCATAGGAACCTATGAATTGAATTTTGCGATAAGAATCGCTCCGAGAAAAAAAATTATCGAATGGAATGGATTATTTGGAACTAATCCTTATTATTATGAAATAGATAACTCTTTAATAATAGATATTGATTGTCCCATTGATTTCGAAATTTGTGAATATCTCTACAAAAAAACTTTAGAAAAATAATTATGATTCAGAAAAGCTCTTTTTCTATCGTTTCCGCGAGTGTGGATGCTTCTCAAGCTTATGTGTACATAAGATTCTATGATAATCCTAAGCGAAGTTGGAAGTTTCATGCTCAATGGCTCTATGATGCTTCTTGTGAACATGGTTTTTCCAAAAGTGCTGTCGATTCAATATTCATGAATCCCAAACAGTTAGTGAACTCAATATCAATTATTTCCAATAACATTCTCCGCATTAATTGGTCAAATCAAACCATTTCTAATTATCCAGCTATATGGTTACATGTTCTGGCGGAAGAAGTAGCTTTACCAGATGTTATTAACTATATGCCATCACCAAAAGAAAACATCAAATATTGGCATCTCGATTCTTTGAGTATACCCGAGCTTGAGTGGTCTTCTTTAATGAATACAGAGAATAATGTAGAATATTTTAAAGAAAAACTTATTGATTTACTTATTAAAGATTCTGAAAATGGGATAGTAAAAATAATTAATTGCCCTGCCCCTAATGTAGACGATGAACGAAATATGAAAGATACTCTAATCACAAAACTCTTGTGCTCTATATTTGGAAGCGTTTATTTTCACTTAAGACGAGGAGCGGATAAAACATTTAATATAAGCAGTGAAGATACCAAAAAAGCGGAGTATCTACATAACTTCAATACAAAAGATGTCTTACTTCCTCATACTGATCATTCTTTTATGATGAACCCTGCAATGATTATGGGTCTTTATGGTCTTGAGGGAGTCAGTATTAATACTTGGGTAGATGGGTTTGCCGCTCTTAACATCTTACATGAAGAGGATCCTGCCAGTTATACTATCTTATCTCAGACTCCTTTACGTTATGGTAGGATAGCTCATTTCTACACACCTCCTCTGATGCAGGCAATTACAGATACAACAATTACCTTCGATATGGAAATTCCTAATCGTGTAAAACGAATAAGATGGCATCCACATCTAGTGGGTCCTTTAAAATCTTTTCATAACTATCCAAAAATTCGTATGGCTGTTCAAAAATTTCAAAGCATCATACTAAGGCCAGAGATGAAAATGGAACTACCACTGAAAGCAGGGGACTTGTACTTATGGAATAATTTTAGATTGTTACATGGACGACAATGTGTTCTTCAAACGCCTCGCACCTCAATTGGGCAAACAGTAACTGAAGATGCAGTAATGAGTAAAGCTCGGGAGTTAAAAATTAATCGCATTACTTCTTTACCCAGCAATTGGCTAGCCAACTTACCTTATTCAGTCGTGGAAAAGATTATCAACATTGAAGACGCAAACAAGGAAAATATGCGATGAGTGATATTATTATAGTTCATAATCCTTTATGTTCCAAAAGTCAAAAAGCATTAAGCCTCATTCAAGAGAAGGGTATAAAGCCTAAAATCATTGAATACCTTAAAGGGGAGCTGACTTTGTCTCTCTTAAAAACTATTATTAACGCACTAAATGTACATCCCAAAGATATAATTCGAACATCAGATATTGAATTTCAAAAATTAAATCTGGATATTGAAAACCCGACAGACGCTTTAAATGTCATTATAAAGCATCCAGTAATATTACAAAGGCCATTAATTCTTACAGGAAATCGGGCAATCATTGGTAGACCTCCAGAAAATGTAGAATTACTTTTTTTATGAAATGTGCAATTTAATCGTATCATCAACTATTTGGGTACCGCATTAGAATACGCCAAGCGAATTAAAACGACAGCTCATCGGTAGTTAGGCTATTGGAAGCGCATTTTAGACGATATCCCAACGGTGTTAAACTAGCAGATCAACACAACTCACTTATACTAACTCACTTCCATCAGTTTTCTAAACATATTCCCGAAGCCAATCCAACTTCAAGCCCCAACCTTGATTTGGAGTCGCCGCAGAACACGGACTTTAAAGCACGTTAAAATCTGAGCAGTAGTGGACTTTAATGTTATTTACTTATCCAAAAAATATGGTAAGTACAATCATAAACACTATGTGACTGGCTTTCGAGAATATTGCATCTCTACAGATTAGAAAATCGGTCTTTAAGTTGAAACGATGCGATAAAAACGCAGGTTTTTCTCCTGAAAGTAAGAGAATAAATTCAATTTTCAAGCTCAGGTATTTATTACCTAATCTATTGCTCAAGTATTTTTACAGGAGAGCCATTTAACATGTTTACGCATTACGCTTGGCATTCGAATTGTTTTTATCACTTAATTAAAGGAGAGTTATCATGTTTACAGTAGAGAGACAAAAGAAAGTCGCTGCAAGTGCTGCGGAAGCTGACGCTAAAAGAAAGTATGAGTTTGAGGTATATGCAAAAGAGCATGCAGAAGAAACGCCCTCTCTTATAAGAGCTATTATGAACGATGATGCAAATGAAGTTAAGAGGCTTTTAAAATTAAAAAAATCCAGGCACATTGATGAAGTTGATCAAAAATATAACATGGGACCTTTACATTGGGCCGCCGCTTTAGGTCGTGAGCACTTTATAGGGTCTTTACTTAATGAGGGAGCAGATGTAAATCAACGGAGTAAGAATGACGAAACGGCTGTTTTTGTTGCAGCTGCCTGTGACCAGGGAGATGTAATAACAACATTAGTTCGACTAAAAAAAGAAGTTATAAAGATAAATAGCTTGAATAAGGAAAAGAAAACACCAATTGCTATCGCCACTGAAAACGGGTGCCCAACAGCAATAACAGCACTACGAATAGCAGGTGTCGATATAGATGAACTCAGCCAAGGAGAAACACTGCTTTGTATCGCTGCTCGCCTAGAACAAGTAAATTCCATCCAAGCGTTGACCGAGAAACTCAAAATAACATACACGCGTACATATTGGGGAAAGAAAAAACACATCACGCAAGAAACGCAAGCAGATATAAATCAAAGAAACAACAATGGTGACACGCTTCTTCATATTGCGGCTTTTTTTCGTCGGGTAAAATTAGCAGATTTCCTTATAGAAAAAGGTCTAGATGTTAATGCGCAAAACAAGGATGGCAAAACGCCAGTACATCTCGCCGCTGAAAATGGGGATAAAAACATGCTACGTGTTCTAACACTGACAGAAAAAATACGTAAACTAGTACAGGTAGATACGCCTGACAATAATGGAAAAACACCGCTTATGAGAGCCGTTGAAAAAAAGAAAAAAGGAGCTGTCGCGGTGTTGTTATATGTAGGTGCTAATGAAAAACTTAGTATATCAGGAAGCAGCTGTTTCTCTTCTGGTCTTTCAGCATTTGAAATGGTTGGTAAACGTTCTTATCCTTCCGCTACGATACGCCATTTAGTGAACAAAAAGGAGGCGGGTGTCAGCGTAGACAACCCCTTTACAACAGGTAAATTTGCAAACAAAGAACATGTAGAGCGACAAAATGCCTCTCATGAAGAATCTGAACCTGAAAGTAAAGAATCTAATGAGGGGATGTCTGAGGATGCGGAAGCAAGGCCTTTCATACCTAAATCGGGGCAAACAAACCAAAACGTTCAAAAGCAACGTGAAAGAAAAGTTGAAAATGAAAGGATGTCTGCGGTAATTTTCAGGATAGTTGTCGCTTAATGTGAAACGAATTGCCTCACGAACCCTACAATAACGAATCACAAAAAATAAAGCAAGGATTTTTTTAAAAATAAATTGAATGTGTGGATGATGCTACGCAACGTTTTGATAAATCTGATGCATAACCCGTGGAAAATCAGCGAAGACCAGTAACCAATCAAAACACAACAAAGATTTCAAACGGGTTATTCACAGATGTTATCAACACTTCATCCACACATAAC
This sequence comes from Gammaproteobacteria bacterium, assembly GCA_044225595.1. Taxonomy (GTDB): domain Bacteria; phylum Pseudomonadota; class Gammaproteobacteria; order UBA6186; family Azoamicaceae; genus CADEGZ01. The sequence continues at coordinate 14,679 of JBGAIG010000027.1, forward strand.
CTTAAATTTTACAATAATCAATTTAAAATAAATTAAAACTGATAGGTTGCTGAGCCTTCAGTATTATTACGCCGCTTTAAGCGTATGTTTTGGATTCAAATAAACTGGGCCAACAGCTTCCCAATTACGTATCTTACGAGACCAACGGTTCGGATGCCGTTGTCTTGCAATTTCATACACCCGAACCCTATCTTCTAAAATAGTTTTGTCTAACCCTTGATGACGTGCCATGGGCGTAACAAAATTGATGCCACTATGTTGGTGAAGATTATTGTACCAATAAACAAAGTTTATCACCCAAGCCTTTGCATCTTCGATAGAAGCAAATGGCTTACTCGGATATTGCGGACAATACTTCAAGGTTTTAAATAAAGATTCAGAGAAAGGATTATCGTTACTAACAGAAGGTCTACTAAAAGAAGGCATAATCCCCAATTTTTGCAACATTGCCAGCATCGTGCAACCTTTCATAGGGCTTCCATTATCTGAATGTAAAGCCACTTCCCCAGCCTGAACACCTTCCTCAATATAAGTTTTAGAAACAACGCTTGCAGCGTGTTCAGCAGATTCTTCTTCGAAAATATCAAACCCAACAATCTTGCGGCTAAAAATATCTAAAAACAAATACAGATAGAAAAACTTACCTGCAATCAATGTTGGCAAATACGTAATATCCCATGACCACACTTGATTCGGCTGGGTGGCTATCAATTCAGCCGGTTTGTGGTGCTTTTTTGCTCGCGATATACCACGATGCGTTAACTGATTTTCCTGCTTCAAAATTCTATAAAAACTAGATTCTGATGCAATATAAATGCCTTTATCAGCTAATTTAGGAACAATTTGGCTGGGAGGCAAATTACAATATTCAGCAGAATTTGCTGCCTCTAATACTTGCGTACGCTCAGCCTCTGTTAATTTGTTGGCGGGTTGTGTTATTGGCCCGCAGCGTCTATCTGCAAGATCTTTTTCCCGTTCCCAGCGTTCTAATGTCCGAACTGTAATGCTTAATAATTCACAAGCTAGCTTTCGGCGGCTCCCAGCTTGGCAAGCTTCTTGGATCAAGCTAATAGCCGCCGCTTTATTCTCAACCGCTATTAACCGTCCTCGCTGTCCCCCCAAATTAAGTTCGCTTTTTTTTTCAAGACAAGCAAGGCCGATGTTTCTGCTAATGCTTTTTCTTTCCGATTTAATTCTTTTTTAAGCTGCTTGATTTCGGAAATATATTGACGATTTTCTGATTTCTGCTCCTTTGGTGAGCTAATCCCAGTCAACATTTGCGTTTTCCATTCATCCAGTTCATGCGCATAAAATCCGTGTTGACGGCAATAGGCGCTTTTTTCTTCCGCTGTCATCCTTAAGGTATCAGAGACAGCCTGAAGCTTTGCTACAGCCGATTTATCTTTGGAATGCTTCGGGGTGACACTGTTAGATTGAATAGGTTGTTTCTTACTCATCGTGATCCAAGTTATTAACGTAGGGTAGGGAATACCAGCTCTTCGGGCTAATTCTACAGTACTAGGGGCATTAGGGGAAAACACTTTAGCTAATAATTTCTCTTTGAACTCTTTCGAGTATTGTCTGCATTTACGCATAGTAGGACTCCATTATCGCCCCACTAAGTTAGTTAATTCAGAGGCGACAACTTTCCTGAAACAGGGGGTCTGCAAATATAGGTCATAGCCATCTCATAAACTCTCTCCTTTCTGACGAACGCGAAAATGCTTTAAATGTGGGTGCACAAGCGGAAATTCAGGCATTTGCAAAGCAACAGGGAATACCATTAATTATGCCAGATGTAGCTCATGGCTATGAAAGCAAAAGACCTCAAAAACAGCTTGAAACTAAGGTTGAAAATGAGGGAATACCTGAGCATGACCATGCAAAAAAGATAGCGTCGGGGAATGTTGAGCCAGTAAAAAGCAAGCCAGCAGAGTATACATCAAAGGACTTTGCATCAGATATAAAAAAAGCTGTTGATGAAAGAGCTGCACGCAGAGCAACAAAAATAGCAAAGGTTGAAAATGAGGGGATACCTGAGCATGACCATGTAAAAAAGATAGCGTCGGGGAATGTTAAGCCAGTAAAAAGCAAGCCAGCAGAGTATACATCAAAGGACTTTGCATCAGATATAAAAAAAGCTGCCGATGAAAGAGCTGCACGCAGAGCAACAAAAAAAGCTACCGATGAAAGAGCTGCAAGCATAGAAACAAAAATAGCATCGGAGAATGTTGAGCCGGAAAGGAGCATATCAGCTGACTTTCGCTCCAAAAATTTGGCTGAGCAACTTAATGTAGCAAAGGCTAATCTTTCTCGAAGAGAAGTATCGTCTGACATACACAGCTCTGGACCGCGATTGCAACTTTCATCACCGGGATCACTCACTAACAAGAGGAATGCTGAAGATAATAGCCGTTCAACAGTGAGAGCTCAACAAAGGAGGCCAAGTGCTGGTGGTGGCTAGAGGACGCGTCTGCAAACTGACAGTGACAGCCTAAGATGGCACTGATTCAGTAACTTCATGAAAATAGCCCTACGTGATGCTTGTATGGGCTATTGCATGACAGTCTGAGATTCGAATTGTTTTTTTATCACCTAAAAAAGGAGAGTTATCATGCCAAACACAGAACAAGTTTATATAGCTGCTCAAGCTGGAGATGCGGAAACTATAACCCGACTCTATAAAGAAGGAGCAGCTGTTAATATGCCGGATAAGAATGGGGTAGTTCCAATTTTTGCTGCTGTTCGCAATGGGCATATAGAAGCAATACGTGCGCTTATAAATGCAGGCGCAGATGTAAATAAGGTAGACAAGCATGGCAGAACGCCGGTTTTTATTGCTGCTCTCTATGGGGATGCAAAGGCAATACGTGTACTTAAAGATGCAGGTGCAGATATGAATATAAAAAATAATGATGGCGAAACGCCGATTTTTATAGCTACCTATTATAACCATACAGAGACAATAAGCGCTCTTATAAATGCAGGCGCAGATGTAAATAAGGTAGACAAGCGTGGCAGAACACCGGTTTTTATTGCTGCTCTCTATGGGGATGCAAAGGCAATATGTGTACTTAAAGATGCAGGTGCAGATGTGAATATAAAAAATAATGATGACGAAACGCCGATTTTTATAGCTACTTATTATAACCATACAGAGGCAATACTTGCTCTCAAGGCCGCGTGCGCAAGAGAATACCCTAGTGAAATTAGGCCAGCTAGTCTCCCCAAGCCACTTATGTTAACTCAGTTTAATCGCTTTATAACTCAACCTGTGCTCAGGCATCCACTCATTTCTGGTGAATTCGGAAATACCCTAAATTTGCCTTCACAAGCAGCAATCCAAGCATATGCAAAGAGACAGGGTGCCCGTTGAACGCGATAATCAAGTGGAATTGAACGGTTCAGCAGAACAGCAACCAGCAGAGTTTTCTCTCAACAATCGAATAGCAGTACTAGAGAGGAATTTTGTAGAGATTAAAGAGCAACGTGCTGCAAATGAAGAGAATTCGGTAAGGGTTGAGGCACGTCTTTCAAAGATTGAAGCTTCTGAAAAATTAGAACTCCTGCCAGATGGTAGTCGTTCTGATAAGCCTAAAATGCGCGTGATTAGTTAAAGTAGATAGAGGAGGAGTGTTCCTTAACCCCGTTTACCGCATGGTATTAAAATGATGACGAGTGCTTTTTTTGAGAACATGCTATGCAGTTTCATAAAGTGCTGTATGAGCAGTGCATGGGAATTGCGGGCTTGATCTTTAGGAATTTCAAAGTTTTGATGCTAGAAGAATGCATAGTAAAATTCCCGTTTTTAGAATTTTCAAAACTTCGTTTTATCTATGCACAAGATAAAATTTGATTAAATTTTTTAAAAATGACTGATCTTACCCTAAAAATCTGGACTTATTATTACGAGCACCGATTTCTTAATTCGAACACAAACGGGGCTTGGTAGTCAATAGCTGAATGCCTTCGCACCGTGTTGTAGTACTCTGCAATATACTCTGTAATCAATTTTATAGCTTCTAGCCTGGTTTTAAAGCCCAAACTAAAATGCACTAACTCCGTTTTTAACGAATGATAAAAACTTTCCATCGCTGCATTGTCCCAACATTCTCCAGCTCGACTCATGCTGCAAATGAGCTCGTATTTTTTAAATAAAGCTTGATACCGATCAGAACAATATTGGCTGCCTCTATCAGAATGCACTAAAACGCCTCTAGGGAACTTTCTGCGCCACAGAGCCATCTCTAATGCTTCTATTATCAGCGGGCTTTCTAATCGATCTTGGAAGCTCCAACCCACAATAGCACGCGAATAAAGATCCATTACCGTTGCTAAATATATCCAACCTTCTTGCGTAGCAACATATGTAATATCCGTTACCCATTTCTGGTTAGGTGCATTCGCGCTAAAATCTCTATTAAGAAGATTTTCAGCTACTGGCAGGATGTGTTCTGAATCCGTTGTTGCCTTCCATTTTCTTTTGGCTAAAGCTCTTAATTCTAGCTGTTTCATTCTTCTAGCCACTTTGTTTCTGCTCACATGCCTGCCTAAAGCTTCTAATTCTTTATGAATCCTAGGAGCACCATACCGGCCATGATGCTGCATGTAGATATTCAGTATCTGTTTGTCTAATGCCTGATTATCACGCGCCCTTTGGCTGAGTGTTCTGTTAAGTGAGTCATAATAGGCACTTTGACTTATATCCAGCACTTCGCACATTAGATCGATCCTAAATTCTTCTTTATGTTCACTGATGAAAGCGTACTTTACTTCAGGTCTTTCGCAAAGTACGCCGCGGCTTTTTTTAGGATCGCTTTCTCCTCTAGAAGTGATGCAATTGTCTTATTAAGCCGCCTGTTCTCTTCCATAAGATTTACTACATTAGATTGTAAATTTTCCAGATGAGGTTGCGTCGATCCAACTTTTCGCTTTGAACTTTGTCCTTTTTTGAAATTGGCAACCCAACTGTACAGTGTTGTCTTTGGAATACCTAATTCTTTTGCAGTTACCTCAATAGAGGAAGAACGCAAGGCAAGTTGTATAGCATTTTCTTTTAAATCAGCCGAATAAACTCTAGCTTCTTTGTAATTTCTCTTGTTCTTTGAACGCATAACTTAAACTCCTTTGTTTCAGGTTTATATTATGCTCGTAATTTGAAGTCCGGGGAATTAGGGTAAGGTCAGACGTTAAAAATGCGATTTTTCAAATTTTAGACGTAGTTATTCCATGAAGGTAAAATTAGGGGGGGGTCATTAGTGCTAATGGAGCATGGATTGCAACCAAAGCATTAATTTTAGTGACGCCAAATCGCATTCCAGCAAGAATGAGTTGATGACCACATAAAATGCAGCGCAATGGGTCGAATTTAAAATTTTTCAGGATAAGTTGGGCATATGTTGATGGGAGTGACGTATCATTAACTGTTTGACCAAGTAATGCATAAACAATAGGCAACCCACTGTTTCAGGAAAGCTGAATCTTCTACACAACTTTTAGACATGCAAACAGAAGTATTTGATCATAGGTAAGTGTTTTTATCATAAATTATTTTCGTTATCTTGTATTATACACCTCTTATAATCCTTGTACCTTCTGCAAAAATCGTGTGTTTCCGGTGAGGCTGCCTAGAATAAATTTTGCAATTAAATTAATTTATCCCAATGTTATTAAACTTTTGGGAGAACACAATGTCTCGGTTAACACTAGATTCTGTACAACGTGATTTTAAAGCATGGCGCGCTTCAAAGACTAAAAGAGCTAAAATTCCTGAAGCGTTATGGGATAAAACGCTAAAATTGTTAGAGCATTATCCCGTGAGCCGAGTCGTGCAAGACTTAAGATTAAGCGGCGGTCAACTTTCGGCTAGGCGTAAACAGCAATCACAAGCAAGTAATAATACTTTGCCTATAAAAAAATCTGTTAATTTTTTAGAGCTGAACATACCGCCCTTAAATAACATGGGAATTTCAAATAATAGACTGGAAATTAAGAGGTCTGACGGCGTTACCCTAATACTAGAGCAACTGACTGAACAAGCAATGCTGCAAATCTTAAACCAGTTTATGCAAGGAACACAATCATGCTACAATTAACCTCGCAGCAAAAATTGTTATTGGCTGTAACACCTGTGGACTTTAGATTTGGGATAACCGGCCTTACAGCTTTATGCAAAGCTAAATTAGATGCTGACCCTTTTTCTGGTATGGTATTCATTTTTAGTAACCGCAGCCGAACGGCTGTTAAGTTATTGATGTACGATAGCAATGGTTTTTGGCTTGCGAGTAAAAAATTCAGTCAAGGTAAATTATCCTGGTGGCCAACCGATAAAAAACCGCTATTGCAAATCCAAGCCGCCGCTTTACAAGTGTTGCTTAGCCAAGGTGACCCGCGGTTTATGTATACACCTGCGCCTTGGCGGAAACATACTGAAGATGCAACCCAAGAATTTCAGGCAACTTGAGCTAATACAGATGGAGATTTTTCAAGCATTTTTGCAATGGTCTCTTTATAATTCCAGGGCATCCAATCGCCCGGATTTAGGCGAACCGCAGATTTATGCACTTGCAATGCAGTCAAATATTCTACAGGATTTTGTTTGGCTCCTATGCAGGTGCATATTAGCGATTGCAACATGCTGCCTATATAAGCACCGTGCTCGGTTGCATAGAAATAGGAATTTTTTCTTACCCGGATCGGTATTTTTAAAGCTTGCTCCAATGTATTATTATCCAAAGGTGCGCCCGCTACGCGTAAAAATTGCGTCAACTTATGCCAATGATTTAGCATATAATTATAGGCCTTTCCGAGCGGACTATTAGGTTCAACAATGCGCTCATCCAATTGCTCTTTAAGATGTTCTTGCAAATCATTCATCACTTTCTCACTGTGTTCTTGATGGTATTTTAGACGTTGTTCATCATTAAGTTCTTTCTCTTTTGCCTCTTTATCATTTTTGTAAATGATTGAAATAACATCAATTACAAAAGCGCATTCTTTAGGATAAAATTTTTCTATATCGGTAAAATTCCGTCTACCATGCGCTAAGCAGTTAATAAAAATAGCTTTGAGGCTAGCCGGCATGTTGCTGTTTAAAGCATCGCACATATATTGAATCTTCGGTAAGCTCGGATCTCGTTTCTTTAGCAGATCTAACATATTTTCACCACAATGTTTTCTGCCGCTGTAAAACAGATATATTTTATGCTCTCCATTCAAACACATCAATCCAGTCGTAAACATACCCGTGCGTGCTTTTTTATCAAGCCCTTTATTGGCTTGAATAATTGACTTTATTCTTACTTTTGTATCATCACCATGTGCTAAACGACCATCGGCACCCATCTTTTCTAGATGATTAAATGCATAATAACCTGCATTACCGACATCTTCTATCTTATCAAATTGGGTACTGTCGGGTAATGGCACCCCAACTAATCGCTGATAAGATTCCAAGCGGTTATTCGGTATGCCTAGAAAATATTTATGGACGCAAAGTTCTGCCTTAAAAACCGGATCATATTTTTCAGCACATACATCTTCTGGCAATTGTGCACTAAAACTTTTATCACATAAGTTACAACGTACCGTTTCAAGAATATATTTATTTGCTTTAGCAAAGCTTTGTCCCACAATTTTAATAACGCAGCCAGGCTTCAAAGCTTTCAGTTTACCCTGACAGCCATCCTCAGGACAGGGATCACCCAGGCGATACAAGCATTCTCTGTGGATCACTGAAGCATTTGTGTATTTTTCATGTCCTAACCTACCATGATTAGGCGCATGTTTTTTTGGTTTTGTTTCGGGTGAGGCACTTTGGTTAACAGCAGAACCATTATCTGTAGATTCTGATTCAGGCAATTCCGAATCGACATTATCATCAGCTGAATTTGATTCTTCATTATTCTTATCTTTTTCTGTATCAGACCTATCATTTTTATCTTTCTTGTTACGCTTTTCAGTACTACTGCCAAAAATTTTTTGTAATTTGTGAATACTAATATTCTTTTGTTCTAGGCTATATTGTAGCCATGCATTAAAATCAATAAGTCCTTTTAAAATTTCTGCATCTTTCTCAGACATGCTGGTTCTTATGCGTTCAAGTAATGCTTCTTGATCTTTTAAGCTAAGTTCTATTGGTACGGGTTTCTTCATGCTTTATCAATAGCCTAATCCTAAATACTGAATTGAATATTGTACTAAAATTAGATGTAGATGCAAATAAATTTTGAGAGCCCAAGTTGAATTATTTCTATTTCCCCAATAACACAGGCATGAATTCATTTCTAGGCACTTTTACCGGAAAGACACGGATTGTTTATAATGGTTGCTGATCATTTAAATTTAAATCCTGCGTCCGGACAATTATTTTTATTTCGCAATAAAACACAGAATAAGCTTAAAATATTATGGTGGGATAAAAATGGTTTTGGTTATTCTATAAGAGATTGGAAAAAGGAAATTTAAATTTCCGGCAACCAGCAGAAACCATCGAACTATCCAGGAGCAAATGGGTTGGTTATTATCCGGCTTAGATTACAATGAAGCAGCCTTGTCCTGCCAAAGATAGAGCCTTCAACAAATTTATTGAATGGTTAGGCAATTTCTTGATAAAATGTCTTTCAGGTTATGAAAATGAAAAGTATGTTTGACGAACGCGATATACGCATTGCAGCAATTTTGAAAAAGGAAAAGATTGAGCTAAGAAAGAGCTTAACGAGCTTCGAGCGCGTTAAGAACAACTTTCTCAAACTACGAAAATTACAACACCAATTAAATGAATTATTACGTCATCGCTTTGGTAAAAAGTCAGAACGGTTTACAGAAGAATTTCAGAAAGCAATGATGATAATGAGGAAGGCCCTTCTGAAGATGAACCAGAGAAGAAGATGAATGGGTTCTTTATCGGCGCAGGAAAAGAACAAAAATAAAAGAGATATCCCAAGGTGAGCTGATATCGCAGTGCCAGAAGATCAAAAACAGTGTGCTTGTGGCTGCCAAAACGTTTATTCGCTATGAAACGAAAAGAGCTGCGTAATTATCAACCTGCAGTATTTGAAATCATTGAACAAAAGCGGGAAGTGGTTGCTTGTCCAAAAGGATGTGATAATGCTATTGTGACAGCCCTGCACCTCTGCAAATTCTACCCAAGATCAAGGTAACGGAAGAATTTTTATCTTTTCTTATTAGCAAGTTAGACGATCGTCAGCCTCTTTATCATTTAGAGCAACAATTACAGGAACGTTATGGCGTTGAATGCAATCGTCGCTAAAAGATGGTTTCGCTGGTTTATTCAGCTTGTGGAACCTATAAGGCCCATGTTTAATTTAATGAAAGATGAAACAATTGCTTATGATGTTTCTAAAGGTGATGCTACTAATTTTCAAGTTTTAAGAGAACCCGGCAGAGCTCCCGAAACAAAATCTTATGTTTATTGCAGAGGCGGAGGTGGCCGGGAAAAGAGGTAGTGCTCTATGCTTACAACAATAAATTACACAAAGTATTTGTTCAAGATTGGTACGCTGGATACCAAGGTTATTTGCATGTTGATGGAGACACGTTGAGCTGATTGGTTCTTTGGCTGGAATATCGTTGTTGTTCGTAACTCCCATGCAAGACGCAAATTTGAACCCATTGCCAAAGGAACGAAAGGACAAGGGCTTGCTAAAGAAGCGATGCGATTTTTAAATCCTCTTTACAAAATTGAACGTACAGCCGCAGAGCGGGCACTTGATTATCAGGCTCGTTATGAGCCTGCAAAGAGTGCAAAACCTATTTTAGAAGATTTTAAGCGTTGGTTAGAGGCAGTTTACCCAACAGTATTGCCCAAATTCTGGGCAATGCGATTCGCTATTGTTTGAATTTATGGCCGGGGCTAACTCGGTATTTAGAGGATGGCCGTTTAGAAATAGATAATAACCTCAATGAACAACAAATTAAGCCATTTGTGATCGCTCGAAAAAATTTCATGTTCGCAGCCCTATGGACGGCGCAGAGGCATTATGTGTTCACTTAAGCCTTATTAGAACAGCAAAAATTACATGGCTTAGATCTTATCATTACTATGTTAAATTATTAAAGAGCATTCCCATTGTCGTTCGGTAGAGATTACGAAAAAGCTTCTACCTTGGAATATTGATAAAGAAGAGCTTCCTAAAGCAGCTTGATCATTGCAACCTGTGCTTCGCGTACCGCTTACCTTAAAGAAAAATGCGAAAAATGAAGCTAAATTTCAGTACACGCAAACGTTACAAGAAGCAATCTTGGCCTATATTAAAGCATTGCATACTTGGTTAAAACAAAATGCAACTAAAGTACCTGCGAAAAAGCAAATTGTCAGAAGCCGTACAATATACCTTAAATCAATGGATTTATTTAATCCGATTTTTGCGACATGGTTCTGTTGAGATAGGATACAAATTGGGTCGAAAATCAGGAGAGACCGATAGCACTGGGTCGTCGTAATTGGCTTTTGTCATGAAGAGTGGTGCTATTCATGCGCTGTGGTATAGCTGTTCTTTTCGGCTATTATCAATGACTTAAATCCTAGGGTTTACATACATTTCTGTTGACTAAAAATTCATGCTATTAGAGCAAAAACTATCGATCCGATGACTTTGTTGCCGCATAAAATTGATTTGGCTCAACTAAAAGCATTTGCTGAAGAGCAGATTCTACTTGCTAAAGCCGTATTAAACACTTCTTAATTTAACAGGTGGTATTTTCAGGCGCATACCATCGTTCTAAGCTATTAAGAGCATTGGAGTATTATTGGAACCGCCACTGGTCGCATGATGAGCGTATAAAATTAATTATCTGTGGTTCGGCTGCCTCATGGATTATGAAAAATATTATTAATAACAAAGGAGGGTTGCATAATCGTTTAAGCAGAGTCATCCATTTAGAACCTTTAAATTTACATGAGACACGAGATTTCCTTCGAAGTCGAGGTATAAAATTAAACCAAAAACATATCACAGAAATATATATGGTAACAGGGGGTATTCCATATTATTTAACGCATATTGACGAGGTTTCATCTTCTTCACAAATTATTGAAGAAATTGCTTTTACAAAAAATAGTTTTTTTTTAAAGGAATTTGAGAACCTTTATGCATCTCTTTTCGAAGATGCAGAGGTTTATATTGAATTAGTTCGCAAAATAGCGTCAAAGACATATGGAATTGGGCAAGTAGAATTATTTGAAGCAATTGGCTCTTCTTCAAAGGGTGGCACTACTATAAAGAAATTAAAGGAATTAGAAAATGCCGGTTTTATTATTAGCTTTACTCCTTATAAACGTCGCAAAAAGGGAATTTATTATAAGATAATCGATGAATATACCTTATTTTATTTTCACTGGATAGAACCCATAAAAGAGACGTTACTTACAAGAGGGTTGCAAAAAGGGTATTGGCTTGAGGCTCACCAAACCGCTGCTTGGCATCACTGGGCAGGCTATGCTTTCGAAGCAATTTGTTATAAACATCTAGTCCAAATTGCTAAGGCGCTTTCAATAAGCCCGGCATCAGTTTCTTACTCCTGGAGGCATATCCCCAAAAAAGGTTCAGAGGAACAAGGTGCTCAAATTGATTTGTTGTTTGATAGAAATGATCATGCGATAACATTATGCGAAATTAAGTATACTGAACATCCCTTTGTAATTGATAAATCTTACGCTCAGAAATTAAATCAAAAAATTGAAGTTTTTAAAAAAATCACTAAACAAGATGTGCAAATTTTTATAGCGTTTGTTTCTGCAACGGGTCTTAAGAAAACTATGTATTCGGAAGAAATGGTTACGCAGTCTGTTGTTACCCTTGATGATTTATTTAAAGCAGAATAAGATAAGTGTGACC
>JBGAIG010000028.1:0-19060 GCA_044225595.1 Gammaproteobacteria bacterium
GCATGGAAAAACGCGCAAATGAGAGTGCAATAGGTGATCCAGCGCCTAACGAACAGTAAAATTTATGATAAACAAGAAATATTTTGGAACGGATGGTATACGCGGACGTGTTGGGCAAGCACCTATCTCTGCAGATTGGATATTAAAATTAGGCTGGGCTGTTGGTAAAGTCTTAACAGCTAAACCAGCAGGAGGCCGCAGTAAAGTTTTAATTGGTAAAGATACGCGTATTTCTGGCTATTTATTTGAATCTGCGCTTGAGGCGGGTTTTTCGTCAGCCGGTGTTGATACCTTGTTATTAGGACCCATGCCAACACCCGGTATTGCCTATCTAACGCGCGCACTTCGCGTTAGTATTGGTATTGTGATTAGCGCCTCGCATAACCCTTATTACGATAATGGTATTAAATTCTTTTCTGCTGAGGGCACCAAACTGCCGGATGAGATGGAATTACTGATAGAAAAAACCTTAGAAAATCCCTTAGAAACGGTAAGTTCGCATGATTTAGGAAAAGCACGTCGTGTACAAGATGCAGAAGGGCGCTGCATAGAGTTTTGCAAAGGTACCTTTCCGTCCAGTTTAGATTTACGTGGGCTAAAAATAGTGGTTGATTGTGCACATGGCGCAACCTATAGAATTGCCCCCAATGTTTTTAAAGAGTTGGGTGCAGAAGTGATTGAGATGTTTGTTAATCCCAATGGATTTAATATTAATGATGATTGTGGTGCAACGGCGCCTTTTGCATTGGCAGAACGTGTTGTTAAAGAACAAGCACATTTAGGGATTGCGTTCGATGGTGATGGTGATCGTGTCATTATGGTCGATCATACCGGCACGGTTGTTGACGGCGACGAATTACTATTTATTATTGCGCGATCTTATGCTGAAAGAGATCGTCTAAAAGGTGGTGTTGTGGGTACGACCATGAGTAATTATGGTCTAGAAATCGCCCTTAAAACATTAGGTATTCCATTTTTGAGAACGGCAGTTGGTGATCGTTATATTTTAGAAATGCTCAAAAATAAAGGTTGGGTTTTAGGGGGCGAGCCATCGGGGCATATTTTATGTTTAGATGCGAATACCACAGGAGATGGTATTGTATCTGCGCTTCGTGTGCTGGCAGTGATGGCTTTTACGGGTCATACTTTAAAAGAACTCAAATTGGGTATGACTAAATTTCCACAAGTACTTATTAATGTGCCCATTGCTGAAAGAATGAATGTGATTGATCGTCCGCGTATTACGGCTGCGGTTAGTAAAGCGGAATCGCGTTTAAATGGCCGCGGTCGTGTTTTACTGCGTGCTTCTGGTACGGAGCCTTTGGTGCGCGTGATGGTAGAAGGACAAGATTCTAAGATCGTAGAATTGGTGGCAGAAGAACTCGCCCAAGTTGTTAAGAGCGAGATGGTGTAGATTTCTATAGCTTTTTAAAGTCTAGATTTTTCGCTTGTAACGAATCGAAGACCAAAGTGATAAGCCAATAAAACTAACGCCAATAAACCCCGTGATAATTTCAGAAACGTGAGCTTTTGTGCTAATCAACATAATAATGGCTAAAGCGCCGATAGCATAATGTGCACCATGTTCTAAAAATGGATATTGGCCTAGTGTGCCTTTGTGAACCAAAAATATGGTCATCGATCGCACAAACATAGCGCCGATGGTTAATCCAATTAATATAGTGACAATATCTTTGGTAATCGCAAAAGCGCCAATAACGCCATCTAGCGAAAATGAAGCATCTAACACTTCTAAATAGAAAAATTGAATAGCGCCGCTGTGTTTTATTTTTGTTAGACTGCTGTTTAAGAATGTCGTTAAAGTATGTAAAACAACAAATAGGATAATGCCAATACTGCCTGCAATAGTGGCGCTCAATTTTTCGTGTTCGGGTAAACAAGCTTGAATGCCAATTAAAACAGATAATGCGACGATAATATGCATGGTTTCCATTTTGCCAATAGCATTTAATTTTTTTTCGAAATTTCCTAGCCAATATATTTTACGTTTTTGATCAAATAAAAATGATAAAAAGACGAGTAATAAAAAAATTCCGCCAAAGCTAGAAATACTTGTTTTTGTGGCTTCGAGGAGTTTGGCGTATTCATTGGGTTTATTCAATATCAAAAAGAAGACGTCGATCAGGCTCAAATGTGTAACAAAACCAACAATGATAATCGGCAATATAAATCGAATACCAAAAACCGCAATCAAAATGCCCCAAGTTAAGAAACGATGTTGCCACTGCTCGTCCATTTTGTGTAGTACGGAAGAATTGAGCACAGCGTTATCAAAAGATAAGCTAATTTCTAAAATGCTGAGGATGACGGTCAGCATTAATGTATAAACGCCACCCCATAAGTATGCAGCGGATAATCCAAGCAGGGTAATAATCAGAGAAGCTTTAAAATGTTGCATACCTTTATTTTAGGAGAGGTGTGTTTATATTGCCACAATATTTTGTTAGTCATATAATCAATTTAAGTTTTTGAATATTTTCTGAAGTAGATAGTCATGTTAATATCCACAGATGAACGCTTATTTTAGAAAACCTTGTATTATCGGAAATTGGAAGATGCAGGGGTCAAAACAGATGATTTCAAATTTTGTTTTGTCCTGCTCTCAAGCAAAAAATCAAGCGCTGAGTCTTAGACGCGCAAGTGCTGAAATAGAAATTGTGTTATGCCCCCCAGTGATTTATTTAGAAAAACTCGAGGCCATGCTAAAAACTAATCATTTGCTAGAACCGATTTTTTTAGGGGCACAGAATGTTTATTGTGAACCTCAGGGGGCGTTTACAGGCGAAATTGCACCCGAAATGTTGGTGGATATGGGGTGTCGATATGTCATTGTAGGCCATTCAGAGCGTCGTCAGTTATTTTATGAAGACGATACACTGATTGCACGAAAGTTTAGAGCAGCGTATCATGCAGGATTGATTCCCATACTCTGTGTAGGCGAAACAGCGGTTGAGCGGGCTAACGATCGAACTTTCGAGGTTGTGAGTCGCCAGCTAGAGGCAATTTTAAAGTTAATGCCCCTAAGTGCATTGTTCACAAGTGTTATTGCCTATGAGCCAGTTTGGGCGATAGGAACGGGTGTAACAGCAAGGCCTGAAGTGGCCGAAGCAGTACACCGCTTTTTGCGGGATTGGCTGAAAGAACGCGATGCTGAAGTTGCTGCGAAAGTACGCATTGTTTATGGCGGGAGCGTTAAAACTGAAAACGCAGCAGGCTTGTTCGCTATGCCGAATATTGATGGTGCGTTGGTTGGCGGTGCCTCGCTGGTTGCCGCAGAATTTTTAAAGATTTGTGAGAATATTTCATGGAACAAATTATTTTAGTGATACATGTGATTGCAGCTGTTGGGCTCATTGGTTTTATTTTGATCCAGCATGGCAAAGGCGCTGAAGTGGGTGCCTCTTTTGGCAGTGGGGCGTCGCAAACCTTATTTGGCAGTCAGGGTTCTGGAAATTTTTTAACCCGGGCAACAGCTATTTTGGTGACAATTTTTTTTGTAACAAGCCTTGCTTTAGGATACTTGGCATCTCATAAAGCAAAACCGAATGATTTAGATGAGCTTTTAAAGCAGGTTTCGCCTACAACTGTAAAACAAGTGCAAGATAACGAGATTCCAGAGGTTGCACCGAGGGTTAATAAAAGCGAATAACGCATCTGCCGAAGTGGTGAAATTGGTATACACGCTACCTTGAGGTGGTAGTAGCGCAAGCTGTGCCGGTTCGAGTCCGGCCTTCGGCACCAACTTAAGGCGTCAGTTTTAAGATTTAGTTAGCACTTTATTTTGTTGCAATAAGCCACCGAGGGTTGTTAGCAAAACGACAATCATTGAAAAAATCATGACAATAAAACGATAGTTCTCTGCATCTATCAGCGGTGTTAGAATCAGTGGTGTTAAGCTAGCTATGGAATATGCCGTATTATAACAAATACCAATACCCGTTGCGCGAATATGCAAAGGAAATAGCGTTGCTAAAAAGGCAAAAATGTTGGTGGCATATATTGCAATAAAGAATTGATAGCCAATCAGAAAAAATGCCAAAGCGAATGGCGAGTTTAATTTTAATAACTTTAAAGATCCTGCTAAAAAAAACAGAAAAAATAGCGTCACTATTTTAAGTGCTTTTGCTCTATTTAAGTGATCAAATAAATATCCAAACAGCGGGGATAAAAAAACTGTAGGAAAAATACTGATGGTCATCCAAAAAAATATCGCGTTTGTTTCATAGTTAAAATATTGCTTTAAATAAACAGGCAGGTACAAGCTAAAAATAATTAAATAAGAAAAGAATAGTGTGGCTGACATACCGTTAATTAAGTTTTTCCAATAATATTTAAAGAGATCATGCGTTAACTGTTTAGATGAACGGTGTAAAACGGCATCTTGTTTCCCTTTTAGAAAATCGCGCGTTTCATCAATGCGGGTTCTCATGATAAATACCAACAGCGCTAAAACACCGCCTAATAAAAAAGGTACTCGCCAAACCCATGCAATAATTTCGTCACGTGCAAAATGACGCGTGAGAATGGCTAATATGAGAGAAGCGGTTAAAGTACCAATGGCCGTACTAGACATCATAATGCCAAAGTATTTGCCGCCCGCACCAGTTTTTGTGTTTTCTTTAATAATGGTCGTCATATTCGGCATTTCTGCACCAAAAGAAAGTCCTTGCAGCACACGCGCAAGCGTTAATAATAAAGGCGATAAAATACCAGCTGTCGCGTGGGTTGGTAGCAAGCCAATCATCAAAGTAGAAAACGCCATTACCAACATAACAATGAGAAGCGTTTTTTTTCTGCCGTAAATATCTGCTATTAGACCAAATAAATATCCGCCGAGAGGACGGGCAAGATATCCAATAGAAAGAATAGAAAAAGTTTTTAAATAAGCAAGCGTTGCACTGCTCAACGGAAAAAAGATTTCTGACAGATAAATGACCATCATCCCGTAAATAATAAAGTCATAGTATTCTAAAGCCGCCCCAAGACAAGTTAAGAGAATCGTTTTATGGTTTGTTTGGCTCTGTAGGGCATTGGTTTCGTAGACAGTGCTATTATTCATCAGTTCTCCATTTTTTTAAACTTTTAATAGCCGGATGTGCGTTTCGAATATACCGTATTCACTCCTAACAAAGCAAATTCTTGAGGCGTTTTATAACCTTAAGAACGATGAGATGAGCAATAAGTTTAACAACTAATTTTTGGGTTTTTCTCATGGCACATGATCCAAATTTGCGGGCAAAGATCAGTTTTTTATAAGCCAATCATTTGTGCTAATATTCCTCATTGGAAACGTGGTGGCTTGCCTTTGGAAATTGCAAGTGCAATTCTTTGGTTACTTTCTGAAGCAATTGAGTTTCATTCAAATAAGGGGGGCTCTCAGAAAAATGTTAACGATGGACTTTTTGAAAAATATTATTGAAATTACGTTTGGTTTGGCTTTATTTATTAATGCGCTGCTTTTTGTTTTTCAAGCACTTAAAATATACAAGGAAAAATCCGCTGCTGGCGTATCATTGCTGACTTTTTTAGGGTTTTTAGTCATCCAATTTGTCATTGTTTTACATGGTGTGATTCACCGGGATTATTTCTTAATTATTGGTTACCTGCTCAGTTTGCTGTCCTGTGGGCTTGTCGTCATCTGTATTCTGTTTTATCGTTCAAATGGTAAAAAATCGCCGGAAACCCCAAAAAAATTTGATCTAATTTAGTAGCTATACTTCCATTTTTTGTCTTATACTCGACTTATGCTCGAGCAGTACTTGCCAATTTTGATTTTTATTATCATAGGCGCATTTTGCGGCTTAATCCCTATCATAATGGGGCTTTGTTTAGGAACACGTCGTCCCAATCCTGAAAAAAACTCGCCTTATGAATGTGGTTTTCCGCCTTTTGAGGATGCCAGACGGCAATTTGATGTGCGTTTTTACCTGATTGCCATTTTATTTATTATTTTCGATTTAGAAATTGTCTTTTTATTCCCTTTTGCAGTGGCTTTTAAGAAAATAGGTTGGGCAGGCTTATGTGCCATGGGCTTTTTTTTGGCATTGCTGGCAGTGGGGTTTA
Organism: Gammaproteobacteria bacterium; assembly: GCA_044225595.1. Taxonomy (GTDB): domain Bacteria; phylum Pseudomonadota; class Gammaproteobacteria; order UBA6186; family Azoamicaceae; genus CADEGZ01. The sequence continues at coordinate 6,085 of JBGAIG010000028.1, forward strand.
TTTATGAGTGGAAAAAAGGGGCGTTGGAGTGGGAATAGAAGGTCTCTTAAAACAAGGTTTTGTTACCACTTCTGTGGATGCATTAGTGAATTGGGCAAGAACGGGTTCTTTATGGCCCATGACTTTTGGTTTGGCCTGTTGTGCTGTCGAAATGATGCACGCGGGTGCTGCACGGTATGATTTAGATCGATTTGGGGTCTTATTTAGACCGAGCCCGCGGCAATCGGATGTGATGATTGTGGCCGGAACTTTATGTAATAAAATGGCACAGCCTTTACGGAAGGTTTACGATCAAATGGCAGAACCCCGTTGGGTGATTTCGATGGGATCATGTGCGAATGGCGGTGGGTATTACCATTACTCGTATTCTGTTGTGCGCGGCTGTGATCGTATTGTGCCTGTCGATATTTATGTGCCAGGCTGTCCGCCTACAGCAGAAGCTTTGGTTTATGGCATTATGCAGTTACAAAATAAAATTAAGCGAACCAATACGATTGCGCGTGTATAGTTGAGAGCACCTAATGAAAGATCTAGAAGATTTGTATAAAAATATTGCTAAAGAAGCTGGTGAAAAAATTCTAGCTTTTCAGTTAGTTTTTCAAGAATTAACACTTGAACTTGCACCAGCACATCTTTTAGAAGTTTGTCAGCTTTTAAAACAAGCGCCTTTATTAAAATTCGAAATGTTAATGGACGTATGTGGTGTTGATTATTTGGATTATGGTATTGCAGAATGGACGACGTCTGAAGCAACAAAAACGGGTTTTTCGCGAGGTGTTGAAAAGCGGGAAAATCTTGAAAACAGTACGAGCGCAGTATGGGATAAACCCCGTTTTGCGGTTGTTTATCATTTATTATCGATCACGCATAATCATCGTGTTCGATTAAAAGTTTTTGTTGAGGGCGAACCGCCGATTGTTCCATCCATTACGTCTATTTGGCATTCCGCAAATTGGTTTGAGCGAGAAGCGTTTGATTTATTTGGTATACAGTTTGAAGGACATCCAGACCTGCGCCGCATCTTAACCGATTATGGTTTTATTGGGCATCCCTTTAGAAAAGATTTTCCTTTAATTGGGTATGTAGAAATGCGTTATTCTGCAAAAGAAAAGCGCGTTATCTATGAGCCTGTGGGTATAGCACCTCGCACCTTAGTGCCAAAAACGATTCGTGATGATAATCGCTATGTGCGAGAAAAGGAATAAAAGACATGTCCGAAATACAGAATTATACGATTAATTTTGGTCCGCAGCATCCAGCCGCCCATGGTGTTTTGCGTTTAGTTTTAGAAATGGATGGAGAAGTCATCGAACGCGCTGATCCGCATATTGGTTTACTGCATCGTGCAACCGAAAAATTGGCGGAAAGCAAACCCTATAATCAAAGTATTGGCTATATGGATAGGCTCGACTATGTGTCGATGATGTGTAACGAACATGGTTATGTATTAGCGATTGAAAAATTGTTAGGTATAAAACCGCCCATTCGAGCACAATATATTCGCGTGATGTTCGATGAAATGACGCGTGCTTTAAATCATTTATTATGGTTAGCAGGTCATGCTTTGGATATCGGCGCAATGTCGATGTTTTTATATTGCTTTAGAGAACGTGAAGATCTTTTAGACTGTTACGAAGCGGTATCTGGTGCTCGAATGCATGCAACGTATTATAGACCGGGCGGCGTTTATCGCGATTTGCCGCATACCATGCCAAAATATAAACCATCGCGCTGGCACACGCAAAAAGACATCAATGCAATCAATCAGAACCGTGAAGGAACATTATTAGATTTTATTTGGGATTTTACGAATCGTTTTCCCGGGCGTATTGATGAATACGAAACTTTATTGACGGATAATCGCATTTGGAAGCAAAGAACCGTTGGTATTGGTGTTGTCACCAAAGAACGCGCTTTGCAGTTGGGTTTTTCTGGACCGATGTTACGTGCGTCGGGCGTGGCCTGGGATTTACGTAAAAAACAGCCCTATGAGACATATGATAAAGTTGATTTTGATATTCCCGTTGGTACAACCGGCAGGGGCGATTGTTACGATCGGTATTTAGTACGTGTGGCAGAAATGCGACAATCGAATCGTATTATTCGGCAATGCGTTGAATGGCTACGTCACAACCCAGGCCCTGTCATTTTAGAAAATCATAAAATAACCCCGCCGTCTCGCATCGCGATGAAGCAAAATATGGAATCTTTGATTCATCACTTTAAGTTATTTTCCGAAGGCTATTCATTGCCAGAGGGTGAAGCTTATGCTGCAATAGAACACCCTAAAGGTGAATTTGGCGTTTATTTGGTATCGGATGGCGCGAATAAACCCTATCGCATCAAGATTCGTACTGCAGGCTTTGCACATTTAGCAGCACTAGATGAAATGGCGCGAGGCCATATGTTAGCAGATGCTGTTGCGATTATTGGTTCTCAAGATTTGGTATTTGGGGAGATTGATCGGTGACGATACTTTCGATCTTAAGTTATAAAACAAAAAAAGACATCGATCAATGGCTCACAAAATATCCAGCCAATCAACGTCAATCAGCCGTACTTTATGCTTTAAAAATTGTGCAAGCCGAAAATAAAGGCTGGTTGAGCGAAAGCTTGATGGATGCAGTTGCCGCTTATTTGGGTATGCCTAAAATTGCGGTATATGAAGTGGCAGCTTTTTATAGCTTATTTGAATTAAAACCGATTGGAAAACATAAAATTTCTGTTTGCACAAATGTTTCTTGTATGCTGTGTGATTCAGAGAGTATTGTTCAACATCTTAAAAAACGCTTAGGAATTAATTTGGGGGAAACAACGTCAGACGGTCAATTTACCTTAAAAGAAGTTGAATGTTTAGCGGCTTGCGGCGGGGCGCCGGTGCTGCAAATCGGTTGTGTGTATCATGAAAAAGTTACCCCTGAAAAAATAGACGCTATTTTAGAGACATTACGGGATAGGCAAAATGAGTAATGAAGTTTGTTTTAGAACACGTCATTTACCCGAGCCTTGGTCTTTAAAAACCTACGAAAGTGTGGGTGGTTATAGCATTTGGCGAAAAATTTTAAAAGAAAAAATAAAACCCGAAAGTATTATTAATGAATTAAAATTATCCGCCTTACGAGGAAGAGGGGGGGCAGGTTTTCCAACTGGTTTAAAATTGAGCTTTATGCCCAGAAGTGCCCCTGGACAAAAATATATTGTCTGTAACTCGGATGAAGGAGAACCGGGTACTTTTAAAGATCGTGATATCTTGCTCTACAATCCACATCAGGTTTTAGAAGGCATAATGATAGTAGGCTATGTCACAGGAGCAACTGTTGGGTATCATTATATTCGCGGTGAATTTAATTTGCCTTTTGAACGTGTTGAAAATGCTTTAAAAGAAGCAAGAGATTTAGGATTGCTGGGGCAGAATATTTTATGAATGGGCATTGATTTCGAATGCCATTCGGTATTGGGCGCAGGCGCTTATATTTGCGGCGAAGAAACAGCCCTCATGGATTCACTGGAAGGCAAAAAAGGCTTTCCACGATTTAAACCGCCTTTTCCTGCAAACCACGGTATTTATGGCTGTCCGACGAACATTAATAATACTGAAACCCTGGCTTCTATACCCGTTATTTTACAGCATGGCGGCAAATGGTTTTTAGAATTGGGTAAACCAAACAATGGTGGTTGTAAAATTTTTAGTGTATCGGGTCATGTTAATCAGCCGGGTAATTATGAAGTACCGTTGGGTATCCCTTTTTTAGAGTTATTAGCGATGGCAGGGGGGGTACGTAGTGGTAGACAATTAAAGGCCGTTATTCCTGGCGGTTCGTCTGCGCCGGTATTACCAGCAGCAATGATGTCCAGTTTAACAATGGATTATGATGCCATTAGTAAAGCGGGTTCCATGTTAGGGTCGGGTGCTGTGATTGTGATGGACGATTCGACTGATATGGTTAAAGTGCTTGCGCGACTTGCGCATTTTTATTCTGAAGAATCTTGCGGCCAGTGCTCACCCTGTAGAGAAGGGACTGGCTGGATGTCGCGCATTATTCATAGGATTGCATCGGGCGAAGGAAAACCGGAAGATATTGATAAATTATTGGATATTGCAGGAGGCATTGCGGGCAGAACAATTTGTGCTTTGGGTGATGCGGCCGCTATGCCTGTTCAAAGTTTCTTGAAGTATTTTCGTGAGGATTTTGTGAATGCCATTTATCGAAATTGATGGAAAAAAAGTAGAAGCCGAAGCGGGTTCAATGATTATCGAAGTCGCTGACAGCATGCGCGTTCAAATTCCACGTTTTTGTTATCATAAAAAATTATCTATTGCAGCGAATTGCCGCATGTGCTTAGTTGAAGTAGAACGTTCACCTAAACCTTTACCCGCGTGTGCAACGCCCGTTACAGAAGGTATGAAAATATGGACACGGTCCCCCATGGCTTTGCGTGCACAAAAATCCGTGATGGAATTTTTATTAATTAACCATCCGTTAGATTGCCCCATTTGTGATCAAGGCGGTGAATGTGAATTACAAGATTTGTCCGTTGGCTATGGGAATGATACTTCTCGTTATACCGAAGGAAAACGCGTTGTTAAAGATAAAAATCTGGGGCCTTTAATTAGTACCGATATGACACGTTGTATTCACTGTACACGCTGTGTACGTTTTGGTACAGAAGTTGCGGGTGTACGTGAATTAGGGGCAACAGGTAGAGGCGAATGTACAGAAATCGGTACTTATATTGAGCAAAGTCTTGTGTCGGAAGTATCTGGAAATATCATTGATTTGTGCCCGGTAGGTGCTTTAACTTCAAAGCCTTATCGTTTTACCGCGCGTGCTTGGGAGTTAAAGCAAACGGCAAGTATTTCGCCACATGATTGCATTGGTTCTAATCTTTTTATCCATACGCGGCAAAATCGTGTTATGCGGGTTGTGCCGAAAGAAAATGAATTGATTAACGAAGTTTGGCTGTCGGATAGAGATCGTTATAGCTATGAAGGATTGTATCATCTAGAGCGTTTAACAGCGCCAAAGCTAAAACAGGCAGGGCAGTGGACGACAGTTTCTTGGGAAACCGCTTTATCTTATGCTGCAAAGCGATTACGAGAAATCAAAGAATCAGAAGGCACAACAAATTTGGGTGCGCTTGCCTCTCCCAATGTGACAATAGAAGAGGCCTATTTATTACAAAAATTAATGCGTAGTTTGGGTTCTCAAAATATTGATCATCGTTTGCGGCAGCAAGATTTTGACGATCAAGCCATAGCCCCCTTGTTTCCCAATATGGGTATCCATTTGTCGGAAATTGATCAGCAAGCGGTTGTTTTATTGATTGGTTCTTTTGTACGTCAAGAACAGCCTATATTAAGTTTAAAATTGCGGAAGATGTGTTTAAATGGCGGAAAAATTTTAGTTGTAAACCCAATTGACTTTAATTTTAATTTTGAGGTAACTAAAAAATCTATTTTACCTGATAATGATTTAGTGTTAGGACTTCAGCGGCTTCTAAAAGCAATCTTAGATCTGATGAAAGCAAGCAACTTGTCATTGTCAGATGCTGCAGAAAGTGCAGGCACATGGCTTAAAGCCGTCGAACCACTGCCTGTTGATCTAGATATGGCAAAATATTTAATGGATCGTATGGCAAAAAATAAGTCAGACTCCGTTAAAAAGTTGATTTTAATGGGCGCCTTGGCTATTAATCACCCCGCATATTCTGTGCTGCAAACGCTTTCGAATCTGATTGCGCAATTAATAGGTGCAAAAGTGGGTCTGTTAAGCGATGGCGCGAATGCAGCGGGTGCGTGGTTGGCTGGATGTGTGCCGCATCGTTTACCGGGCGGCGAAAAAATCGCACAAGAAGAAGCTGGCTTAGATGCACATCAAATGTGGCATAAAAATCTAAAAGCCTATTTGCTGTTAAATATGGAGCCAGATTTGGATTGTGTGCATCCTGATAAAGCAATGACAGCCTTAACAGCAGCCGATTTTGTGACAGCAATCACACCTTTTGAAAGCCAAGCATTATTAGAAACAGCCGATCTGTTGTTACCGATGGCGCCTTTTAGCGAAACGGCAGGCACATTTGTCAATTGCGAAGGTCAATGGCAATCTTTTAAAGCAGCGGTGCGACCCATGGGTGATAGCCGTCCTGCATGGAAAATTTTAAGAGTACTAGGCAATTTATTAGATTTGGAAGATTTTAAATACGAAAGCACTGAAGAAATTGCACACTTAGTCAAAAGTAAAATGTTAGATTTTGAATTAGACTTTGAAAAAGTATTGAGCAATTCAAAACAATTGACCGAGCTGTTACAAGGCAAGCAAAATACAGCAGAGTCTATTTCGCCAGTGGGTCTTTATGCAATCGATGGCTTAGTACGACGAGCGAAATCATTGCAACAAACATTAGTACAAAAGACAGGAACCAAAGATGTTTGAGCACTTGTTAACGATAGGCTGGATTGTAATTAAAATAGCCGCGATTATCTTATCGCTGATATTAATTGCGGCCTATTTATCGTTAGCAGAGCGTCGTCTGATAGGATTTATGCAAGACAGGTTAGGACCTAATCGTGTTGGTTTTTATGGCTTGCTGCAGCCCATTGCCGATGCAGTAAAATTGCTTTTTAAAGAAATCATTTTACCACATCGTTCAAATCATTATCTTTTTATGGTTGCGCCTGTGTTAGCTCTGGCACCTGCTTTAGCCGCGTGGGCTGTAATCCCCTTTGATCAAGGGCTTATATTGGCAGATATTAATGTTGGTTTATTATATTTATTGGCTATGACTTCTTTGGCGGTGTATGGCATTGTGATTGCAGGTTGGGCCTCTAATTCGCGATATGCATTCTTAGGGACTTTGCGATCGGCTGCGCAAATTATTTCTTATGAAATCCCCATGGGTTTTGCTTTGGTTGGTGTTTTAATTGCAGCGGGCAGCATGAATTTATCCGATATCGTCCTCGCACAGCGCGGTGGCGTGTTATGTTGGTTTTGGCTGCCATTATTACCCTTATGTGTGGTGTATTGGATTTCTGCAGTTGCCGAAACCAATCGTTTGCCTTTTGATGTTGCAGAAGGTGAATCAGAAATTGTCGCAGGTTTTCATGTGGAATATTCAGGAATTGCTTTTTCTATTTTTTTCTTAACAGAATATGCCAATATGGTCTTAGTTTCTACTTTAGTGACCTTGCTTTTTTTCGGCGGATGGCTATCGCCATTTCAGGGCATACCCTTGCTTGAGACAGCATTTTTGTGGGTACCTGGCATTGTGTGGCTTATGTTAAAAGTCAGTTTCTTTTTATTTTTGTTTTTGTGGTTTAGAGCGACTTTTCCGCGTTATCGTTATGATCAAATTATGCGTTTAGGATGGAAAATTTTTATACCGGTTACTTTAGTCTGGATAGTGGTTGTTGCAATATTGGTAAAAGCGGGTGTTAAACCGTGGTTTTAAAAGAGGATAAAGATTGAAAATACGAAAAGGCATACAAAAATATCTAAAAAGTTTTTTGCTATGGGAGTTGCTGTTGGGTCTAAAATTAACCGGCAGGCATTTTTTTGCGCGAAAAATAACGATACAATATCCTGAAGAAACGACGCCTTATTCTCCTCGATTTAGAGGCATTCATGCGTTACGCCGCTATTCGAATGGTGAAGAACGTTGTATTGCCTGTAAATTATGTGAAGCGGTTTGTCCAGCATTGGCCATTACCATTGAAGCTGCACCTAGAGAGGATGGCTCTCGGCGCACAACTTTATATGAAATTGATTTGTTCAAATGCGTCTATTGCGGTTTTTGTGAAGAATCTTGTCCTGTGGATGCCATTGTAGAAACCGGCATTTCGAATTACCATTTTCAGAATCGCGGAGAGCAAATTTTAACCAAAGCCAAACTTTTGGCAATTGGCGATCGTTATGAATCAGAAATAGCAGTAGATAGGGCAAAAGATGCACAGTATCGCTAACGTTCAACCGCTTATATTTTATGCATTTTCTGCATTAGCCATTTTTGCAGCCCTTATGGTGGTTATTGCTAGAAATCCTGTACGTGCTGTACTCTTTCTCGTATTAACTTTTTTTGCAACAGCGGGCCTTTGGATATTACTGAAAGCAGAATTTTTAGCAGTAACTTTGGTGTTAGTCTATGTTGGTGCTGTTATGGTACTGTTCTTATTTGTGGTGATGATGCTCAATATTGAATTCGCTGCTGTTCGAGCAGGATTTGCACGAATTTTACCTTTAGGCCTTTTAATTGCGGGGCTTATGGTCATTGTTTTAGTATTTACGGTGAATGAAAAGCAGTTTGGTACCGATGTTGTTTCTATTCCGGCTGAAAAGATTGCTCGTATGAGCAATGTTGAACAGTTAGGCATCCTTTTGTATACCCATTTTCTCTATCCATTAGAATTAGCAGGTGTGCTCCTTTTAGTCGCTATCATTGCTGCTATTAGTTTAACTTTTAGGGGAAGACGTGGCACAATTGCGCCAAACCCAACTGATCAGTTGAAAGTAGACAAGGCGGATAGAGTGCAACTGCGGAGCGATGTATGATTGTATTATCCGATTATCTGATTGTTAGTGCTATTCTTTTTGGCATTGGTGTGGCGGGGCTTTTTATTAATCGAAAGAATGTCATTATTTTATTGCTCTGTCTTGAATTAATTTTGCTTTCTGTCAGTACGAATTTCGTTGCTTTTTCACATTTTTTACAAGATATGATGGGTCAGGTGTTTGTTTTTTTTATTTTAACCGTTGCTGCGGTAGAATCAGCCATAGGGCTTGCGATTTTGGTCGTCATGTTTAGGCAGAAAAAGACAATTAATGTTGAAAAAATGAATTCTCTCAGAGGATAACCATGGTGAACATAAAGACGCTTTGTTTGGCTGTTGTTTTTCTTCCCTTAGTGGCCGGATTGATTGCAGGCTTAGGTGGAAAAAGCATTGGTCTTAAAGGCGCGCATTATGTCACGATTTTTGGGATAAGCTTTTCTTTAATGTTATCACTTTATCTTTTATATGTTTTATATGTAGGAGACACGACGTCGTTTAATTTTAATTTATATACGTGGGGCAAAAGCGGGCAGAGCGATTTTCAAATTGGTTTTTTAATTGATCGGCTAACCGTTTTAATGATGTCTGTTGTAAGCTTTGTTTCTTGGGTTGTGCATATTTACACAGTAGGGTACATGCGTCAAGACCCAGGATATCAGCGGTTTTTTTGTTATATTTCGCTTTTTACATTTGGCATGTTAATGCTGGTGATGAGCAATAATTTTCTACAGCTATTTTTTGGCTGGGAAATGGTGGGCTTAATGTCCTATTTGCTGATTGGCTTTTGGTTTAATAAAAAAACAGCCGTTGCAGCTAACTTAAAAGCGTTTATTGTAAATCGTGTGGGTGATTTTGGGTTTATACTGGGCATCGCTGCTTTATTTTATTGTTTTGGCACTTTAGATTATGCGTTGATATTTTCACAAGTTTCTCATCTTGCCTTGCTAAAACAAGCTTTTGTGTTTTCTGGCGAAAATGTCTCTATGATGACCTTTATTTGTCTCGCGCTTTTTGTGGGCGCTATGGGTAAATCTGCACAGATGCCTTTGCATGTATGGCTGCCAGATTCCATGGAAGGCCCGACACCGATTTCTGCGTTAATTCATGCGGCGACGATGGTAACAGCAGGGGTCTTTATGATAGCACGATTGTCGCCTCTGTTTGAATATTCCGATGTGGCTTTAAATTTTATCTTAGTTGTCGGATCTGTGACTTGTTTATTGATGGGTTTAGTAGGCGTTGTAGAAAATGATATTAAACGCATTATTGCCTATTCTACCTTATCACAGCTGGGTTATATGATGACAGCGATGGGCGTTTCAGCTTACCCAATTGGCATCTTTCATTTAAGCACGCATGCCTTTTTTAAGGCTTTATTATTTTTAGGTGCAGGTTCAATCATTTTGGCTTTACATCACGAGCAAGATATTTGGAAAATGGGCGGTTTAAGACGAAAAATGCCCATCACCTATATCACCATGCTGATTGGCAGTTTAGCATTGGTTGGGTTTCCTTTATTTTCAGGATTCTATTCTAAAGATCTGATCATTGAAGCGGTTAAATTATCACATTTGCCTGCAGCAGGATTTGCATATTGCGTTGTTTTGGGCAGTGTCTTTATTACCGCATTGTATACTTTCAGATTGTTTTTTGTTGTTTTTCATAAAAACGCCCATCATTCTGCACAAGAATCCCCAGCCATTATTTGGATGCCCCTCGTGTTATTAGCGATTCCTTCGCTGATTGCAGGTGGATGGTTAGTGACGCCTTTATTGCACGATTATTTTAAAGAGGCGATAGTGATACACAAATTCCACGATGGACTTAGCGTGCTAGCGAGAGAATTTAAAACGATGGGCGGCACGATAGGCATGACGTTCCATGGGCTTCGTTCGGCGCCTTTTTGGTTGGGTATCGCTGGGATTTTAACCGCTTGGTTTTCTTATATTCGGTTTCCGAGTATACCTACCATCATTCAAAAACAATTCGGATTTTTATATCGTCTATTAAAAATACAGTATGGTTTTAATGCTTTTAATCAATGGGTGTTGGCTCGAGGTGCGCGGGGCTTAGGAACTTTGCTTTGGCGGTTTTTTGATGTTTGTTTAATTGATGGCTTTGGCGTGAATGGGCTAGCACATGCCATTGGGCGGCTTTCACAAACATTTAGACGGATGCAGACTGGGTATTTATACCATTATGTGTTTTTGATGATTGTAGGTTTTTTGTTTTTAATCGGCATTATCATGGGGATTAAATAATGCACTTTCCATTATTAAGTCTCTTAATTTGGACGCCAATCATTGGTGGTATTTTATGCTTCCTTTTTAAACCCGAACAATATCGTCAAGTACGCTTGTTCGCCATGCTAATTGCGCTGATTAGCTTAGGATTATGTGTATTTTTAATGAAAGGCTTTGCGCTGAATACTCCCGAGATGCAATGGCAAGAGCATTTACCTTGGCTGCCTGCCTTAAACATTTTTTACACCTTAGGGATAGATGGATTCTCTGCGCCTTTAATTGTATTAACCTGTTTTATGACGGTTTTGGTTATTTTAGCAAGCTATCGATCGATTCAGCCGAAAATAAACTCAGCCTATTTGGCTGCATTTTTAATGATGCAAGGCTTCATGTGCGGTGTTTTTGCCGCTCTAGATGCGATTTTGTTTTATGTTTTTTGGGAAGCCATGTTAATCCCTATGTTTTTAATTATTGGCTTATGGGGTGGCAAAAACCGTCTTTATGCAACCATGAAGTTTTTCCTGTACACCTTTTTAGGGTCTGTATTGTTACTCGTTGCAATTATTTATCTGCAGCTGCTAGCTAAAAATACAGCAGGCATTGAACCAAATGCTGTATTTAATATTTTAACTTTTCATCAATTACCCTTAAGTTTAGAGATTCAAAAATGGTTATTTTTTGGATTTTTAATAGCATTTGCTGTGAAAGTACCTATGTGGCCAGTACATACCTGGCTGCCAGATGCACACGTAGAAGCGCCCACGGGCGGCTCTGTAGTCTTGGCAGCCATTTTATTAAAAATGGGTGGATACGGACTGTTAAGGTTTTTGCTGCCGATTACGCCAGATGCTTGTTATGTGTTTTCAAGTGGCATGATAGTTTTATCGTTAATCGCGATTGTTTATATTGCTTTTGTCGCCTTAGTGCAGCAAGACATGAAAAAATTAATTGCCTATTCTTCTATTTCGCATATGGGCTTTGTAACACTGGGGTTTTTTCTGACATTTTCAATTATAGCGAATAGTAACGATACAGAGACCGCTATCTTAAGTATAGAAGGGGCGATGGTACAGATGATTTCCCATGGATTTGTTTCTGCGGCACTCTTCTTGTGTGTGGGTGTGTTATATGATCGCTTACATTCGCGTTTAATTAAAGATTATGGCGGTGTTGCAAATACCATGCCGGTTTTTGCCGCTTTTTTTGTCTTGTTTGCCATGGCGAATGTGGGTTTGCCCGGAACATCGGGGTTTGTCGGCGAATTTTTAATTATTTTAAGTGCTTTTAAAGCACAATTTTGGATTGCAGCACTTGCCGCGACCCTGTTAATTTTAGGTGCTTCTTATACTTTATGGATGACAAAACGCGTGGTATTTGGGCCTGCGGAGCAATCGGGCGTGTTGGCTTTACAAGATTTGAATTTAACGGAAAAAACAATGCTGACTGCTTTGGCAGTGGCTATTTTAGCCTTAGGACTTTTGCCTTCGCCATTGTTAAATATTATTCAGGCTTCTGCAGAACATCTGGTGTCGCAGATTTTACATTCAAAAATTTAACAAAGGAAGGGTAATGTGATAGCGCTTTCAGAATTGACCCCTATATTGCCCGAAGTTTGGCTGCTTCTAATGACAATATTGATTTTAGGGATTGATTTGTTTGTCCCTCGTTTTTCAAAAATAATCACTTATTTTTTAACACAAGTCACGCTAATCGGGATTTTATGCTTTACAGCTAATCTGATGGGTGAAACACCAAAAACGGTGTTTAACGAGATGTTTGTTGTAGACAATATTGCCAATGTCTTAAAGTGCAGTATTGCCTTGATTGGTTTTTTTGTATTTTTATATTCTAAGCAGTTTATTTTTTCAAGCGCTGCCTATAAAAACGAATACTTTCCGCTTTGTCTTTTTTCGATTTTTGGTATGATGGTTTTGATTTCCGCACGCAGTTTTTTAAGCCTCTATTTAGGTATTGAACTGTTTGCTTTACCATTGTATGCCCTGATCCCTATCATTAAAAAAGACAGTTTTGCTTCAGAAGCGGCGATGAAATATTTCGTAATGGGCGCGCTAGCTTCAGGTTTTTTATTGTATGGCATATCGTTGTTTTATGGCGTAACGGGTAGCTTTGAATTGCAGACGGTTGCAAGCGCACTAACAGGGTCAATAGCTGATTCCCATGTGGCGTT
>JBGAIG010000001.1:0-163295 GCA_044225595.1 Gammaproteobacteria bacterium
AACTATCGATCCGATGACTTTGTTGCCGCATAAAATTGATTTGGCTCAACTAAAAGCATTTGCTGAAGAGCAGATTCTACTTGCTAAAGCCGTATTAAACACTTCTTAATTTAACAGGTGGTATTTTCAGGCGCATACATAAAAAATACTGTAATTCAAAAACAAACATGGCTCCCTCTGAAAGCGCATTCTCATCTCTTGAATAATATCGAGAGGCTTCTTCTAAAAATTGCTGCAATCTTTTTACAAAAAATCTATCGTTCGATAGTTGTTTTTCTAATATGGCCGGGGAAAATAAATTGGCTAGCAATACTACTTGCCAATCGTGCTTGTCTAACAAGTCAAAATTTGACTCAAAAAAATCTTTGGTAATAGCAACGCTGCAACCTGATTCTTGTCTTGTAAAGGGTAATATTCTTGATATATATTCATTAGGCTTATGCTTACTGATATATTCTTGATGCTCAACTAAAACAGCATTACTGCTCTTTATATCTTTTTTTAGTAGCATTTTTTTAATATAATCGTTTTTAATTTTATAAAATTTTTCTAATGTAAGTGGGTTTTCTCTAATATTCGATGTTTCAAATTTGTATAAAAATTCATCTTTTTTTAAAAATTCTTCGTTTTCAACTGTAAATCTTGTAAAATCTAATTTCCATGACTGATTATTACATTTTAACTTAGAAAGACGCATAGCGTCTTCGTTATTTTTAACAGCTGTCGTGACAACATTGAAATAATTATATTCTGCATTTTCAATACCCTTGCACTCGTATTGTATTTGTTTCAATTGTAAAAAATTATCATAATCTTTTTTTGTTTGAGCACTTAAACTAATCTTATCATTTCCCTTCAACGCTTCCTGTAAATGGCGACGTTGTTCATCTGTGGAACTGTTATACTGACCTTTTAAATCGGCAAGCCCCTTATCTTCCAATGATCTATATTTCAAAAATGCAACATCGTAATAATCCAACTCTTCACATTCAAATTCTTTATCGCCTCGCATTTCGCTGTTTATTTTATACAATTCTGCAAGTCTTTGATCAAAACGAGGATCAAAGCTATTAGAATTGATACCTGCTAAAAATCCTTCTTTTGGTAAAACTTGAGCTGTTAACTTTTGAAAAGTTGGATGATTATCATACAACCGATTGGCAACACAACTCGCTATCAACAACGCTGTATAACTTGTAATGGTTTGGGCAGCACTGGGATATGGGTTTAATTTTCCGCAATTTTTACCATAAATTCTTAAGATATGCTGTACATAAGCTAATGCCTCTTGGGCTTGCTCTACGGATACATTTTTCAAATACGCCTCAAGTTCTGCTTTACTACTAAGTGGAAAACTAAGGAAAAAATTTTCAATTTGTACCAAAACTGCTTCGTTATAACCCTCTGCATCATTTTGCGATACAACTTCGTAACAATCTTTTAAATATTCAAAGGGTTTATCGACATAGGTTTCTGCTTTGAGTACTGGCAATTCGGCTGCTGTTTTCTCTTCTACGACTGTTTTTAGGTTAGAGTCATTGATAAGGCTTGTGTTTAGCTGATCAACTACACCACTGTTTTGTCTCACAATTTTAAAAACCAAATCATAAATTTTCGCTCTATTTTGATTGTCTTTTTTAATTAAGTAATTTTCTTGTTGTAAAAGCAAAGAAAATAATTCTCCATTTTCTTTATCATTTTGAATAATGATTGCATTAACTTCTGTATCCCCTCTTTTTTTATAACAGATTTGAAAACCATCTTTGACTTGAAGCACAACAATTTGCGGCTTTATTAACATGGAAAAATTACCAGCGCTATCATAGTATTCTGTGTCCGCCAAAATACGGGATATCAAATACTTCGCATTATCGTCAAAAATATCTTTAATCTCTTTGCTACCTGCACCCTCAAACAGCAACCAAATTTCTCTATCATCACTCGAAATATGCGAATCCTGACTAACACTTAAGCTATCTAAAGACATCCCTTTTTCTGGTTCTTTCGCTTTCTGAGCGATCTTTGACAGTGTTCTCAATTCATTTTCCATCCCCATCAGAAAACTTAATATTTCTTCTGATTTTTCTTTGGATATCACTGTTTCTTTATCTACCCCCTGCTTATATCGTTTTGACAACTTTCCCGTTTTAATAACAGAACGTCTAATAGCTTGTAGCAATTGTCTCTTCACCATGGGATTATGAAGATTAGTGGGTTGCCCTAGATCATGTTTTTGCTTTTGTGTTTCAAAATAATCTTGCAGCGATTTAAGATCAAATGCATATTGAAACTCACGAAAATTATCAGCCCCCATATTAACTTTTAAAAACGGCATTAAAACACGCATTGCGCAAGTACCCGACAGTTGGCCTTGTGTAAAAATTTCTCTAGCTTCTTTGGAATGAATAGCACTAATAGGATTATCTATTTTTACAGAGCCTGCTGGAATGTTATTTTGAATTATTTCCTTATAAACACGCTCTTCATTGTATATTTTTTTTGCTTCCCAGCTTGGATCAGAGCCATACCCTACTTCTTTATACATCGTTTCTAAAAATGGTGCAATGAGCGGCGTTAGTAAATGTGTTATAAAATTCTTTATTTCTTCGGGCTTTGTATCAGCTGGAATATTATATGCCATCAATGGAACATACTTATCTTTTGCTTTAGAAATCGTCTTATGGTATTTAATGCCTGCGCCTGTATTGTAGACAATAAAATTATAAGAACCATCCGGATTTTTTATAAATTGGTAAATCATAGCATGGCCCGGTGTACCTGCATCGCTGCCATCCCAACCACCCGGCATTAAAATATTATTTTGTATTTCAAGCTTTTCAAAAATAGACTTCGCTGTAGGTTCTATACATTTTTCCTGAAAGGCTTTTAGTGAACCAACATGGGGTTTTTCTAATAGCGGTGTCTGCCACAACGAAGTTAACCACTTAAAAACAGGGTGTCCCGTCCATAAAGTTGTATTATTGTAATGACTATACTGATCAACTTTTTTATCTTTGTTTTGTGCGATAAAAACTAATAGTTCTTCAGGGTAGTCTTTTATTTCAACAATTCTATTTTTGCCTTTTTGATAGATCCATAATTTTGTGGGTTTGTTTTGTGCGTCTAAAAGTACTAAAGGGACACGCTCTCTTTCCCTCTCTTTCTCAGATTTTCCAAAAAATTGCTCTTCACTGCCCCAATGTAAAATGTAGCTGCCTTGGACCATTTTTTGCGCCACATCTACCTCTGATTCTATACTCATCAATATTTGAAACTGCGCTATGACTTTTTCTAATGTCGCTTTATTTTCTGTTCTATCCATCAATGTTTCAGTAATAGAACCACTCGTGTCATTATTTGAAAAATGTTCTAAAGTTTCTAAAACATAACGTGCAGTTACATTAAACTGACTACCCTGCAAATGAGAACCCAATAAACGATGATCTTGGTGTATGTGCGCAAACAGCCTGGGATCAAGCTCAATTTTTTTAGTATCTTTGAGTAATAACGGTACAGGTGTCGACATTATCTTTCTCCAATTTCAACATATTCTATTTAAAATATAGTCTCTTTTGTATTATTTTTTTATATCCTATACAGTATAGTCTATACAGGCCATGCAACTTAAATTTATTTCCTTCCTCCATGGTTGAAATATTTTGCAAGCGCAATTCTTTCACTAAACGATCTTGTAACGTTTTATTACATCGTTCAACGCGACCTTTGGCTTAATGATACGGGCTTTTCATACTTAGCAAGATATAGCTTAACCATTTCGAAATAAGCAACGGTTGTTTCAGCATTAAAAAATCTCAACATGAGAATGGAGAGCCATCAATCTGAATCAAATCGCCATAACAATGACGGCGTGCTCTTGGTGGATGTACAATCTTTACTTTGAGAAACTTTTGGTTTCCATATACCGGCTTGTGTCATCCAAATTCTAGTGGTTTCTATACCTATCTTAATATTTTGCCGTATTGTAAAATTTTACTTATTTTACACCAGTTTTTATCTTATGTTAACCAAGGATATTAATCATGGTTGTGGATGATGTGAAGGAATATGATGACAATATGGGCTGCCAGACTTAAAAAACAAACCTTTAGATGTTTTACTTAATTGTTGGGAAAGAACAAAAAAGATGGTTAAAGAAGGAGAGAATGAAAATGATGCGTTTTTTATTGATTCTAGGTCTAATACTAGCACCTAGTATGGCTCTTTGTAAAACAATGACTGTAACCTCGATGAAGGCCATACAAAATATCTTTGAACAATCCACAAAGGAACCGCTGGGACTATTCGATATCGATATGGTGCTTATTCAACCTTCTGTGCCCGCTTTCCAAATGGCAAACATGAAGCAACATAAAGCTATTTTCAAAACCCTGCTAGAACCGCTAACGCCTTTAGAAAAAGATATGACACTAATGCTCACCTTAAAAGCAGGACAGCCTATACTTGTTGAAACAGACACGCCCCGGATAATCACAGAAATTCGTAAAAAAGTACCTAAACTGATTGCTTTAACCAGTACGTTAACAGGGAAATGGGATGATACCACTGATCCTATTTTGTTTCGTGCAAAACAACTTAAATCAGTGGGCATTGATTTTTCTGCTAGTTTTTCAGTCGTGAAATCTATCGTTCTTAATGAGGTAAAACCTTACCGCAGCCATTATCCTGAATTTAAACAGGGTATACTGTCTGCTAATGGCGATCATAAAGGCGCCGCTTTAGTTGCTTTTTTAAAGCACATTGATTACAGGCCGAACGCTATTATTTTTGTTGATGACAGAGAGCACAATGTTATAGATGTTGAAAAGGCTCTAGCTGATTTTGATCCAACAATTCAGTTTACGGGAATTGTTTATAGAGGGGCAGAACACTATACATCTCAACTGATCGATGAATGTTCTTTCAAAGCTGCCTGGACAGAAAAAATTGAACACGCGAAAAAACTATTAAGACTGGAAAAAGTGGAAAATTAAGATATGAAGCTTAATCAATGCTTATTACGTTAGTTTCTTGATTCGAAAAGGCTTGAAAGGTCCTATAAACTAAAAATTGAAGTTATTGCAAATGTCTAGGTTAAAATCCCCCCGCCATTGCTCGCAAAGCTCGCACGGCTTCCCCCCTTTTTCAAAGGGGGGACAGCTAACCGTTATCTGAAAAATGCAATGAAACTATATAACACTAACTTAAAAACAACCGCAAGAGAATTACGAAAAAACATGACTCCAACAGAAAAATTAGTTTGGTCTGCCGTGCGCAGAAAAAAATTGTTTGATGTTCAATTTTATAGACAAAAAACCATTGGTTCTTATATCGTTGACTTTTATGCACCTGCTGTTAGTTTAGTTATAAAAATCGATGGAGCACAACATCTGCAAGAGGAAAGCCTGGAACAAGATCAATTCAGAGACGCTGTTCTAAAAGAGTTAGGATTGAGAGTTCTACGATTTAGTAATTCTCAGGTGAACAATTCACTTCCAAAGGTAATAGAGAAAATTATTATTGCCATAAAAGAGGCAAGGCGCTTACCCCCCTTTTGAAAAAGGGGGGAAGCCGTGCGAGCTTCGCGAGCAATGGCGGGGGGATTTAACTCCAAAGAATTTACAATAGCCTTAATTCTACGTAAAATCTTACTAATTATTTTAAAAACCCATATCTAGACTCAATAAAGGTTAAGACATGAATTTAACATATTAAAAGAAAAAGAACCTCAATTCATTGACGTGTAAACATCATATTGCCAGATTCATAACGCTTTAGGCCGCAGTTAAATAGCACATAAGCTATACCAAAAAACACACCTGTACCCACCAGTGTTATCAATAAATAATGCATCAGCCCTGTTCTAAAATATTCTACTGGAAAGTAGCTTAAAAATCCCACAGGAAACAAAGTAAATGTAAAAATTTTAAATACACCGCGATAGGCTGCATTAGGCTGTGTCGCCACAATAATGGCGTTTAAATTTAACTCTTTAATAAAATCAGAGGCATTTCGCATAAAAAAGGCTATGCAACTTAAATATAATAATAACGAAAACATACAAAAGGTTGTAATAACCATCAATAACAAGACAATCATGGGTGCAGCAGCAAAATATCCTGAATACGTAATTAATAAAACACCTGTCACAACCTCTCCGAGTGCTGAAACATCGCCTTTAGATAAAGCAACATTTAATATCACGCTTTTAGGCTGCAGCAAAAAAGTATCTAACTGGCCATTTTCGATAATCTGAGGTAATTCTTTTATGCCATAAAAAAAGGCTTCAACAAACCCCATTGCAAAACACAAAATGCCATAGCCTAAAATCATGTGTTCGAAGGTCCAACATTGAACAATTTTATATTTCCCGAAAAAAAAGCTCCAGGCGATTAAAAAAAGTAATTGTTTAATAATTGTTACAATTAAAGTAATAAAAAAAGCGCCTCGTAGTGCAACAGAAAGCTTAAGATTCGTACTGATGGCGAGCCACAAAAACTTTAAAAGAAACAATTTACCCTCCTTCTATTACAAATGATTGAATGCCTTTTCGGTATAAAAAAATGATAATACCCCATAACAAAATCATCCATACACTCCAACTGATTAATGCCAAAAAAATACTCACATGACCACCTGTCATAAATTCCGCCGGCCACCATAATATCCAAGGATAAGGCGTGCAAAAACTAATCGTTTTTACCAAGGGAGAATAAAAAGAAAGGGGAACAATGAGTCCACCCAAACACAAGGTTGCAGTCAGATTTAAATAAATAAGCGTTTTAATATCTCGTATCCAAAAAGCGCATAGCCCGATTAATATCAACATTGCGTTATAAAGCAATACGCTCAATATGCCAAAACCAATCCCCAGCAGCCAAGTTAAAATATCGGTTGGAAAATAATGCGTTAAATAAAGTCCTAATCCAACACAAGTGATTCCTAACAAAATAAATCGCACTGCAAAAGTTCCAATACATTCCATTAACCTCAAGCTTAAAAAATGCATTGGCCGTAACATAAAGTAAGCAATTTGTCCGCTGTTGATATCATCCGCTAATTGAAACGCCAATGGTGGCGCAGATAAAACAATCCATTCCGTAATTGCCAAATACCACAAGCGAGAGGATGGCGCTTGTACACTATTAAAAACCTGATGGAATAAATAAACAATGACCAAATATAAAAAAAAGCGGCCTACCAATTGACTGCGCTGCGCCAATTGATGATGTATTGCAATCTCAACACTAGCCCAATACTTATGACTTATTTTTGCCATTGTTATAGATCATCTGAATAATAGCTTCTAAAGCTGGACCTTCAATGGTGAGGTCCTTAAGCGTATAAGTCTCTAATAAATCGGCAACAACAGATTCAACCGTATGCTGAATGCTGTCTATTTCAATTCTGAGATAATGCGGTGATTGCTCTAATACTAAAATACCCGGCTTTTTCAAAAAAACTGTCTCTTCTTCTGTTAGAATAGACAAGACTCTTTTTTTAATATAGTTGGTTTGCAAATTTTTAAGGCTATCGTCTAACAATAATTGCCCTTGATCAATAATAATGACACGATCGCAGACTTTTTTAATATCGTCTGTATCATGCGAAGTTAACAATAATGTGGCACCTTCTTGCTCAGATTGCTTTCGGATTAAATCACGAATAATCGCTTTAGCAGTCGTATCCAATCCGATAGTTGGTTCGTCTAAAAATAGAACTGCCGGTTTATGTAAAAAGCTGGCGATAATCTCACAACGCATACGTTCGCCCAGCGATAATTGACGTACTGGCTTGGCCAATAAAGAACTTACACTAAATTTTTCAGCCAAATGCTTCAAACGCTGCTGATAATCTTTTGCAGGAATATCGTAAATCGCTGCTAACAATGTTAACGTTTCTTGAACGGGCAAGTGATACCATAATTGAGAACGTTGACCAAACACTGCACCAATTTGATAGGCTAAAAATCTTCGATCTGTTGCAGGATTACTGCCCAATACTTTAACATGCCCGCTTGTTGCCTGCATAATGCCAGTTAAAATTTTAATGGTAGTCGATTTCCCTGCACCATTTGGCCCAATAAAAGCAACACGTTCTCCCGCCTGCACTTGGAAAGAAATGTTGTTAACTGCCGTAATGGTTTGATATCGTGGGCGCAGCATGTTTTTTATTTTGTGCGCAAAAGATCCGCTTGAAGGTAAAGGTGTTAAAAAACTTTTTTTTAGGTTTTCAACTAGAATAGTATTCATGAACGGTATCTTAATCTAAATAGTTATCTAAAAGCAATTAACTTGTGGCCTTCAGATATGTTAAAATGGCATTTAAACTTTAGTATTGAGGTAAGATATGCCTATCGAATTTCAGAAATTAGTCGCAGGCTACGCCCGTTTTCGCGAAAATTTTAAAAACGGATCTCATTTATTGTACAAACACTTATCGGAACAAGGCCAACGCCCAACTGCTATTGTAATTGCCTGCTCTGATTCGCGCGTTGATCCTGCCATCATTTTAGATTGTGATCCTGGTAATCTATTTATGGTAAGAAATGTTGCCAATTTAGTGCCGCCTTACGAAGATGACTATCATTATCATGGAACCAGTGCTGCCTTAGAATTTGGCGTTCGTCATTTAAAAATTCCGCATATTATTGTACTAGGACATAGCCAATGTGGCGGCATCCGATCGCTTCTAGAAAAAAATACCGTTGATCCAAATGGATTTATCGCCAAATGGATGCAATTAGCTAAACTCTCTTCTCATACAGCTGTTTCTGATAAGGCAGATTTGCTAATTGAAGATCAAGTGGAACGCTGTGAAAAAGAATCGATCGTTGGTTCGCTCGAAAATTTAATGACTTTTCCCTGGATTCAACAAAAAGTAGAAGAAAAAACTCTCACATTACATGGATGGCATTTTAATTTGTTCAATGGAATCATGAATTATTTCGATCAAAAAAAACAGCAGTTTTTACCGCTGATTTAGACTTAAACTGAAAAATGATTATTGCTTAATCTGTCGTATATCCCGCATTTATCCAAGCCGCTAAACCACCCTCAAGGTGATAAATTTCTAAGGCGGGATCGGCGGTTACAAGCCGTTCGCACGCTAGTGTACCACGTTTACCGTAATGACAATGCACAACCCATTTTTTACCAGCATAATCTGACAACAGTTCTATTGAAAGCATGGCAAGCGGGATTAAAATGGCACCCGGAATGTGTGCAGCATGATACTCATGCGGTTCTCGCACATCTATCACGCATGCTTCACTCTTATCTAACCAGGCTTTAAGGGTTCTGGGTATAATTGTTTTGATGGGCATAATAGAAGATGTTAATGTATCATTTGCGTTAATGCAAGAAATTTTGGCACATACTCACGCGTTTGCTTTGGAAGCTTTAAAAACCAAAAAGAGGTTGGCTTGCCTGCTTTTTTGTTACGCTTAATAGCGCGCTCAACGGTACCTTCTCCTGCATTGTAAGCAGCCAATGTCAACATCCAATCGTAATTAAATTTTTTGTGTAAATATTCTAAGTAATTTAATGCCGCTTTAGTTGACGCTTTAACATCTTTACGACCATCGTATCCTGCATGCCATTTTAAACCAAACTGTTTCGCTGTTCCCGGCATAAATTGCCATAATCCAACAGCACCACGATTGGAAATCGCTTGCGTTTGGAGATTACTTTCAAGCATTGGCAACAACACAAGCTCTCCAGGTAATTTGCGTTTTTCTACTTGTTCAAGAATATAATATAAATCTGAGCGTGCGAGTATTGTTGTTTTTATAAATGCGTTTTTTGACTGGTTAAATTTTTTAAAGTGTTTTTGAACTTCTGGCACATGTCGCATGTCCATAAATTGTGTTGTAAGATTAAAATTCTTACGTAGTCTGCCAAAAAAAGGTTCTTGTTTGAAATATTGGTTGTGTTTATTGACGTAACCATCACTATTTACAAGGCTTGCCTGTAGTGCTGACAAAGACGTATTCATGCTAAACGTGTACATCATCAAGACTACAATAGTTATTTTAATAGCACTTTTACCATGCCGTTTAAAGTTGATCATCAAAATTACCTGTAATTATGTATTATTAAGCAAGGTACCGGTTTAAGTAAGGCAAGTCAACCATATATCCGATCAGTGTTTTAGATATTTCTAACAAGGACAATGATTTGCAAAAAAATATAAAAAACAACGCTCCAAAAACCAGATAAAAGAAACCAATATACAACCAACACAAAACAGTAAGTTATGATGTCCATCATAATTTAACGAATTTGTACCAATAACGCCAATTGTATCTAATACCGCATGTGGATTTAAAAGAGAAACAGACGCAGCAAAATATTAGTATTCAAACAATACAAAGGAATCATTACGGAAACAGAAGCCTATTTTGGATTTGATGATCCTGCTTCACATGCCTTTAAAGGAAAGACACCGCGTACGGAGTTGATGTTTGGCAAGGCTGGCTTTTCTTATGTCTATTTAATTTATGGCATGTATCATTTGTTAAATGCATACTATCTTTAACACTTCAATACGATAGCATAATTCTAAAAATTCTTAAAGTTGCACTCACCCGCAATACATGCTTCAATATAAGAAATGATTCTTTCACAAACCTTGAATATGTTATTTATAGGAGAGTCACATGTCTCAATATCAAATCGGCATTATCGTTGGAAGCCTGCGTCGTGATTCATTAAATCGTAAATTAGCACGTGCTATTTTGAAGCTAGCCCCTTCTGAGTTTTCTTTCAAATTTCTTGAAATTGGCAATCTGCCACTCTATAACCAAGATGAGGATACAAATCCGGCGGAATCTGTTAAGCAGCTAAAAAGCGATATTAAAGCCTCACATGGACTCCTGTTTGTAACAGCCGAATACAACCGTTCTATTCCAGGCGTGCTTAAAAATGCAATCGATCACGCGTCTCGCCCTTATGGGCAAAGCGCTTGGACAGGCAAACCTACTGGCGTTTTAGGCGCATCCGTTGGAGCAATTGGTACTGCAGTTGCACAACAACACTTGCGTACTATTCTCGCTTATTTAGATGTCCCCACACTTGGGCAACCAGAAGCTTTTATTCATGTGAAAGACGGCATGTTTGATGAAGGAGATAACATCATTAATGCTGCTACAAAACAATTTTTACAAGGCTGGATGGATCGCTACGTTGCCTGGATCAAGAAAAATACTCATTAAATTTGCCTTCACTTAAACGCCACAACAACGCAGCCGTTAGCTTCGCTCTCGGCACTAAACTGTCTGTTAATAAATATTCTTCATCACTATGAATATTGCCCCCACAAACACCCAACGTATCAATATTGGGCAATCCTGCATCCGACAAATTATTGCCATCACAGCATCCACCGCTAGGTTTACAAGCAATTGGATATCCCAATTCTTGACCAACTTCTGTTAACAAATCGTAAAGCGCTTTTGTTTTGCCAGCAAGGATTTTGGGTTTCCGATTAAAGCTGCCTTTTAATTCTACTTTAAACCCTTCTTTTTGATTGGCGGCGACTGTAATAGCATTCAAATGTTTTAATACCCACGCATGATCATCCATATGTTTGATTCGGACGTCTAAACGACAAATGGCTAAAGGCGGCACAACATTGGTAGCACCACCGCCTTGTACCTGGCCAACATTTAAAGTAACACCTTCGCGTTGTTCGTTTAAGGCATCAATCTGTGTAATAATTTCCGACAAAAGTGTAATCGCATTGCGACCTTCATTAAAAGCACGCCCAGCATGTGCTGCACGCCCGTGCACAACAAAAACAAAATTACCACAACCTTTGCGCTCACCCGCTAATGTGCCTTGATTATCCATGGCAGGTTCGAACAACAATCCTACATGGTGTACCTTTGCGCGTTCCGCTAACAGCGGTGCTGACCCGAACGAGCCAATTTCCTCATCTGGGTTAATAATGACTTCCCATCCCAATTGACTTGCATTTGGACTTTTTTCAAATAACTTCAAAGCCTCTAACATAATACAAATGCCGCCTTTCATATCTGTTATACCAGGGCCTTTTAAAACACGTTTATCCTCTCTAGTGACAACTTGAAAAGGATGCTCTACCTCAAACACGGTATCCATGTGTCCAACCAACAGTACTTGAATAGGCGCTTCTGGACGTTTCCAAAAACGCAGCGCAGGCCCTATATCAACGCGCTGACTGATGCCCATGGAATCTACATGTTCTATCGGTGGTAATGAAAATATTTTGCTTTCGCACCTCAACACAGAAAAAGCCTGTGCTAATACAGCTGCCATCCGTTCCAAACCAGGCACATTAAAAGAACCGGTATTGATATTAGCCCATTGTGTAATTTGCGCTATCATCGACTCTGTTTGAGTATCTAAATTGGATAAATATTCATTTAGGTCCATGCTGAATAAGCTCCCCTTTTACTTAACACGAACAACGCGTGTTACAATTTCTATTTGCCTCAATTGTCGAATTAATCGCGCCACATGATCGCGGTTTTGCATGCTTAATAGAAACGTAATAACAGTATGACGGCTGTCTCCTTCGTCAATATACACGTTTTGGATATTAACCTCATTTTCGGATAATTTATTTGCTAATATTGCTAAAACACCTCGCCTATTTAAAACTTCAGTCCGTAATTCAACCTGAAATTCGCCTGTTATATTATCCGACCATCGTACAAAAATATATTTTTCGGGAAATTTTTGCATTTCAATCAAATTCTTACACCCTGATCTGTGTATCACAATACCTCTACCTGCACTTAAAAATCCAATAATCACATCTCCGGGAATCGGCCTACAGCATTTTGCATAAGAAACTACCATCCCTTCTGTACCGCGGATAGCTAAGGGATAAATGAGATGCGAATCTTCGACAGGCAAATCAGACATTAAACGCCTGACGACTAAAGGCGCAACCTGATTACCAAGCCCAACCTCTTCACATAACTGATCAAAGCTTTCTAAATTTAACTCTTGTAAAACGGTTTTCATCCGAACCTTATCAATTTCTCCTACTGATAAAGATAATGAAATTAATGCACGTTCAATGAGACGCTGACCGAGTATTCTTGCTTCGCTCACTTGCTGCATTTTCAGCCAATGACGAATGTTGCTGCGTGCTTTGCCAGTAGCTACAAAACTTAACCAAGCCGGATTAGGATGTGCACCTGACGCAGTAATAATTTCTACTGTTTGTCCGCTATTAAGCTTCGAACTTAAAGGCGCTAAGCGTCTGTCAATCTTAGCAGCAATACAAGCATTTCCGACATCGGTATGCACAGCATAAGCAAAATCGACAGCAGTAGCACCGTTCGGTAAAGAAAGGATATCACCCCCAGGCGTAAAAACATAAACCTCGTCTGGATAAAGATCAACTTTCACATGCTCAATAAATTCCTTCGAATTTCCCGTATTTTTTTGAATTTCTAAAATGCTTTTCAGCCACTCCCTTGCGCGCAATTCTGCTATTCCCGTAATACCTACTGCAGATTTATATAACCAGTGCGCAGCGATACCATTTTCTGCCATACGATTCATATCCATTGTACGAATTTGTATTTCGATAGGAACACCATACGGACCCAACACAGTTGTATGAAGCGATTGGTAACCATTCGCTTTTGGGATAGCAACGTAGTCTTTAAATCTACCATGTACCGGTCTATACGTATTATGAACAACACCCAAAACACGATAGCAATCATCTACTGTAGCAACCAAAATTCTAATGGCGTAAACATCCATAATTTCTGACAATGAAAGGTCTTTTGTTCGCATTTTTTTATAAAGACTATATAAGTGCTTTTCTCGCCCCATAATATTAAATGAGATGATTTTTTCTTGTTCTAATCTATTTTTGATGTTGGATTCTAAATCTTGAATAAGCTCTTTACGATTACCTCTTGCTTTGCGCACAGCATCTTTAAGCACACGATATCGAAGCGGATATAAAAATGAAAATCCAATATCCTCAAACTCGATGCGAAAATTGTTCATTCCCAAACGATTTGCAATCGGCGCGTAAATTTCGAGCGTTTCTTTAGCAATACGCCGGCGTTTATCAAGCGGCATTGCGTCTAGCGTTCGCATATTATGTAAACGATCAGCAAGTTTTATCAAAATAACACGGATATCACGTGTCATAGCCAACATCATTTTACGTAAGTTTTCAGCCTGTGCTTCGATACGACTTTCAAAGTTAATTTGTTCAAGCTTACTCACACCATCAACCAGTTCTGCGACCTCTGCGCCAAATTGCTCAACAATGGTAGTTTTATCTATGGCTGTGTCTTCTAAAACATCGTGTAATATTGCTGCAATAATACTTTCTTTATCCATATGCATATCAGCTAACATTCTAGCGACTGCAATGGGATGTGAAATGTAGGGTTCGCCTGAGTAACGATGCTGCCCCTCATGCGCTTTTGAAGAAAGCAGATAGGCCTTGGTAATTTCTACAATTTGTTCTTCTGCTAGGTAGCTTGTTAGTTTATGACAAAGCTCATCAAATTGATTCAACCTGTTCTTCCTCAGCAGTCATTTCAGTCGAAAGTCCTGCAGCTACTTCGCGAAGTGCAACAACGGTCGCTTTATCGTTTTCCCACGGAACAATTGGCTCAACGCCACCCAACGCCAATTTTCTTGCACGTCTTGCGGTTATGAGTACTAATTTAAATTTATTGCCCACTTTTTCTAAACAATCTTCTATCGTGATACGCGCCATTTTAAACCTCAACCAAATATTAGAGCACAGGTTACTATCATATTCTTGATCTGACACAATAGTCTATAAGTTATTTAACTTATTAAAGATTTTATCGCGGCGGCTCTCCTAACAGCATGTCGATGTTGCTCTAATTGCTGCGCGCGAATAATAGACTTTAAGTCTTCTAAAGCCCTTTCAAATTGATCATTAAAAATTAAATAATCAAATTCCTGATAGTGTAACATTTCCTCTTTTGCTTGATACATACGTTCTTCGACCATAACGAGGCTATCTGCATGCCGCTTTTGTAAACGCGCCTTCAGTATTTCTACAGAAGGCGGCAAAATAAATATACTTTGGGTTCCAGCAAATTGCTTGCGAATCTGTTTTGCGCCCTGCCAATCAATCTCTAAAATAATATCTCGCCCTTGGTTAAGTGTTTCCTCTACCCATAATCGAGATGTACCATAAAAATGGCCAAACACTTTCGCATGTTCTAAAAAAACGCCCTGTTTTAACATCATTTCAAATTCATTTAAGCTGATAAAATGATAATCAACCCCATCTTGTTCTTGCAGCCGCATTTGCCGGGTTGTATACGAAATAGAAATAGAAACCGTTGAAAGTGATTTTATGAGAGCATTCACCAAGGTCGTTTTACCAGCGCCTGAAGGCGCTGAAACAATAAATAATAACCCTTTCACAAATAGCTTTCCTCCTGCTACCCACTATTCAATATTTTGAATTTGTTCTCGCATTTCTTCAATAAGCACTTTAAATGTAATAGCATCTTGCACTGTTAAAGTATCAATCGCCTTAGCACCTAATGTGTTAGATTCCCGATTTAATTCTTGCATTAAAAAATCCAATCGACGACCCATTATTTTCTCATCTTTTAACACGCGGTCCACTTCTGTTAAATGTGCTGCCAACCGATCTAATTCTTCTGAAATATCCATTTTTTGAATCAGGTTAGCAACGGCTTGGTCAAAACGGCTCTTATCCGTTTCCATTGTTAAATCATCGACTTTTTCATAAAATTTCGAGCGCATGGTTTTTTCAATTTCTGAGCGTCTATTTGTAATCGACTGCAACCGTTCACGCATTTTAACCAACCGCTGCTCGAGATAGCCTTTTAATTTTTCGCCTTCTCTTGCACGTGTTTCTGTTAAATCCTGTAATGCAATAAGGAAGGATTCTTGCAAAGCAATATCTAAAGCTGATAAATCCGCCTCTGGTAAAGAAACGACAGACGGCATACGCAAAATATCAAAAACAGCGATCTCTGCATTCACTGGAAATCGAGCACTGATTTTTTGGCTTGCTTCTACTAATTGTGCCACTAAATTAAAATCGATCCTCAAATCGCGCTTATTATTTTCTGCAGCATCCAATCTTAAAAAGCAGTCTATTTTTCCTCGCGTAATGATTTGACGAAGTGTTTCGCGTAAGCGGTATTCCAAATCCCCTTGTGCAGATGGCAACCTAAAAGAAACTTCTAAATAGCGATGATTGGTTGATCGAATTTCCCAACGCGCAATAAAACCGCCGGGCAATGAGATATTTTTATTCGCATAGGCTGTCATACTATAGACCATCTCAGATATCCTCTGTCAGACTAATATCCGATTTGGGTCTATAAACAACTAATAGTAAATAGCTGCAAAACCCAAATAAAATCAGTGCCCCAATAAAAAACGATAACGAAACCGCCGAGCCCTGGCATAGTTTTCCCACCCAATTACTAGAAAAAGCAGCTAATAAACACTGTATCGCACCCAGTAATCCAGAAGCAATGCCATAATGCTCTGAACGCACAGATGTCATTGCAGCGGCTGATGCCACTGGAAATAAAAGCCCATTACCAAAGGTAATAACTGTCATTGGGATTATCAGTCCAAAAGGGTTGTTTTCAAAAATGCGTACTGATGCTATCATGCACAATCCGCCTAAACTAAAAAACAAAAACCCAATTCGCAACACATATGCAATAGTTGATTGATTAATTAATCGCCGTGCTAATAAATTTCCCGCGATGTAAGCGATGGCAATCACGATATAAAATCGTCCCATTTTTTCAACCGCATATCCTTGATTACTCAATACAAAAGGAGACTCTACAGAATAACTTCTAAAGACACAAAACCCTACAGCAATGATTAAGGCATAACCCAAAAATTCAAGGTTACTCAAGATATCTCCATATTTTCGGACTTTTAAGGCGGATGAAACATGTGTTACAGTCGTAGATACCTGAGTTTTAAGACACAAAAACACGAAGAGCAATATGACTAGCCCAAAAATGGCAATCATAAAAAAATTGGATTGCCATCCCAAAAAATAAGTAAGATAGCCGCCAACAAACGGAGCGATGGCTGAAGAAAATCCTACAATGGGGAATACAGTTGCAAAAATCTTCACAGCTTCTTGCCTATCATATTTATCAACAACCAACGCACGACTGGTAACAGATCCAACCCCACCACCAATCGCTTGCAGCAATCGAAAGGCGATAAACTCTGATAATGTATTTGAACAAGCACATAAAACAGAAGAAATCGTAAATAAAATAAAACCAGCAACCACAATTTTTTTTCGTCCAAATCGATCGGATAAAGCACCTGCAATCAATTGACTGCTTGCAAGACCTAACAAAAATACCGTAAAACTTAATTGAACTTGTGTTTGTGTCGCATTAAAATGCGATGCAATACTCGGCAGCGCAGGTAAATAAGTGTCAGTCGCAAAGATACTGACAGAAGACATTAGTGTAATGAGTATGAAAAAAAGATAATAATTTTGCTTAGATTGCACAATTGATTCCATTAATCTTGACTAAATATAATGGTTCATTGTAGGTTGACTGTCACACAGTGTCAACAGTAGATTATTAGGTTTTTTATTATGCTTAGGATTATCTCTGTCAATGTTAATGGCATCCGTTCTGCAGCTAAAAAAGATTTTTTTAGCTGGTTATCCAAACAGAATGCAGACATTATTTGCTTTCAAGAAACGCGCGCAGAAACACATCTCTTAACTGATCCCATTTTCTTTCCCGAAGGCTATTATACCTATTTTTGTAATGCCGAAAAAAAGGGCTATAGCGGCGTTGCTCTCTATACACGCATTAAGCCGATTCAAGTACATCAAGATGGATTGGGATGGAAAGAAGCGGATACGGAAGGACGCTATATACAAGCTGATTTCAAAAATCTCAGTGTCGCCTCTATCTATTTCCCTTCGGGTACAAGCGGCGAAGCACGTCAAGCAATTAAATATGATTTTATGGCAAAATATGAAAAAAGATTATACGCACAATTAAAAGAAGATCGGGAGTATATTCTCTGCGGAGACTGGAATATCGCACATAAAAATATCGACATCAAAAATTGGCGAACTAATCAAAAAACTTCTGGTTTTTTACCTGAAGAACGCGCTTGGTTAGACAAAGTATTTGATACGATTGGTTACGTTGATGCTTTTAGAGTGGTAAATCAAGAACCCGATCAATATACTTGGTGGTCGCAGCGTGCTCGCAGCGCACGGGAAAACAATGTAGGTTGGCGTATTGATTATCATGTGGTCACGCCTGGACTGCGCAAAAAAGTCCTCTCTGCTGTTGTCCACAAAGATCCTGTCTTTTCTGATCATGCACCGCTAACGATTGATTATGATTTAATATTAAAATAGATGCAGCAGTGCTTCCTTCTGTTTATGAATCAACGTCATAATGCCTTTTTTGGCAAGATCTAACATACCTTGCAGCTCTTGCACATGAAATGGACTGCGCTCTGCTGTTCCTTGCAGTTCTATAAAACCACCGTGTTCGCTCATAACCACATTCATATCTGTTTCGGCATTTGAATCTTCCAGATAATCCAAATCTAAAATCGGCATTTCTTTGTAAATACCCACAGACACCGCTGCCACAAAAAATTTTAAGGGATTGGTTTTTAAAACACCTTGTTTACGCAGTAAATCAAAAGCATCGACTAAAGCAACACAGGCGCCCGTAATACTGGCGGTTCTTGTGCCACCATCTGCTTGAATCACATCACAATCAATATTAATCGTATATTCACCCAAGGCCTTTAAATCCACAGCAGTTCGTAATGTGCGACCAATTAAACGTTGAATTTCTTGTGTTCTGCCCCCAGGTCCTGTTCTATTTTCACGCTGTATACGTTCCATCGTTGAACGCGGCAACATGCCATATTCCGCCGTCACCCATCCTTGATTGGTGCCCTTTAAAAATTTAGGTACACCCTGCATAATGCTTGCGGTACAAATTACCTTGGTATCTCCAAATTCAATCAATACAGAACCTTCTGCGTGTTTGGTAAATTTACGCGTAATGCGAATATCTCTTAATTCATCTCGTGCACGTGCGCTAGGTCTTATCATCATGTTAACTCCTGTTTTAAAAAGGCAATACCCATTCTCGATCAAGTTTGAGCAATAATTCACGAAATTCAGCTTGAATACGCACTAAAGCTGCTGTGGTATCTCCTTCAAAACGCAAAATTAAATTAGGACCTGTATTAGAAGGCCGTACCAATCCAAATCCATCTTTAAAATCAACGCGTAGACCATCAATAGTACTCATTGCAGCATCTTTAAACTGTGCCAAGGCAACCAGCTGTTTTACACGCTCAAATTTTGTTTGTTCTGTTACAGGAATCAACAACTCTGGGGTATTCGCACTATCTGGTAAAGCACTAAAAATTTTTGCGGCTGTTATTTCTTTATTTTGTTCTGATAGCATTTCTAAAAGACGCGCACCCGCATATAACGCATCATCAAAACCAAACCATCGATCTTTAAAAAAGAGATGTCCACTCATTTCACCTGCTAATAATGCACCCGTCTCCTGCATCTTCGCTTTGATGAGCGAATGCCCTGTCTTCCACATCAAAGGTTTTCCACCAAACCTTTCTACCTCAGCAGCGACATGTCGCGTGCATTTTACATCGTAAATAATTGTCGCATTAGGTTTTTTTTCTAAAATAGCTTTTGCAAATAAAATTAATTGCCTATCCGGCCATATAATTTTTCCAAGATTATCGACAACGCCTAAGCGATCGCCATCACCATCAAAGGCTAAACCAATATCTGCTTGGTGCACATCGATTGCATGCATGAGATCTACTAAATTATTTGGTTGGCCTGGATCAGGATGATGATTCGGAAAACGGCCATCCACCTCACAAAAAAGTGGAATAACATGACATCCCAATGCCTCAAATAAACGCGGAACCACATCACCTGTGACACCATTACCTGCGTCCACAACCACTTTTAAGGGCTTTGGCAAAGAGATATCCTTTTTAACTGCCTGCACATAGGATTCAACAATATTGTGGCTTATCTTTCGACCTTGACCTTGTCGAAAATCCGACGCTCGAATTAATTCAGCCAAGGCTTGGATACCATCTCCATACAGTGCTTGCCCACCGACCATCATTTTCA
The DNA here is from genome assembly GCA_044225595.1 of Gammaproteobacteria bacterium. Taxonomy (GTDB): domain Bacteria; phylum Pseudomonadota; class Gammaproteobacteria; order UBA6186; family Azoamicaceae; genus CADEGZ01. Next base: position 20,194 of record JBGAIG010000001.1, read on the forward strand.
AACCATTATAATCAGGCGGATTATGACTACCGGTTATCATCACACCTGATGGAATATTTAAATGATAGGTTGCAAAATAAAGAACAGGCGTAGGTGCCATACCAATATCAACAACGTTACAACCGGTCGCTAATATGCCCTTACTTAAAGCATCGATTAATAACGGCCCCGATAAACGGCCATCTCTGGCAACAACCATGGCTGCTTCACCACGTGCTAGAACAGTTGTACCGAGTGCACGGCCGATGGCTTCTACTATTTCCACGGTTAAGCTTTTATTAACAATACCGCGAATATCATACGCACGAAAGATTTCTGTCGGAATTAAAAAATCAGCCATTTTTTTAACCACGCCCCGTATGACCAAAACCACCCGTACCACGATCCGTATCTGAGCAAAATCTTTCTACGACGGTAAACTGCGCTTGCACGACGGGCAGAATCACCAATTGTGCGATACGTTCTCCTGGCTCTAATATAAAGGACTCTTTTCCTCGATTCCAACACGAAATCATGATTTCGCCTTGATAATCCGAATCAATCAGCCCTGTTAAATTGCCAAGCACAATACCATGCTTATGCCCTAAACCCGAACGCGGCAAAATAACACCTGCCAATGCAGGATTATTAATATACATCGCCAAGCCTGTTGAGATTAAATGCGTTGCACCCGCTAAAACTTCTAAGGGTTTTTCAAGGCAGGCGCGTAAATCTAAGCCTGCAGAACCAGGTGTCGCATAATGCGGAAAGGGAATTGAAACGCCAATTTTAGCATCTAAAATTTTCAGTTGAACATTGTGCATACGATTAAAATGCTGAATATTTTTATCTATATTTATGTTTTCTTGCATGGATTGCATTAAAAAATCCCCGTAATCGACCACGTTAACCCTTGAATGAGTTCAGGCATAGCTTGTTTAGATTTAAGATTCACTTTATTAGCCGCACTGACGACGCGTGTTTGATACCGTTTCCATTCTATTTTTTCTGTTGACACAACTTCTCGAACACCATTCATGCTCTGTTTTAAAGATGCCCGGCTTTTCTCTTTTATCGTAACCGACTTTGCTACACGTTCTGAAATTTGAACATCCGCAATAACGACATAAACAACATCTTGCACCATCGCATCTGTTACCGCTGGACCCGCAACAGCGCCACCCAATGCCGCTCCAAAGCCTTGATTCAACGCATGATCAGCAGTACGCAAGTCCGAACGTCCAACTTGTAACACATTAGTTTGCAATAAAATCTGCGCCTGGTCTGGCGCCATAACACGCGTATAGCCTTTAACAGCCAACATTTCCGCTATCGGATGCTCCAAGTCTAACGCTGGTTTGTCTGAGGTATTTCGAATTTGTAAATAAACGGTTTTATTATCTGAAGTGATCGGATCTAAAAATATGGTCGCACTCATTTTAGTTTGAACATCGAGTTTTCGCTTATTGATTGCTGTATGCGTTGCATGACACCCAGCTAAAAATGCAAACACTCCAATTAAAATGGCTGCCTTCAGTACCATTCTCGTTTGTAAAAAAAACATGTCTCTTTTCTCCTTTAAGTAAAAGGCCTCGGCAACCATCATAGTGCAACTAAGTTACTGGCTCAGTATACCCCTCCCTATATCTACTGAAAAGAGGTCAGCAAATACTTGATCTTTACAGCTTGCCTTGGTATAAAGGCGCTAAGTATTCATTATTACTGCAATGCGTATATTTCGAGGTCGTGTCATGTCTAGAGTTTGTCAAGTAACTGGAAAAGCCGTTTTAGCTGGCAATAACGTTTCGCATTCTAACCGAAAAACGCGCAGACGATTTTTGCCTAACCTTCAGCATCATCGATTTTGGGTGCCCGGGAAAGCACAGGGTGCAGGCCGCTTTATTAAGCTACTTGTTTCTCATAAGGGGATGCGCACCATTGACAAGCTTGGTATCGAGGCGGTTTTAGAACGCTTATCTGAACGTGAACAAGAAGCGCTAAGCGATAATTAGGAGTTCCCGCCATGGCAAAAAAATCGATTAATGTACGACTTGTTTCTGAATCTGGGGATTTTTACACAACTAGCAAAAATCCAAAGATGGCACATAAATTAAAATTACGTAAATTTGATAAAAAAACACGTAAACACGAATGGTTTGAAGAAAAGAAAATCAAGTAATTTGTCTTGACCAAAACCCTTAAAAAACTCATCCAAATACTGAGCGATGGTAAATTTCATTCTGGCGAGCGTTTGGGTGCAGAGCTCTCGCTCTCACGTAGTGCCATCTGGAAATTAATTAAACAATTTGCCGCTTGGGATCTAGAAGTACAATCCATTACAAATAAAGGTTATTGCATCGCTGGTGGCCTTTCCTTACTCGAAACAACCAAAATTTTACCCTTTATCAAAAAAGTGCAGCAAAGCCAGCTTCAGCAAATCGAAATATTCGATAGCCTGCCTTCTACGAATGATTACTTATTAAATTTACAGCCAACTCATAACCGCGCCTGTTTTGCAGAAAAGCAAACGCAGGGCAAAGGTAGGCGCGGACGCACCTGGGTGTCCCCCTTTGCTAACAATATTTATTTGTCGCTGCTGTGGCATTTTGAAAAAGATCCGAGCGAATTATCCGGCTTAAGTCTTGCCATTGCGATTGCAACCATTGAAACATTACATGCATTTGGTGTTAAAAAAAATTTTGGCATTAAATGGCCTAACGATGTGCTGTGTGAAAATCATAAACTCGCTGGTATCTTAATCGAACTTTCCGGTGAAGTTAACGATATATGCCGCGCTGTAATAGGCATTGGCTTAAACGTCAGTATGCCGCGTTGCGCTGCCGCTGATCATACTATCTCGCAACCTTGGATAGATCTGGAAAAACTCACAAATCAAAAAATTGACCGTAATAAACTCGCTGGGATGCTGCTTAATGACCTTGTTGCTGCCGCTGCAATATTTCAAAAAAAAGGACTGTCGGCTTTTATGCCTAAATGGCAACAACTGGATCTCACTTTTAATAAGCACGTCACCATTATCGCCAATACCACCGAATTCAAGGGAATCGGGCGCGGCATTAATGAACACGGTCACTTTCTGCTCGAAATAAAACCTGGGTTAATCAAATCGTTTGCCAGCGGAGAAGTCTCGCTTAGGTTTTAGTAAACAAAAATAAGCTATTATGAAAGAGCAGTACAAATTCTTTCACGACCTTTTTGGCATAGGATTGCCTATTTGAGTGTACTACTAACCAAACTTCGCATATTATTACTTGGAGAGTCACTGGATCCGACCAAGCCTGAAGCACGCCGGAATATGCTGCTCGCTGCTTTTCTTGCGTGGGTCGGCCTAGGTGCAGATGGCCTTTCTTCGGCATGCTATGGACCCGAAATTGCTTTTTTAGCCTTAGGACAACACGCACATCTAGCCGTATATCTTGCCATTGCAATTGCCTTAACCGTTTTTATTATTGCCCTTAGTTACAATCAAGTCATTGAGCTATTCCCTTCCGGCGGCGGGGGCTATAAAGTTGCCACACAACTCATTGGCCCCTATGCAGGACTCACCTCTGGCGTTGCCTTAATTGTGGATTACGTCTTAACCATTTGTGTTTCGATCGCAAGTTCTGTGGATGCACTCTTTAGTTTACTACCATTAAATACACATGCTTATAAATTAATAACGGAAATTGCTTTATTAACGTTATTGGGTTTTTTAAATCTTCGTGGCATGAAAGAATCCATTAAAATACTCATTCCCATTTTTTTAACTTTTTTTATTACGCATGCACTGCTTATTATGTATGGTATTTTGAAACATTCAGAACGTCTAACACATTTAATACCCGATACTTATCATCAAACGATTCAGCTTAGCATAGAATCCGGATGGGTATTTATTTTGGCGCTATTTTTACGCGCATATTCTCTCGGCGGCGGTACTTACACCGGTATTGAAGCGGTATCCAATAACGTCAATCGCTTAGCGCCGCCACGCGTTACCACGGGAAAATGGGCCATGAGTTATATGGCACTTTCCCTGTCATTCATTGCAGGCGGTATCATTCTTTTGTATTTGTTATTAGAAGTTACGCCTACAACAGGTCTTACGCTAAATGCCGTTACTTTTAAAGCCATTATGAATAATTGGATATGGCAAGATATCGATATTGGATCACTTCTATTTCTGTTGATTATGGCCTCTGAAGCGGGATTGTTGTTTGTCGCGGCTAATGCAGGCTTCATTGGCGGACCCACCGTACTCGCTAATATGGCTACAGACTTATGGGTACCTATTCAATTTCGCCATCTTTCTTTTCGACTCGTTACACAAAATGGCATTATGTTGATTTTTATTACTGCCTTAGTGATTTTATTATGGACGAGAGGACACATACAACTATTAGTTGTGATGTATAGCATTAATGTATTTTTAACTTTTAGTTTATCTTTATGGGGACTATCCATACATTGGTTCAAAGCCAAAAAAACAGAAAAATTACGGTTATTAAGACTTAGTTTCTCATTATTTGGGTTACTTGTTACGGGCAGTATCTTAATGGTTACAACCGTGGAAAAATTTCAAGAAGGCGGATGGATTACTCTATGCCTAACAAGTATTGCTATTGTTGCTTGCTTGTTTATTAAATGCCAATATACTCGCTTTAAAATGGCTATGAAAAAAGTAGACGCGCAATTTAAACAAAGCAATATTCAAAAAACAGCACCTCTGCCGCTTTATCCGCATCAACCCACTGCTATTTTTTTTGTAGGAGAACACGTTGGCATTGGCATGTATACACTTAAAAAAGTACTAAGCTTGTTTCCAAATCAATACAAAAATTTTATTTTCTTAAGTGTGGGCGAATTCAATAGCCAAACTTATGACCCAGAAGCCAATCAACAAGATCCTGCAGCAGATATTAAAGCCATGCGTTCAAACGTTGTGCGTCGATTAAGCTATTTTGTCAATTATTGCCGGCTTCGAAATTTACCGGCGGCTGATTATCATACCAGTGATGTGGATGTCATAGATGGTTTAACACGATTAGCCAAACAAAAAAGTCGCTTATACCCAAATTGTGTTTTCTTTGCAGGTACTTTGATTTTCGAACGTGAAAATTGGCTTAACCATTGGTTACATAATCATACCGCAACGCTCGTACAAGAGCGCTTACAATCCGAAGGAATGTATATGATGCTTCTGCCTATTCGCATGACGGATGTCTTATAGCGTGTATCCCCCTAGAACAGCGACTGCCGGTAGCATTTTACCCTCTAGGTATTCTAAAAAAGCCCCTCCCCCTGTAGAAATGTACGATATTTCTTGAGACACACCGTATTTTTCTATCGCTGCCACAGTCTCGCCACCACCCGCCAACGAAAAGGCTGCTGCATGTGCAAGCACATTTGCTAACCGTTGAGTGCCAATTTCAAAGGGCGGCATTTCAAATACCCCAAGCGGACCATTCCAAACAACAGTCCCTGCTTGTTGAATAATCGTATCGATCAGTTGTGACGTTTTTGGGCCTATATCTAAGATTTTTTCATCTATCGCAATATCGCTGAGATCTGATATGCGTGTCTTTGCAGTTTCAGAAATTGTTGTTGCCACCATTGCATCAACAGGAATCAATAACTGAATTCTTTTATTTTTTGCACGTGTTAACAATGCGCTAGCCTCTGGTATAAACGTTGGTTCTAATAAAGAACTACCCACTGAATAACCCTGTGCGGCAATAAAGGTATTTGCCAATCCACCGCCTATTATTAATACATCAACTTTATCAAGCAATGATTCTAGCAATAAGCATTTATCGGATACTTTTGAGCCACCAATAACAGCAACTAAAGGGCGTTTTGGTTCTTGCAAAGCTTTTTTTAAGGCTGTTAATTCTCTCATCAATAAAGGCCCTGCTACAGCAATCGATGCATACGCTGCAATCCCGGTCGTCGAGGCCTCTGCACGGTGCGCGGTTGCAAAAGCATCCATCACAAAAATATCGCACAGTGCTGCCATTTTTTTAGCTAAGATAACATCATTCGCTTTCTCGCCTTTGTTAAAGCGTACGTTTTCACACAGTATAATTTCACCGGGTTCGGCTATAACACCGTTTAACCAATCTTTAACAAAACGCACAGGTTGATTTAATAAGGTAGACAATCTTTCTGCAATTGGTTTTAAAGACAATGCCTCTGTATAGACGCCTTCTGTTGGCCTGCCTAAATGCGATAAAAGTATAATGCATGCATTCGCATTTAAAGCAAATTGTAAAGTGGGTATAATGGCTTTTAACCGTGCATCATTAATGATTTTTCCATCTTTCATCGGAACGTTTAAATCAGCACGAATCAAAACACGTTTTTGATTCAATTCTAATTCGGCTAACGGGATCAATGGATGCCCGCCATCAAAACCGCCGTATCTAACATGCGATTTGAAAAACCCCATTCGTTATCATACCATGCCAACACTTTCACCAAATTACCTATCACTTTAGTTTGGGTTGAATCATAAATAGCAGAAGCGGGATGATGGTTAAAATCAATGGAAACTAAAGGCGCTGTATTAATATCTAAGATGCCTTTTAATTCGTTTTCTGATGCTTGTTGCAAAATAGCATTCACTTCTTGAACTGTTGTTTGGCGTGATGCTATAAAACTTAAATCAACCACTGATACGTTTAAAACCGGCACGCGAAGAGAAAAACCATCTAGTTTCCCTTTAAGATCAGGTAATACCAAACCAATCGCGGCAGCCGCTCCTGTTTTTGTGGGTATCATCGATTGTGTCGCTGATCGCGCACGCCTGAGATCCGCATGATACACATCGCATAGCACTTGATCGTTTGTATACGCATGCACAGTTGTCATTAAGCCGCTTACTACCCCTAACCCATCGTGTAATGGCTTCACTAAAGGCACTAAACAATTGGTTGTACAAGAAGCATTTGAAACAATCGTATCGACAGCTTTTAAGACTTGATGATTGACACCATAGACAATGGTTGGCAAATCATCTCCTGCAGGTGCCGAAATCAAAACCTTTTTTGCACCCGCTTGTAAATGAAAAGCTGCTTTTGCTTTGCTCGCAAAATGTCCCGTACATTCTAGAACCACATCTACCCCTAATTCACCCCAAGGTAATTTTTCAGGAGAACGTTCAGCAAAAATTTTAATTTTGTCACCATTAACCACGAGATTATTGTCGACAACAGAAACAACGCCTGTAAAACGTCCGTGTGTTGTATCATGCTGTGTTAAGTGTGCGTGCGTCTGTGCATCACCCAGATCATTAATCGCAACAATTTTGATTTGATCTGTGCGATTATATTCGTAAAGTGCTCTTAAACAATTACGTCCAATACGCCCGTATCCATTAATTGCAACTGTAATTGTCATACCTGCCCCTGTTGTTTATCTAAAATTTGCTTTACTTTTAAAATGACGGCGTCCCTCGTTAAGCCTAATGCTTGAAACACAGCAGTACCTGGTGCAGATTCGCCAAAACGATCAATACCAACCACAGCGCCTGCGTCCCCAACCCACGAATACCAATAATGCGTGCTGCCTGCTTCTATTGCAACACGTTTGTTTACAGCAGGTGGCAAAACAGCATCGCGATAGGCAACATCTTGAGATTGAAATACATCGGTTGAAGGCATCGAAACAACGCGTATATTAAAGCCGTCTGCCTGCAATTGTTGCGCAGCTAATACAGCCAATGCTACTTCTGACCCCGTTGCGATCAAAATAGCATCGATAGGCAATTTACAGTCAACTAAAACATAAGCCCCACGGACAATACTTCGCACTTGTTCCGTCGTTTTAAGTTGATGCGACACCATTTGACGCGTCAAAATTAAACTGGTTGGACCTGAACTACGTTGCAATGCCATTGTCCAAGCCACAGCGGTTTCTGTTGCATCAGCTGGCCGCCAAGTCGACATGTTGGGTGTCGATCTTAAAATAGTAAGATGTTCAATCGCTTGATGCGTTGGACCATCCTCACCTAATCCGACTGAATCATGGGTATAGACAAAAATAACGCGGATACCCATTAACGCGGATAATCGAACGGCATTACGCGCATAATCTAAGAAAGTTAAAAAAGTACCGCCATAGGGAATAAATCCACCATACAACGCAATACCATTCATAATGGCCGACATGCCAAATTCACGCACGCCATAATAAATATAATTACCATCAAATTGATGCGGTGTAATGGCTTTAGAAACCTTGCAATACGTTAAATTGGATTCAGAAAGATCAGCCGAGCCGCCTAACATCTCGGGTAATAAAGCACAAATAGTGTCTAATGCATTTTGTGAAGCTTTACGTGTTGCAATATTTTCTTTTTTATTTTCTACGTCTAATGTAAATTGCCATAATTTTTCTTTGATGTCAGGAGTCCAGCTGCTTTGTAATCTGCGTTCTAGTTCTGCTGCCAATTCAGGGTAATACTTTCGATAAGCTTCAAAACGAGATTGCCAATCTTGTTCACGCTCTAATCCTTTGTCTATTGCATTCCAAGCCTTGTAAATTTCGGTTGAAATCACAAAAGGATCATATTGCCAGCCTAATTTTTCACGCGCTGCCGTAAGTTCATGAATACCTAATGCTGATCCATGACATTTCTCTGTACCTGCTAAATTGGGCGCACCAAATCCAATGATCGTCTTACAGCAAATCAACGTGGGTTGATCCGTATTCGCTTGCGCTGCGGTTATTGCGTTTTTAATGGCTTCACGATTATGACCATCAATATCGCGAATCACATGCCAACCATACGCTTCAAAACGTTTAGCAGTATCATCTAAAAACCAACCGGCAACTTTTCCATCAATCGAAATGCCGTTATCATCCCAAAATACAATCAGTTTTCCTAAGCCTAATGTTCCAGCAAAAGAGCTTACTTCGTGCGAAATACCTTCCATTAAGCAGCCATCGCCTACAAAACAATAGGTAAAATGATCAATAATCTGATGCTGCTCGCGATTAAACGTTTTAGCCAGAATAGCTTCAGCAAGCGCCATGCCAACTGCATTTGCTAATCCTTGTCCTAATGGCCCTGTCGTGGTTTCTACACCAGGTGTTAATTTATATTCCGGATGCCCGGGAGTTTTAGAATGTAATTGCCGAAATTGTTTGATATCTTCAATGGATAAATCGTATCCTGTTAAATGCAGCAGCGCATATTGCAACATGGAACCATGTCCATTCGATAAAATAAATCGATCACGATTCGCCCACAGGGGATTTTTGGGATTGTGTTGTAAAAATTCGTTCCATAACACTTCGGCAATATCTGCCATCCCCATAGGCATACCAGGGTGTCCGGAATTAGCTTTTTGGACCGCATCCATGCTCAATGCGCGAATAGCATTGGCTAGTTCAAAATGAGAGGGCATCGTCTTAAAATCCTCTAATTCACACGTAGAATTTAAGGGGAGCATTGTAACACCTGTTACCAGGCACAAACACCAGAACATAAACTCTTTTATAGGTTATAAAGATTACTTATATTTCTATGAATTGATGTTATTTAACTTAACTTTCCCGTATAATTACTAACTATGTCTAAAACATCTACTACAGGCTGGTCCGCCCCTTCAGCTGCCTGGCAAGGGGCTTTTTGGATAACAATCTCCCATACATGCTTTTCAGGCATTAATGCGGTTGTGCGATACCTATCTGGTGGTGTAGGTACAAGCATAGAAGCTTTACCCGTCCCCATGATGCAATTCTTTCAAAATATCTTTGGTACTTTGTTTTTATTACCTTGGATACTGCAATCACGGGTGGGGCATTTTAAAGTCCGTTATATTAGGTTACATTTAATGCGAATTGCAGCTTCTGTTCTAGGTGTTTATCTTTGGTATCTTTCTTTAAAAGCCATGCCCATGGCAGAATGCGTTGCTTTAAGCTTTACTGGTCCTATTATTAGCATTATTGCAGCATCGATTTGGCTAAAAGAAAAAATAAATTCCCAACGCCTATTGGCTATATTATTGAGTTTGACAGGCGCTTTTGTTATTTCACGCCCTGATTTAGCGCTGGGTGAAAATTCACGTGCTATGGGGCTGGCTGCGCTCTTACCGCTTGCTTCAGCGTTGGCCATTGCATTCAGTAAATTATTAACACGAAAATTAGCTACATTGGGTGAAACACCAACCGTGCTCGCAACTTATCTTCTATTATTGATGGCACCTGTCTCTTTAATCCCTGCACTCTATGAATGGACGATGCCGAGCATCACTCACTGGCCCTGGTTAATCTTATTAGGCGCATTGGCTGCTGGTGCACATTTATCTTTTACAAAAGCTTATCAGCTGGCAGAAGTCTCTTTCTTAACGCCGATTGGATTTAGCAAATTCTTTATCAATGTTTTGGTTGGCTATTTAGCATTTCAAGAACTGCCACTTGAAAATTCTTTATGGATGGGTGTTGCTACGATTTTCGCAAGTGTTTTTATATTAAGCTGCTCTTCTTTTAAACCAATTTTAGCGAGCTATAAAATTTCTTTATATTCTTGGGCTAATCGCTTTAGATCGAGTTGATTTAAAAATAACGAATAACACATCCATGAACTTAAAGCAGCTAAATCTTTAAATTGCGGCGGCACATATTTCGGGGAAACAACAACGCCTTCCTCAACTAAATCACTCAAAACATGTACATCTTCCAATGTTGTCTTACCTAAAAATAACAAAGGGATACGGGATAGCAAACCTTTTTGAATAGCCAGTCGAATGTAATTATAAATTAGAATAAATCCTTTGTTATACACTAAATCTTTTGTAAAAGGCCCGCCATCTGCCGTACTACCTCTAAACACACGGGTGGCACGTGTGTAACTTTCTGTTTCAGATTGGCCTTGTTCGCGAAAAAAATTAAAAACATCTAAAAAATTCCCGCCTTTTTCTGCCATACTAATTGCACGAATACGATCAGTTAAACCTTCTAGTCGCCCAGGATGTGAAGAAAAAGTAAAAATTTCCATAATAATGGCTAAACCTTCTTGCGTGATCGTAGAAGAAGGCGGTCCTTTACTTAAAAAAGTGCAAATCGGTTGACTCAGTCCGTTTAAAGTCGTCCCTAAATGAACCCAGCCTTCGTGCACTTCTAATACGCGTAATTCTCTTTCGCTAAACAGGGTATTTTTTCTAAGCTTGATAGATTCTGCACCGGCTGCTGCATCGGCAATAATATCATCACTTAATTTAACGCGCGTTTTTTCTTTTTCATCTTGAAAATACTGAGATAACCGTTGTCCTAAAATAGTCACGGCTTCATCACCAGTATAAACTTTTTGATCTAACTCGGAACCTGCTTGTTTTTCAATAAAGGATAAAGTATTAGAAATTAATGCAGCCAAATCGGTTAAAGTAGGCGCACCCGCATAAAATGCATCATCTGCACTCCCGTACAATTGCTGTGCATAGCGTGTAAAATGCGGCGTACCACGTGCATTCAACATTTCAACAACCGTGCAATACTCGCGACACATGCGCTGCATAATGGCACCAACACTGTTAAATTGACCAAGGTCACGACGAATTTCCCGTTCAATTTGATTAAACTCATCAATTTTTTTATCGGGGTCAAATTTAAGCGGATTTTGTGCATAAAATTCTGGCCCTCGTATATTAGGCAATTCCTTGCAACCGCTTTTAAAAAAAGCTTCTTCAACAGCGCCGTTCCATTTTAAAGCATCTAAAATACGAATAGGCCGCTGTGCAGCTACAAGTTTTTCTGATAAAGCACGAATCACCTGATGGTACTTGGTATCCATCTTGCCACCCCCTAATAGTGTTAGGATAGTCTATCCTTGAAAGATGAGAACGCCCTTTTTATTTACTTCAGAATCGGTTTCTGAAGGCCATCCAGATAAAATTGCCGATCAGATTTCTGATGTGGTGCTCGATGCTATTCTAACGCAAGATAAAAATGCACGTGTTGCTTGCGAAACCTTTGTTAAAACGGGGATGGTATTAATTTCTGGAGAAATAACGACCAAAGCATGGGTTGATTTGGTTTCATTAGCACGCCAAACGATTAACCATATCGGTTATACACATTCGGATCTGGGTTTTGATGGAAATTCCTGCGCTGTTTTAAATGCAATTGGAAAACAATCAACGGACATCGCAGAAGGTATACAAAATAGTTTCAATAATGAACAAGGCGCCGGTGATCAAGGTCTGATGTTTGGATACGCATCGAATGAAACGCCTGTATTGATGCCAGCCCCTATTTTTTATGCGCATCTATTAATGAAAAGACTTGCATTTGTACGCAAAAATGGCACACTGCCCTGGTTAAGGCCTGATGCAAAAAGCCAAATAACTTTTTTTTACGACGAAAATCAAAAACCCATTTATGCTGATACTATTGTACTGTCTACACAACATGCGCCTGAAATTAATCATACTGTACTAACAGAAGCCATTATGGATGAAATTATTAAACCCGTGATTCCTGAACATTTCATCACAGAAAAAACGCGTTTTTTAGTCAATCCCAGCGGCAGATTTGTGATTGGCGGACCCATGGGGGATTGTGGCTTAACGGGCAGAAAAATTATTGTAGATACTTACGGAGGGATGAGCCGACACGGTGGTGGCGCATTTTCGGGCAAAGATCCGTCTAAAGTCGATCGCTCTGCTGCTTATATGGCACGATATGTCGCAAAAAATTTGGTAGCTGCGGGCATTGCCGAACGATTAGAATTTCAGCTTGCTTACGCGATTGGCATTGCAGAGCCACTCTCCATTAGCGTAGAAACTTTTGGTACGGGTCAAATCGCCAATACAACGATTTGCGATATTATTCAAGATCACTTTGATCTGCGCCCTGCTCACATTATTAAAACACTTGACCTATTAAGACCAATCTACGCACAAACGGCTGTCTATGGTCATTTTGGACGCGAAGAACCCGGGTTTACTTGGGAACAAACCAATATAGCGGATACCTTAAAAGCGGCCGCAAAGTTATAGCTTTTTAGAGCATTCTTTTGTAAACTTTCGGTATGAAATTTCCACGCATTTTTCAAAATAGACCCTTACAAACTGGTGATCACCTAGCATTAGACCCATATACTTGTCATCGTTTAACTGCTGTTTTACGCTTAGAAACTGACAGAAAAATTATTTTATTCAATGGCGATGGCTTTGAATATTTAAGCACGATTATACACATTAAACGAAATCAGGTCAGTGTAACGGTTTTAGAAAAAACAAAAAAAAATTTAGAATCTCCATTAGACATCCATTTGGGCCAAGTGATCTCGAAAGGCGAAAAAATGGACTTTGTCATTCAAAAAGCAACTGAATTGGGGGTTAAAAAAATCACTCCCCTTTTTTCAGAACGCAGTGTTGTCCATCTGAAACAAGAGCGGTTAGAAAATAAGATCGCACATTGGCAAAAAATTGCTATTCACGCTGCAGAACAATGCGGCAGAACAGAAGTCCCGACGATTGAACATGCTGTTGCAATAACGGAATGGATATTTAATTGCAACCAAAAAACATGCCTAGGTCTAGACCCGCTAAGTGCTAATCGATTAAACACATTGCCTATTCTTGGACCCGTTGCGCTGCTGATTGGTCCCGAAGGCGGACTCACTGAGGAAGAACTCTCTTATGCCCAAAAAAAAGGCTTTCAAACTGTAAGCTTAGGACCTCGTATTCTAAGGACTGAAACCGCTGCACTGGTCGCTATTACTGCAATTCAATACAAAACGGGGGATTTGTAAACAACAATCACGTTTAATAACAACAATGGCATTCATTATTGGATAATAAGTTAATTTTCTAAACATAAATTACCCTAAAAAAATTTATGGTTAAAGGCTTACAAAAAATGTAGTCATAAGAGATTCCCTGCGGACAAAATGCTTGCGTATACTGGTCCAGATTAAACATGCAACAGGATCTAAACGAGTGCACGGATGCACGGGATGGGCAGTGATGCCCGGCTACGCCCAACGATCGCAGGGAGTGTTCGTTGGGCGACCATCTTTATCTAATGAATCATCCTTGTAAAGCTATATAAAAAACCAGTGTTGTAGTCAACTAAAAAAGGGGTTAAGATGTGCCTCTTTAACCCCTGTCTTATCTGAATGGAAATTGGTATGTCTACGCTGCCGCATACTTTACCAAGCTTCTTCTGGCGGTTTGTCAAGCCCCAACGCGGTCGTTTTCTCTTGCTGATATATGGAAACCTCGGATGGGCTGTACAAGAAGCCTCTTTTCCCTATTTTGTTAAACTGATCATCGATAAAGTAACTGCTTTCTCTCACGATAAAGCCATGATTTTTTCAGCCCTTAGTACTACCTTAATGACATGGATTTCTCTTTGGCTCTTGATAGAATTTGGATTTAGATTGTACGATTTTCTATCTGCTCGCGTCTTCCCGCGTTTTCAGGCCGATGTGCGAAACGCTATGTTTGAATATTCGCTTTCGCATTCACAGCAATTTTTTTCTGATCAATTTTCGGGAAGCGTTGCCAGTAAAATTTCGCGCATGAGTGATGCCATCCTAAGTGTATTAACCATTTTTGCCACTATTTTCTTTCCCGTCATCTTCGCTTTTTGTCTTAACATTTTTCTCTTGTACCAAGCGAAACCACTTTTTGCTTATATTATGATGGGATGGTTTTCGTTACATGTACTCATTACTTATCTGTTTACAAAAAAATGTGCTCTAAAATCTTCGATTCATTCCGCTGCGGTTACCCAACTAAATGGTAAGATTGTCGATGCTTTTTCGAATATCGCAAATATTCGATTATTTGCTAGAAAACGTCACGAAATGCATTATCTTTCGACCTATCAAAACGAAGAAGTTAAAAAATCACAGCATTTATTACATTACAACGCTGTCATGAAACTGTTTTTAGGCGCTGCAAGCCAAGGCTTTGTTTTTATGATGGTCGGTTTAGGCGTTTATGCTTGGCAAAAAGACTTAATTACCAACGGAGAACTCGCTTTAATTTTAACTTCATTAAATTTAGTCGGCTTGGCCTGGTACATGGGTATGCATTTAATTAAAGTGTATGAGGATATGGGCACCTGCAAAGAAGCACTAACACTCATACAAAAACCACACGACATTAAAGACATGCCACAGGCTAAGTCTATTCATATTTCACGCGGAGAAATTGTGTTCGATAATGTTTCTTTTCATTATACGCGAAACCATAATCTTTTTAGAGACAAAACTATCACACTCAAAGCTGGCGAAAAGATCGGGTTGGTCGGCTACTCCGGATCAGGAAAAACGACTTTTGTGAATCTTATTTTAAGATTATTTGATATAGAAAGCGGACGTATTTTAATTGACGGCCAAGATATTAAGCAGGTTACCCAAGATTCCTTGCGTGATCAAATTGCTTTAATTCCGCAGGATACCTCTCTTTTTCATCGTAGTCTAATGGAAAACTTACGATATGGCCGATTAGACGCATCTGATGAGGAAGTGATAGCCGCCTCGAAAAAAGCGCACTGCGATGAATTTATTGCGCATATGGAACAAGGATATGATACTTTAGTCGGTGAACGCGGTATTAAGCTGTCAGGCGGGCAACGTCAACGTATTGCGATTGCACGTGCTATCTTAAAGGACGCGCCTATTTTAATTTTGGATGAAGCAACCTCGTCATTGGATTCCGTAACAGAAAAATTTATTCAAAAAAGCTTAAAATATTTAATGCATAACCGCACCACAATCGTTATAGCACATCGTCTTTCTACGCTTGCGGATATGGATCGCATTTTAGTGTTCAAGCGCGGTCAGGCTGTGGAAGACGGCACACACAAACAATTGCTTGCTGCCAATCAACATTACGCACAGCTATGGAATATGCAGGCGGGTGGATTTTTACCAGAAGTACCATAGTATAAACTGAGCGAATTAAAATAACCCCTAAAAAGCGACGGCACTGCTATAATTCAACCACAGAATTTCGAAGATCAGTCACAAATTGAGACAACTTTTCAATCAATTCTACTGTTGTCATCGAACCCGTTGCTGTTTTTTGGGCAATGTCTTTAATATTATTCATCATCTCTGAGATTTTACTGGACACAGCTACCTGATCATTCGTTGACAAAGAGATATTTTGAATCAAATCAGACAAATGCTTAGAAACCGTCTCGATTTTTTCGAGTGTAGCGCCTGCCGCTTGTGCAGAACTTACGCCTGCCAATACCTGTGTCTTTGTTTGATCCATCGCAACAATAACCTGTGTCGTATCTGTTTGGATAGAGCGAACCAATGAACTGATTTCTTTTGTCGCATAGCTTACCTTTTCTGCCAAATGCTGCACTTCATCTGCAACCACCGCAAAACCCCGACCTGCCTCGCCCGCCATAGCTGCTTGAATTGAGGCATTTAAAGATAAAATATTGGTCTGATCGGCAATACCATCAATCAAAGAAACAATTTCACCAACTTCTTGAGAACTATCGCTCAATCTCCGCATAAAATTTGAGGTTTCTTGGATTTGCGCTTGAATACGCTCCATACCTTCTATCGTCGTACGCACAACCTTACCGCCTTCTGACGCAATTTTTACTGATTCTAAAGCAACCGATGCGGATTCTGTAGCATTTGCTGAAACTTGCTCGATGGTATCCGCCATCGCACTGACGGATTTTGTCACTTCACTAATTTCTTGGGCTTGATTGCCACTAGAAGTCGCCAATTCTTCGGTAATTTTTTGCGCATCGCCAGAGGCCGCAGATACGTTTTTTGCCATTTTTCCGATATTAAAAACTAACTTTCGAATAGTGCTTAATGCATAGGTAAAGGATTCTGCCAACTGTGTCGGATGACCTGCAATATTTAAACTCACTAATGCACGCAATGAAGAATTTCCACTTGCTATTTCAGGGAGCTCTTTTAATAATTTTTCAACCTCTTCTTGCATTAAATTATTTTTTTCTTCTATCATTTTTAAATTTTGCTCATTCTCTTTATAAAAGAGTTGAATAGATAAAATCAAAACTAAAAACGACAACAACCCCAAACCATAAGCATAAAACTCTATTGTTGCATTTGTTTTTGGATAATTAATGTAAGCAGTACGCAAATTACTAGAAAGACTGGTTAACAACGGGCTTTGATTTAAAGTATAAAATATAGCGGCATTTCTTTTTTCAATCATCCCTCCAATTTTGTTGATGGCCTCGACATCTAAACGCACCAATTGCAAATATTGCTCAATTTCCAACATGTTAGCAGAGAACCCTTCATTTTTTATGTCTTCTCGTATTGTCGCCGCATTCTTAAAGAACATGTCCGCGTTCTCAGAAAAATTTTTTAATAAAACAGATGTATTATTGGTTAAAATTAAGATACTTTGCATTTCGTCTACAATACGTTCAACCAAACTAATCTGACGCGCTATTTTAATGATTTCTTCACTATTATACGTTTTTTCTTTTCCGAGTATATCAACAATATGCCAATATAAATCTTGTAATTTTTCTACGTTAGAAATTAATCTATTGCTGATTTCTCTTAAATTTAATGTCAATGCTTGGTTGTCGAGAATTGTATTTATCTCGGGCTTAACAAGCTGCCAAGCATTAGACAATTCACTCAACTCTGAGAATTTAATTTTTTCATTCGTTGGAGGAAGGATTTCTTTTTGACCCAATCTAATTCCATTAAATAAAATGTCTATTTCTGCATCTATTTTTTGCGTGGCCACTTTCAAGTTTTTAAAAGCATTCTCCCGATCGCTTCTAATAAATATCTCGCTTAAATGCTTTGGGATTTCTCGTATCAATATTTGTAAGTCAGCCGCGTGGTTTATATATTGTTGGTAAAAATCTCGTAATTGGTTCAAATTCCAAAAAGTAATGATGGTTGAAAATATCAATACAACCAAAAGCACCCGCGTAAAATCTCTAAAAATATTAAACATTCTTTTAGATATTTTTTTCATTTTCAATCTCCATTTCTCCGAACAATTTTTCCACGCCATTGTAATCGCGATGGCAAGGTATCTATTATTTTCCAAGCGTTATTTAAATTTGGTATGAATGCTGTATTTCCTCCCGCCTTAACTTCCATGATAAATCGAGCATCTTTTATTTCAGATTGATTGGATTCATCTAAAGACTGACTAAAAATCCGAAGTAACTTAGGTGCGTCTTGCAGGATAATTGAAAAAAACGGGTATTGCCGAAATTTTTGCATTTCTATATTACCATTGATCTTTGTAATACGATTAATAACCGCAACGTAAGACGGCTTTTGCAGCGCTGGCTGCTGTTCTATAATACCATTCCAAGCTAAATAACTTTCCATTTGTTCTAAAATCGCTGCTGGAATTTGGATACCACGCCAAGTTAACATACCCACAAACCAAGATGGCACATCTGGTAGGACTTCAATTTCCGTTTTTTTATAACTGAGTATCTCTACAATAGCAGCCGCTGGCAATAATACTGTTTTCCCAAAAATGGGTAATAACAAACAAGTCAAATATGTGTTTTTTGCTGATGTCATGTTTTACTCAATAATGCATTCATTGTTTCTAACAATGCTAATTCCTGATAGGGCTTTCTCATAAATTTTTTTATACCCAAAACCTCGGCGCGTTTTTTTTGCTCATCGCCAGCACAAAAAGTAATCATAATAATTGGAATGCTCGAATATTTGGGATCATGATGCATTTTTTCTGCAAATTGAAATCCATCCATTCTGGGCATTTCGACATCCAGTAAAATAACATCAGGTCGTATTTCCTCCAATTTTGCGATTGCTTCTAGCCCATCCTTGGCGGTTACCACCGTGAAGTTATGACGCTCCAGAAAATTTTTAGTCACGGTACGAATTGTTACCGAATCATCCACAACAAAAACAACTGCTGGCTTTTTAGTTATCGAAACATTCTTCTCATGATCATCCGCTCTTTTTAGTGTTTGCGCAGCAATTGCATAAGCATCCAAAATTATCACAACGCTTCCATCCGATAATAAAGTACCACCGCTAAATATATCTATTAATTTAAATTGGGCACCTAAAGTTTGCACAACAATTTCTTGACTACCTGCTAAAGAATCGACCAATAGCGCAGCATTAAAATCTAAAAAATTAAACAGTAAAACGGGTAAACTTTCTTGTGCGTCAAGAGAAATAGGCTTTTCTTGTATACCCAATGCATTTCCTAGATATTTTAGTTGATATGTCTTGTTTTGATGTTTAATGGCAGGCGCATCTAGATGCAGCGCTTCTTTAATATCTTGAACAGGCATCAAAATAATATTTTCTATACTCGACAATAAAATACCATATTTTTCACTTTTTATAACCACTAATAACGCACGATTCACCGACAAGGTAAAAGGCAAGCGAATTATAAATCTTGTACCCTCTCCTATCTTAGATTCTATTGCAAGATTTCCCCCTAATCCTTTTACAACGGTGTTTACGACATCCATGCCTACACCACGGCCTGAGATTTCACTAATGACTTCACTCGTTGAAAAGCCGGGCTCCATAATATAACGAATTTTTTCATCTGTTGTGAGTTGCGTTTTTTCAGAAACCAACCCTAATTTAATTGCTTTTTTATAGATGACTTCAGGATCGATACCCACACCGTTATCACTTATCTCAATACATACATCATTCCCCATTCTAAAAAAACGTAATTGAATATTGCCAATTTCTGATTTATGGGCGAGCAATCGTTTTGCCGGCAATTCAATACCATGATCTAAAGCATTACGAAGCAGATGTTCTAAAGAAGGTACAAGATGCTCTAAGATCGTTCTATCTATTTCTCCTTCTGATTCTAATACGGTAAAATCTACTTTCTTATTTAATTCTGCAGCAATTTGCCGTGTAATACGACTTAATCGGGGAACAACACTGTTAAAAGGAATCATACGTGTATCAACCAATCTATCCTGTAATTCCGTTTCAAGATGCGACTGCTGAGACAATAAAGTATCGATATGACTATGTATTTGTGCCAAATTTTTATTTAAATTAATAAGACCTAATATCTCAGACATCACAGGCAAATCAATGCCTTTAGGAATTAAACGACATTTTTCCTGCAAAGACTTAGTCAGTCTTGAAATTTCTCCAATGTGCGTATTAAAGTTATCAACATAATGTCCTATATTAACACGCGTAATATTGCTTTCGATAGAAAGCATATTCAATTTCTCTAGCAAATCAGCTCTTATTCGAATCATATCATTGACTGTATCGTGACTCGATTCAGCTTTTATAACATCTTCTTTTAGCGTTGTATCAGCTGCCTTGGGAGATAATGCCTCTAAAATATGTACCATTTGATCTTGATTAGCACATACCTTCTCGTATGCCTCCCTATCTGCAGCAACATGGCCCGATAAAAGTAATTCACAAAAAGATTCTGTCTCATGAGCAAGTGCACTTAATGCAGGCTGATTTACCATACGTGCCCCCCCTTTTAAGGTATGTAAATCACGCTTTAAATCGGCAAAACAAGACTTATTATTAAGATCGCTTGACCATATTTGTAAAGTCGCAGAAATCGTATCTAATAAATCTTGAGCCTCTTCCAAAAATATTTTTAGCAAGGCTTCGTTTTCATCATGTGTGCTCATGTTTGACTATCCATTTGCAGTGCTTGTTCTAGCAGAAAGTATATGATAAAATTCAGTCGCTTTAATAATTAACTCAAAGTTGAGAATAAACCAAGGTTGATGATCGCGCTCAAAAGCACCCTGTAAATAGGGGCCATATTTTTTGATTGTTAAAATGTTGTTTGCCGGTTTTATTTCTTCCCCAAAAAAACGTTCGATGCCAAAAACGTGCTCTACCGCAAAACCAAAAGTCATCTTCTCCGAGGATATGATAAGAATGCGGCTTAAAGCGTTTTCGCGATGAGAAACACCCGTCACAAACCCTTGTAAATCGGTCACCGGTAATAATCGACCTCGTAAATTGGTCATCCCCCTAAACCAAGTTTGTCCTGCGGGTACTGGGGCTATTGAGAGCCAATGCAAAACTTCCGACACAACCCGCATGGGGCAAACAAAATTAAGGTTGCTTGACCTAAAACCAATCCCAAACCAATCTTTCTCTATGACGACTTGTTTTGGAATACTGGCCGCATGGGATTTACAATCTGCTTCTATGGTTACCAATGTTTCGAAGGGCCTCATTATTTTGACTTTCCCATATCAATTTTGAGATATTATCAGAAGTATAGCCGAGGCCGTGCCTTTAATCTCAAGGATTATCAATGCTCGAAAAACGAGAGCTTGGCGTCATTATGGATCCCATAGACACCATTCACCCCGAAAAGGACACCACGTTGGCGCTTTTAAGAGAAGCCGACCGTCGTGGATTTACACTTTATTACATGGAACTCAGCGCTCTTTTTTTACAATATGGCATTGCCTGGGGAAATTGCCACGCGCTACAGCTGCACAAAGACAAAAACCCTTGGTACTCACTATCAGCACCCATAAAAAGACCGCTGGATCAATTTGACATTTTATTCATGCGCAAAGATCCGCCCGTCAATCTAGAATATTTGTATGCGACTTATATTTTGGAACATGCTGAAGCGAATGGTGTCTTAATCATTAACAAACCACAAAGTTTAAGAGATGCTAATGAAAAACTTTTTGCAACCTGGTTCCCCCAATGTATGCCACCAACACTGGTTAGCGCTTCTTCAATACTCTTAAAAAATTTTGTTGAAGAACAGCAATCTGTTGTTTTCAAACCTTTAGACAGCATGGGCGGACACAATGTTTTTAAATGTCAAATAACAGATCCCAATATAACCATGATCATTGATTTATTGACAAAAACAGAAACACGACATGTAATGGCACAACGCTTTATACCAGAAATAACCGCAGGCGATAAAAGAATCTTACTGATTGATGGAGAACCGATTCCCTACGCACTGGCTAGGATTCCGCCAAAAAACGAATTTCGCGGAAATTTAGCTGTTGGCGGCCACGGGGAAGGCCGAGAACTAACCGAACGTGATTGGTGGATTTGCGCTCAGATTGGCCCCACCTTACGTGAAAAAGGGCTTTTTTTTGTAGGCATTGATGTCATTGGTGAATATTTAACCGAAATCAATGTAACCAGCCCAACCTGTCTTGTAGAATTAGAAAAAGCATTCGAACTCAATATCGCGGGGCAAGTACTGGATTGCTTAATCGAAAAATTAAAGTGACATTGAACATGCCTAAAATCCCTAAAAAACCCGAGAAAGTTATTATTGGCTTCGATTTTGGCTTACGGCATATCGGTGTTGCAATTGGACAATCCATTACACAAACAGCAACACCGCTGACAACTTTATCTGCGCGTGATGGTGTGCCTAACTGGCTTGAGGTTCAAAGCATTCTTGAAAAATGGCGACCACATGATCTCGTGGTTGGTGTTCCACTTCATCTCGATGGCACAACCCAATTGATGACGTTTTGTGCAAAACGCTTTATCAACAAACTAAGTGCTCGATTTCACATTCCGACACATGCGGTAGATGAGCGTTTAAGCACCTGGGAAGCAAAAACGCGCGCGCCTGTGAAAGTGATACATCATCCATCAAAGACAAAAGCATACCTAGATAAGATGCATGCTTACGCTGCTGTTGTGCTGGTAGAGCAATGGATAAAGGAAAATAGGTAATAGCCCCCCTCGAGCTTGGCTCGCCGTCCTCTTCAAAGGGAGCAGGTTTCGAAAAATCCAAGACTCTATAATTTTTTGCTCTATACTCATTTCACGTGATTTTTTAGATTTCAAAATCAATTTTAATTTGCAAGCTTTAGCAAAGCTTGATCATCTGACAACAGAATTTCAGCAATTTCTTCGCAGGCCAAACCACTTCCCTAGGAAATAATAGCCTTAATACGATCTGCCGCTCATTTATCTTTGGTTTGTTTATGTATTTTTTTTAAAGCTTGAATTTCTTCAGTGCTTAATTCAAAACTCTCCATGACAATAACTTGCCATGAAAATTAGGGAATATGCAACAAATCATTTGCAATCAATATATAGGTTGCATGTTTGTTTTCATTATGGTAGTTTACTCGTTAAATATTAATAAATTGGAGATTAAAAATGGCAGGTTCAAGTGAAAACATAGAACGAAAACTCTCATTAGATGAGGTTTTATCATATTCATCATCCGATCAATCTGTAAACATCAGGACACTGCCAGAAGGCGACAAAATAGCAAGACAATTATGGCAAGCCTGTGCTCAAGGCGACTTAAAAACAGTAAAAGAAGTACTAGAAACAAATAATCTAAGTGTCAATGTAAGGCTTTTCCAAAATACGACGCCATTGATGGTTGCGGCAGAGTATAATCAACCAAGATTGGTAAGTTTTTTATTAAACCAACGAGGAATTGATGTTTCATTAATGGGGCAAGATGGCCAAACAGCATTAAATCTCGCTTTGCAAATGTGGTATAATTTTAAAAATCCAAATTATGAAATAGCGAGTAATTTAATTCGAGCTGGCGCTAATATTGATCAAATAACGTTCACAAATACCCTGTTAATAACTGCTTGGCAGAATGAAAATCAAGCAGCGGCCGATTTTTTAATCGTATTATTTGGCGCTAATATACAGATGAATGAAGAACTGTTCAATTCTACTGATCAGCGGTTTCGTGCATTCAATCGAGAAAGAGCCTTGCATCAAATTGCACTATCAAAGCAACGTTGGCATGCATGTCTAAATAACGC
Organism: Gammaproteobacteria bacterium; assembly: GCA_044225595.1. GTDB lineage: Bacteria > Pseudomonadota > Gammaproteobacteria > UBA6186 > Azoamicaceae > CADEGZ01. Next base: position 43,915 of record JBGAIG010000001.1, read on the forward strand.
ACAAAATTTGGGTATAGGTATTGAGGAGTTATGTTTTAGTCGTAGATTAGCTAACGATATTGGCTCGAACATTGCATCGTTTCTTTTAGAGAGAAATGATTTACTAGTACAGACTTTTAATAAAACGCGCAACTCGACACGTCGGCTATTGCCAGAACAAGCACCTGCAATGCCACGTACTCTGTTATTCAGAGGGAATTTTGAAAATCTTCCACGGCATTTTGTGAACGAGATCGTTTGGCAGCAATGGGCAAACAACTATAACCGCGAATTCCCAAAACGTGAAACAGCAGGGTATGGTCCCGGTGCTATGGTTGTTTATAAACGATAACGCTGCATTATTGTTATATCTTTATTTCTGAGGCTGTTCTTTATCAAGTATGAAATACTTTTTTACTGCGTGATTTCTTTTTGATAAATCATCCGATCATTACCGCTAAAAATACCAAAGGTACCACGACCACGCGGATTAGCTGTAAAATTCGTAACCGGGGAAACCGAGTAAGGCCAGTTATATTGTAGCCACGGCAAGTTTGCGCCACTCGCTGAAATATTAGCCTCAATGTCGACATAACCGGTAGTGGTTGTGCCTGTCGGCGCAGATAACGACACATTCAACACACCACCTGAGAAGTAATAATGAGGTGATCCAGCCACTGTTGCTATCGTCGATAATGCCGTGGGAGAAGGAATGAGATTAAGGTTTGAATTACCACCTGTATACGCTGTACAATTGCCGCTACTGCCTGTATCTAAAGTATTTAAAACAAAGCCGCCTGCAGTTGTATAAAATTGTGTTTGCATCGGCACCGTTAAAGAAGAGATCTCTGGACCACTTGCATCTATCACAAGCAAACGACCATGATAAAATTGCTTACCACTGCCTGCACCCGAAAAAGCAATACCATTACCTACGGTTGTTGTACCAAACGAAAATCCGCCGCTACTACAACCAGTACCTGTACAGGCAACACCGTCTGGATCAGTAATAGTTTGAATTTGTAGTTGAATTTCCGTTGTAAAGGCAGGAACAAGCGTGCTGCTTAATCGTTGAATTTTTAAACCCCCACCATCTGTAAATATAAATGTGCCTGTGCCTGCACCTGTCGCAGTTGCATTACCACTACCAACATCCACAAATGTCGGTGTAGGAATTGTTGCCGATAATACTAAGCTTGGGATAACATCTCCGCTATTCACTGGAAAATAAGCTTTATTATAAACTGGCAAAAACCCACCGCTGGTCAGTTTCCAAAAGCTCCCGGTATAGTTCTGTGTTGTCGTGCCTGCTAATGCACGTGCTGTCACCGTTAACATAGGTTGTCTTAGATACAAAAATGGCTGATCCAAATACGTAAAACTACCCGCACCACCGCTGCAAGCGGTTTTAAATTGCGGCTGATTACCAGAAGCATCCAGACCAGCAGCATCAAAGTGATCGGGTATAAATCGTCCAACCACAAGACTCCCTGTAACAGCGCCATTCGCAGCGCCTAAATAATTACCACCCAACACACTCGCGCTTAAATTGATACAGCCCACTTCATCGAATGAAAAAGTTGTACCCTGAAAGTACGGCAAAGACCAACCTGAATTTGCAGGCACCCCTCCCGAACTGATTTTTGTAAAAGTACTACCATTGCCAATAACGCCCGTATTAGCGCTGCCGTTTCTCGCATTTGTTGGACCATAGATTGCACCTGATGTTAAAACAATACCTTGCGGAGAAGTTTCATTACCATAATTAGGCGTGACAACACCAACCGCATTGCGCGCTTGCACATTGACCGTAAAACCATTGCCAGCTTTTGCAAACACCATCGTTGGCGCAGCCAAACAGGCTGATGCGGTTTGTGTTTGAGAAGCGCTATTATTCGGCACATTCAAAACAAAACTTGCTGGTTTAACAACAAAATTGCCGCTAGCGCCTGTAGGGCCAGCTGGATTCGTTGCTGTATCAATCACGTTTAACTGTAATTGACCGGCATCATTATACTGACCCGTCACTGTTGCAACGCCATTTGTAAACATTATCGATTGTGTCGTTGCAGCAGCGCTGGCGCTACTCGCAATGGCCATACCATTAATCGTTGCATTCATCGTACCTGTGGTTGGATTAACATAGGTTGTATAGAATCGGATAGTTTTAGCACCACTATAGCTCTTGACAACGCCGCAATTACTCGGATTGTATGCAGTTAAATATAAGGTGAACGGTGTACTGCCTGCTATTTGTGTTGTTGCAAAAGCCGGCGGGGGCGAAGCTGGTGGCGGCGAAACCGGCGTATCGGTAACCAATAAACTGGCGGGCATAAAATTAATAGCATTTGAAAGCCCGAAAATACCCATACTATTTGTTTGATAGGCTTTAATCGTAACGGGCGCAGAACCAGAAGCTGGATAATTTAATTGAAAACTCGCACTACCGCTGTCACCTGCTACAAATGTATAAGTCGCAGTACCATTACTATTACCATTAAAAGTACCTCCGCCTGAGGTAGAAATCCATGTACCAGAACCGGTTTGGGTATCCAATGTAATAGCGCCAGTATAATTTGTGATAGTTTGGCCGCTTGCATTTTGCGCCGTCACTGTGATCGTCATGTTTTGACAATTCGTGCCTGTTGTAGGGGCGCTGACTGCAAATTGGGAAATAGTCGTGACAGGACAAGAAACCGAACCCACATCTAGATTATTAACAGCTGTCGGATCATAAGCAACGGTTGTATTGCTATTTAAAATAACGTTTTGAGCCGTAACAGCACCTGTGAGTACCGTTTGTCCAAGTGTTATATTTTTTTGTGAATATATAATCGCGTTAATTTGAGAATTTGCGCTCGTAATATTCAAATTACCATAACCATAAACAAACAATTTATCTGCAGTTCCAGCCGTATTCCAAATCAACCCTTTAGTAACACTCACGTCATTCAAAATAAAAAGCCGAGTTGTTCCTGTTGTGGTCGTAATCTTGGTTGAACCACCCGATGTCGTTAAAGTCTCAATCCAATAGTCTCCACCATTAAAATTAACTGTTGCATCATTGCTGAGTGCGAGCGTTGTAATACGATAAATTGTGCCACCGCTTGGATTCGTAGAAAAATTTAATGTTCCATGCGGATTAACAGATACTGTATTGTAATCGGTTATTGTATTGTTAGTGCCACCAATCGTCAGTGTTCCGTTTGTGCTCACACTCACATTACCACCTGTGCTACTTGAAGTTTGGAAGGCCCCTGCATTAATAGTGCCCACCGTCGAACCGCTTGCTGTACAATTTGTAGTAGGACAAGTATTTGTACTGCAACCAAAAGGATTAGTGATCGTTGGCGTTGGCAACGTGTTGGTTGGTGTTGAATTAGCAGTGACACGTGAACCACAAGTAAAAGTCACATTGCCAGTTGTTGGCAATGTGCTTTGCACCGCTGCTGGAAACGGCGCTGTACATTGCGTTGCGACTGCACTTGCGTTAAAAAATAACGCTATCAGCATACAGAATATTAAGATTATTTTTTGCATTTATTTTCCTACATTTGTGGTTGAATGACCGTTGCATACAATGTTCTAGAAACGTAATCCGCGTTACCAGGCGTGTTATATTGACCGGTCACATTAAACCGAAAAACTTTATAGCTTGTTCCGTATTCGGTAAAAGAATTCGTGCTACAGTTAATAACTGCTGATAATCCTGTTAGTCCGGCTTGTGTAAAACTGAGTGTCGTGGGGCTAGCAGGACAAGTAAAAGGCGCAGAACCGCCAGCAGGTGCTGCTTGATAAATACCCCATTCTAAACCGCTTTTCGCAGCATAATAAGCTTTAACCCCTAAACTCGCTAGATTAGTGCTAGCATTGGTTAATGCACCCAAACTAACAATGTAACTACCAATTAGCGATAAGATGACAATAATAAAAATTGCACTCACCAATGAAAATCCGGTTTGCTTTTTCATGGCGTGTTATGCACGCCTACTTGCCGCATTAAGGTAATGGCTTCTCCACCACTGGTTAAAGTAATGGACATGCTAAGTACACCATTTCGTTGTGCGGTGCCAGGACTATAGGTAAAGCTGCAAGCACTCACATTTTGCACTAATGGTGCACTTGTTGCGCTGCTTAAAGGACTCACACTCGGATCCGTGGGCTGAACAGACGTCATCATATAATTCGCGTACCGTGTCATTTGCTGCTGATGACTGCTTGTATCGCAAATATAGGTAATAGGCGTATCCACGATATCAATGCGTTGTCTGGGTGATGGCAACGCAAATTGAACAGCCGATCCGATTAAAATATTACCTTCGCTGCCTGGATTGCTTAAAGTCACACTTGTGCCTACGGGTGATATCGTCACAGACCCTGGCGGTGGATTACAACTGGTGGCAGGCGCGATACAACCAGGTGCGACAGCCGTGCTATACACATTCGCCCCTGGTGCAGGGTTATCAGTACCGCCTGTATTTGCACCGGTATTGTACACCACTAATCGACAATGATGCGCAGCACAGGTAGGATTAGCCAAGGCAAATTGAAATTGTCCGATAACATTAAAAGTTGTAATAGGTTGTGTAAAATCTAAATACGGCCCCGCAACCGATCCGCGATAACGCATTCCTTCAACAATATTTAACATTTCTACGGCTGTTTGACTGCCAACCTGTTTAACACGTATGCTATTTGGCACTGCACTCTGAATATCTCGTGAAAGTCGTCGAAGCGTCATATCTGCTGCGTCTACAAGCGATGCACGACGTGCAACACTCGTATATGCGTTAATCGGTTTTACGATAAAAACCGATATAACGACAGATAAAATACCAGAAAGCACAATCACAATCACAAGCTCAACGAGCGTTACGCCTTTTTGTTGATGCTTAATAATTCGTTCTATAGACACTGAATTTTATTCCTGTCATTAAAGCATGCGAGACAGTTACATCAATACGAACCACTTGTGTGCCTGGACTTAAAGCGCCTAATGCGGCTGTTTGCCTATCAACGGCAACTTGAACTGTGTAAGCGCTTAAAGCGGGAATTGCATTGCCATTTTGATCAGTCGGTGCTTGATTGAGTCCATTATAATCGCACATACTTGTAAAATTTGGTCGTGTTGCACTCGGTAAAGGACACGGGCTTGCTGCCGCCGGTGTTGGAAAATTTTTTCCTAAAATTTCTTCCAAATAACTTTCTGCAATCGCGGTTGCTTGTGTTGTCAGTAAAGGATCACTGCTAAACAGTGCAGCTGCATTGATAGCAAGTAATGTACCAAGCACGGCAATCCCAATGATCAGTATAGAAATAACAAGTTCTACCATTGTAAAACCCACCGTATTAAGATGCTTCTTCATTGCACAAATCCGGTTTCACCGGTTACTGTTATTGCATTTCCATTGACAACTTGAACAGTGCTAGCGCTGCTCAGCACACTACAATTACTAGCCAATAAAGCTTGTCCTAATCCATTAAAATAAATAGGCCAATTTGCTGTTGAAAAATTCAACGCGACCTGTCCTGGTGCCGTTTTGACATAGCCGCTGTTGTTTCTGTTTGCTGGATCGGTCACAACGCTAAAAGTTGTCCCTGTGGTACAATTGCTCCCTTCGATTCGATTTCGTAATGTAACAGATGTGGATGTTAAATCGACTTGAACATGCGCATTGGTTGCAACCGCGAGTTTTCTAGCATAACGAATGCTGTTTATGACTTCGTCATAATAGACTCTACGGTTATAATCTGCTGCTGAAAAAAACTTAGATCCTGCTATCGCCGACATGATGCCTATGATAACGAGAGTCAAGATAAGTTCGACGATCGTAAAGCCTAAAGCATCACGATGGGTTGCACTGTACATTCCCTAGCTTAATTATAACCAACAGCACCCGTTGTCGTGTCATAGGTGACCTTACGACCAGAAGTACCTAAATTAAAAGTACATGGCTGTGTTGTACTGTTTATCCAATAACAACCACTACCTGTACAGCTGCTACCGTTAGTTAATGCGGGCGGATTATTCAAAACACTATTCCAAACTGCAGCACACTGTGTCGGACTTGGCGCAGCAAGCCCCGCACCGCCATCTGGCCAGCCACTCGTATTGACAGAAAGATTCGTAAAATCACCATTGGTAATTGGCGTTGTGGGCTGTCCGAGTGCCAACCACGCAGCATGTGCAATACTAACGCCAGCACCTAAGCCCCCTGCCACACCTTGATTAGCCGCTATTTGTGCTTGCGAAGTTAAATTCGAAAATTTTGGCAAGGCCGTTGCCGCTAAAATACCAATTAAAACAATCACGATAACCAACTCAATGAGTGTGAATCCCCGTTTATTTTCTACAGCAATGGTTTGCACAAGCGTTCTCCTAATCACTTCATATTGAACCTAAAAAAATTATAGTCACATTTTAGCTTATTTTCCAAGAGTAACTTTCCAGATATCCCACATCGGTAAAAATATGCCTAATGCCAACAACAAAACCATACAGCCAATCAGGATAATCAATATAGGTTCTATGGCATCTCCAAGCTTTTTAACATCATAATCGACTTCTTGTTCATAATAATCCGCAACTTCATCTAACAATCTATCGACCTCGCCCGTTTCTTCGCCAATGCCTAACATTTGTAAGATTAGGGGTGTAAACATTTCGCTCTTACTGGCCGCCATGGTTAAAGATTCACCATGTTCAATATGCATTCGCATTAACAAAATCTGTTCAGACACATAAACATTATCGGTTGCATTTGCTATCATCCCAATGGATTCGAGCAGGGGCACACCCGTGCGTATTGATAATGCAAAGCTACGTGCAAAGCGTGCTAACATCGCTCGCCGCAAAATATCGCCAATGATTGGGATTTTAAGTTTGACAGTATCCCATTGACGCTGGCCTTTGGGTGAACGGATGTAGGCATGGACGCCAAAGATAATGCCCAATAACACACCCAACATAACGACCCAATAGTGTACGAAAAAATTGGAAATGCCAATAAGTATGCGGGTTGGCAGAGGCAAACTGGCATGGAATTGTGTAAAAAACTTAGAAAAAGCCGGTATAACCACAATATTAATCACAATAATCGCGAGAGAAATAACAATAACCACAATAATCGGATAACGAATAGCTGCTTTTATTTGATTACGTGTTCGAATATCGCGTTCAAAATGAATCGATAATTGTCTAAAAACTTCTTCTAAGCTGCCTGTGTTTTCGCCAACATTCACCAGTGCCGTCATCAATGTCGGAAAAATAAGCGTATGTTTTCGTAATGCCGATCCTAAAGATTGCCCTGACTCTATGGTTGCTACCACATCAGAGAGTGCAGTCTTCAATTTATAATTTTTACAACTGTCCTGCACCACGCGCACAGCACGCACAATCGGTACGCCCGCTTTTATTAGCGAATGCAATTGCCGTGCTAAAAAACTCAGATCTTGAGCACTCGGCGCATCCAAATTTAAAAAAAGCATTAATTTTGAAAGAACGGCCTCTTTTTCGAGATCCGGCTCGATAGCTATAGGTGTTATACCATTTCGAATTAATTCTAGTGCAACACCGGATTCATTAACGCCGTCAATAATACCTTGAGCAGCTTTACCTGTTTTGTCTCTGCCTCGATACTGAAATCTTGGCATCTAAAAAAATCCGCCTGCAATTCTCAATACTTCTGATAATGTTGTTTCACCTTTAATGGCCGCATCAAAGGCACAATGTGCAAGCGATCTAAATCCTGTCTGTTCTTTTGCAAGCCGCATAAACGTTGTTGTATCGTTTGCACGCAAAGCATCTGCTAAACGTAAATCAATTTCCAAATATTCATAAATACCCGTACGACCACGATACCCGCTGTGACTACAGCGTGAACAACCTGTGCCATGCTTAAAAGAAAATGTATGTTCTGTTGACCCTAAAAATCCATCAAGCCAACATTTTTCATGCTCACTCAAGATATAAGGTTCTATGCAGTTATCACAAATTTTGCGAACCAATCGTTGTGCTAAAACGCCCAGCAGTGCACCTGCCACCAAAAATCCTTCAGCACCCATATCAATTAATCTAACGGTACTGCTAATCGCATCGTTTGTGTGCACTGTTGAAAATACTAAATGGCCTGTCATCGCTGCGCGTAACGCAATATGTGCTGTTTCTTCATCACGTATTTCACCGACCATAATGATATCGGGATCGTGTCGAACAGCAGCTCTTAGCACATTTGAAAAAGTTAAATGGATTAACGAATTCACTTGTACCTGGTTAATGCGGGGCAACACATATTCTACCGGATCTTCAATGGTAATAATCTTTTTATGCGGATCATTGAGTTCCGCTAAAATCGCATAGAGCGTTGTTGTTTTGCCACTGCCTGTTGGGCCCGTCACCAATATCATTCCGTTGGGTTTATGAATTAAACGCCGAATTTTCTCCATCATATTGCGTTCCATACCCAATTCTTCAAGCCTAAGGATCCCTTTAGCTTGATCTAATAATCGCAGCACTACTGCTTCACCATAGTGTACAGGCATGACTGCCACACGCACATCAATATTATGCCCCTTAACTTTAATATTAAACCGGCCGTCTTGCGGCAGCCGTTTTTCGGAAATATTCATATCGGCAATTAATTTAATTCGGAGTATCAATGCTGCAATAATTTCTTTACCTGGGAGAATATGCTCTTGTAAAACACCATCAATACGCTGGCGAATACGTAATTGTTTTTCGTCAGGTTCTATATGAATATCTGAAGCACCCGTTTGTACAGCATCTTCAAAAATAGAATCGAGTAATTTTACAACAGGCGCCGCTTCTGCACTAATAACTTCAACTTCTATCGATTTTTCTTCTGTCTGTCCTAACTCTTCCTTTAAGGCTTCTGCAAAAGAACTAATTTCTTCTGTTTTACGATAAACAATATCGAATACTCTTAATAAATCAGCCTCATTCACAATCGTGATTTGAAAAGTTTTATTTAAGACACGTGCTAGCTCATCATAAGCAACCAAGTCCGTCGGATCAGCCATACCAATCACGTAATTCTCTTGAGGTGCATCTAATAATATGACACGATAACGACGCGCAACCCTTTCTGGTAAATGCCGAATAATTTCCGGCTTAATCGGATAATGCTTTAAATCGATAATAGGCAAATTAAGCTGTAACGACAGCGCTTTCATTAATAATTCTTCCGTCACAAAGCCTTGACTGATTAAAATATCACCCAACTTGCCAGACTGCTGTTCTTTCTGAATGACTAAGGCTTTTTCAAGCTGTCCTGCCGTAATATAACCTTCTCTCACCAGCATGTCGCCGAGTTTTATTTTTCTTAATGGCGATTGGCTTAACATTTTTCTACCCTTTCAATACCTGAATACGATCTTGCACATATTCCAAAACATGCGGTTCTAAACTACCATCGGCAGTAATTTTTCTATACCCTTCTAATGCTGCTTCTTTTTGACCCTCTGCATCTAAAGCAAGCGACACGCCTAATAACCAAAGAGGGTTTTCGGGTTCTTCTTGTAATAAACGATAATATTGCTGCCTTGCTAATGCAAAACGACCGGTTTGTTGGTAGATATGACCCAAAAATGCAACATAATTTTTATCTTTACGGCTATCCTTTACCTTGACAAGCAAAACCAAGGCTTTATCAGGTTCTTCTTTTTTATCGTACATAACGGCCATCAGTCTTAAAAAATCAGGATTATTTTCTTCTAACCGTAAGCCTTCCGATAAAAGCATTTCCGCTTCATCTAATTGATTTCTTTTTAAATATAAAGTCGCAAGCTCTACCCTGGTTGGATGATGTGTTGGCATTTGTGTCAAGGCTGTTTTTAAAAGCCTTTCTGCTTGTAAAAATTCGCCATTATCTCGATGATTTAAAGCTTGTCTATAATCACCAACCGCTGCTTCTTCTGCTGTTAAAGTCGTTTCTCGTTTTTCAAATAGTCCTGTTTTATGCTGTGGCGGCAAGGCTAACATGTTAGTTTCCCGCGCTTTTGCAGATGTGGTGTATAAATCAACTGACTGATTGCTTTGATTTTCTTGTGGTGAATCTATCACCCACTCAGAAACTGTCCAAGCTTTTACGGTTAGCGAAAACAAGACAATACTACTGACAATGAGGCCCTTTACAATGGTATCTGTTCTCATCTTTTTCAATCTCCTCATTCATTTTTCGAAAACGATTTAAGGTATTATCGGCTGTTTCAGACCATGTGTCACTATGCACCACTGTAGGCTTTAATAAAATGACTAGCTCACTTTTTTTGGCAACTTGTACCGTATGTCTAAAAAGATGGCCAAACCCAGGTAAATCTTTAAGTACTGGAATACCTTCTTTTTTCTCTGAGCTTTGATTTTGCATCAAGCCGCCAATCACAACCATCTCGCCGCTTTTGGCTTTTACCATACTGTCCGATTCACGTACGCTGCTTTTAGCTAATGGATAGGGTTGTTGTTGTATTTTTCCTTGACCATCTGTCATAGGAAGATTCTTGACATCATCTTGTACATCACTAATAGTTGGATGAATATGTAAGGTAATTTCATTTTCATTTGTGATATTAGGTGTAACATCTAGCGCAATACCTGAAAAAAAAGAATCAAAAGTCACAGAAGGAGCAGTCTGCGCAGTGTTTCCTATGCTCGTGGTTGTGGAAGAAATATTCGTCACATAAAACTTATCAGAGCCTACTTTAATTAATGCTTTTTGATTATTAAGTGTCGAAACGCGTGGGCTAGACAGCACATGTACTTTTCCTTGTGCACCCAACACTTCTATAAAACTACTGAGGTTTTTAAAACTGGTCGATAATGCAAATGCGCCGCCAAATACACCTGCACTTGCGGCTGGCGCTGCTTTTGTCACTTGCCCCTGTGCAATGCCCATTGTCTTCAAATTCGTGTTTAAGGTCGGGAATGTATCTCCCATACTCAATGGCTTAGCAATCACATCACCGCCAAATTGTGTGGAATTGATGCGGCCACTCACCAATGACCAGTTAATACCTGCTTGAAAGCTATCATTCAATTCCACTTCTAATATTTTAGCTTCTAAAATAACTTGCCGATTAAGCGCTAAATCTGCACTTTTTAAAAAGTCTGCCACACGCTTTAATTCGTTTGGCATTGCTTGCACAACAATCAAGCTTGACATGGGACTAACAGCAACTTGTCTGCCTTCGCCTGTTCCTATTATCGTTTCGACCGCTGCTTTTAATTCTGTCCAAAAATTGGTTTTGTTAGAGGTGGTAATTTTGCTATTAACAACGAGCGACTGCTGACCGCCGGTTGTTGAAGTACTAGATCCACCCGCTGCATATGAACCACCCGTTCCTGATGTTCCGCTTTGGCCACCGGATGATTTTAAAGTACCCGCTGAAACTTGCGTTTCTGATTGTCCGCCGCGATTGATATCCAGATAATTGACAGAAAAAGCCCGTGTTTGCAATGTTGCTGGAAGCACCTCTATCCCTTGCGGTGTTTGTCTAAAATCATATCCATAGACATTTCTAACCGTATCTAATACCTGAGGAATAGTGACCTTTTTAAGCTGCAAAGAAATTTTGCCATCGACATCTGGATGCACTGTCATATTATAACCAGTATCTTCAACCAAACTTAAAAAGAAGGTTCTAGCAGGTATTTGTTCTGCAAATAAATCAAATTGTTTTTCGGGAGCGCCTAAGGCTTTACTCTGCGTAAATGCTAAGCTGGGTTTTAAGGCCAATTTGATGTTTTCAGGTAACGATCGGCCGCCTTTTTTATTAAAGGCTGCGTTGCCAACATAGCCTTCTTCTAATGTAGCAACCATGGCTTGTCCAGAGGACTTTTGTTTATCACGCGGCAGTTGAAACTGGCACCCTGTAAAAGATAATATCATCACCAATGGCAGTACGGTTTTAGTACGTTTCATTTTGCCAATTCCTGAATAGATTTTTTAATCGGATCTCCAAATAATGCCAGCACAATCTCTCCTGTCTCTCCTTCCAAAATAACCTCATAGGAATCAATCTTTTTTACTTTCCGAGCCCCGACTGTATCACCTACTTTTACGCGTTTGTTATTAATAATAGCAAACTTGTCAATGCCCGATATCAGTATAGCTTCTAAAATGTATTCAGTAACTGGGTTCTGTCCTTTTAGTGTAATACTGTCAACTTCGCTATTAAAAGGTTCCGTAGGATCTCTCGGCACAACATCGGCATACAGTCTCGCACCATATAAACATAGTCCTATAATACATAAAACACTTAAGAAAAAATGATGCTTTTGAGAACCGTTACACACCAATCCATCCTTTTTCTACACTTAATGTATTTAATTCCAATGTAATTTTCGCTTTAGGATATTTTATGACCTCATAACTAAAACTATTCCAAATCACATTCAATTTTTGCTTCTCTAACGCTTTTAAAAAACGAAGCGTATCAAAATAACCCCCTTGTAACTGAATTTTAATACCATGATTAAATACCTGAAATTCTGCGTTTTCACCATTTATATCGATATTCTTTGTTTCAAAAAATGGTTTGATGGCTAAATTTTCAATACTCAACACTGTCATGCCCGAAGCTTTTTGAATAATATCATTTAGCATTTCATCCATATCTGTTGGAGATACCATTTTTTTTACATAATCTCGAATTTTTTGATTTAATATTTCGTTCTCTGATTTCAACGTTCTGGATTGCGCTATCAACGTTGAGGTTGGGTCTCGCCCGACAATTGTAGAAATGTTATCTATTTGTGATTCTATCTGGCTGATTTGTGATTTGAGATTTTGAAGGCTTGTAGCCACTTCTTCATCTGATGCTAACAAATAGCCATACAAAACATTATACCAAAAAAAATAAATAATAGAAAAAACAGCAATAACAATGATAAACCGCTCGCGCAGTGTGCGCGCATTGTATTTTGCTTCTAATGCTTTAATATGTGTATTCATGGTTGTGTGGCTGCCTTAGTTGCTATCACAAAATTAATTTTTTCTGTTTTTTCATCTCGTGATATTTTAAATAATTCAAATTGCTTACCTGAAAATACAGACTCGCCACCTAAATCGGTAATTAACGTTGGCACATATTCTGCCTTTACTGCACTGCCTTCTAGCAAAATAACATTGTCATTTTCTTGAAAACGCAATTTAGTAAACCATAACCCCAAACTTGTTTTAGTAGATAATGCTTCCATGTAATCTGAAAACCCCTTGTTTCTAAGGCTATTTGTTTCTAATAAAGCAAGAATTTCTTTTTTTGCTTGTTTTTCATCTTCATATCTTTTAATCTCATTAACCAATTGTTCTCGGGTACGCTCTTCTGGCACTTGACCTGCAATCGTCTGTAATGCTTTAGATTTATGCATTTGATCTTTTTGTAGTTGCGTCAATTGATCTCGCATGGAAAAATGATGAACAGCTTCATACAGAGTTATCATGAATAATATGCCCAAAAATAACGCGCAGACCAAAATTAAATATTGAAATGTGATATTGAAAATCCATTTTTGTTTTTCTATTTGATATAAATTAATTTGCTGCTTCATATAGATTGCTCTTTTGCGCGTAATAAAACACCTGCTGCAAACACATAATTCATTTCTTCGCCACCCGTTAATGGCTTATCAAACTTGAAAATGTCAGAAAGTTTAAATTGAACAATCTCTGCTCCCAAATTGACTTTTAAAGATTCTGCTACAATCGCGACATCTATGCAGGTTGGCGCTAATACAATCATGTTTTGAATGCTATGGCGAAAAACGCTGTTCATGTAATCAAAAGATCGCTGAAATTCTAATGCCAATGATTCAAGCGTTTTGGGATCTTTCTCGCTATTTTTCCCTAAGTCATCCAGCTTCAGCTCGAAAGTGCGCGAAAGACACACCTGATTATCTCGACACAAAATTAATTTGCCACCTTGCTCGTTTAACTGTACTAAAGCGCAACTTTTAAATTTTTGAGGCTGTCGAATGAGTATATTTTTTAAAGTCATTTCAGGAATATCAATACATTTTAAAATCAGTCCAGCGGCTTTAATAAGCGTTTCAATTTGCATCACTTGCTGTTTTCGGATAGCCACAGCATAAATCATTTTGATATTATCTTTAGCACGCAAAAACGGCACGTCAAAGGTATCGATAACCGCTTCTTCAATGGGGAAATTAATCAGATCTTTTAATACCCAACGCATTGCCATTGGAACTTCCAATGCTGCAACTTGGGGTGACTCGACTAAACTCAAGCTATATTCACCCATATTCAATACATAAAAACAATCAACCCCGTGCAACGCATGATCATGCACAAATTTGCTAATCACTGCCTGTTTGGCTTCGATGGTGTCTGCTGTTTCAAAAACATGTGCTTGAATGACCGGTTTAACATCATGCAAAATACCATAAACCAGTGCAATACTGACTGAAGAGGCGTAAATACCAACGAGTCCTTCTTTTTGATGTTTCTGTGTGTTCCAACTGAAATTCAATTTCAAGGATGATTTCCTCTTTCTTTTCCTCTTTATTCATTGTAGTATCGCTACTAACTAGTGCAAGGACAAAATAAAGTGTCATTTTGATGATAGTCTTTCGGTAGTTTACTGATTTAAGTTAGTTTTTTAATCTAACATGTATTTCATTCAAGGCTCAAATGCTTTTGCCGACATATCAATGAAACGGGGATAAAACTGGATCAACACCTATGATAAAAAAAGTCAAAATATTTGGATTCGTAACCCTATTGTATGGCCTCAGCGGCCTTAACACTGCTTTAGGTTTAACGTTTAAGCTGCCGGCTAATGGCGATGATATTGTTGGCGAAATGCAAACCACGACCGTTCGCGATGGAGAATCCTTAGGGGATATAGGTCGACGCTTTGATGTAGGTGTCTATGAAATGATAGAAGCCAACCCTAATTTAGATCCCTGGGCGCCTACTGTGGGGGCGATAGTGCTTGTCCCGACACAATTTATTTTGCCCAATGTGCCGCGTGTTGGCTTGGTTTTAAATCTTGCTGAAATGCGTCTGTATTATTTTGATTCAACCAAAGGTGAAGTGACAACCCACCCATTGGGAATTGGCATGAAAAGATGTCCTACGCCTTTGGGCACAACCACGGTGATTAACAAACGAAAAGATCCACCTTGGAACCCGCCAGACTCTATTCGGAAAGAACATATCGCCAAGAATGATCCATTACCTGCTTTCATTCCTGGCGGTGTGCCTGAAAATCCTATGGGCCACTATGTGCTTTATTTGGGTACAGGGCTAAGTTCCAATGGTGCGTATCGCATTCATGGCACAAATGCTCCTGCTGGCATCGGTGTACGTGGAACGCATGGCTGTATGCGTCTATTGCCAGAAGATATCGAGAACCTCTTTCACAGAGTACCTGTTGGCACCCCAGTACACATTATGCACGAGCCATTTAAGGTAGGTTGGCTCAACGGACATCTCTATTTAGAAGCACATGAACCCTGCTCAGAAGCAAAATATGCGGCTTCTAATAGTTTGCTTCGATTAGAGAAATTAATAAAAAGCGCTATTAAAAACAGCCATATGATTAATTGGACTAGCGCAACCATGGGTGCTAAGACAGCAAGCGGATATCCGGTTAGGATTGATTAAAAAAAAACCCCCCAAATTCGGGGGGTTTCCTTATGCAAAAGCACTATCGCAGAAATAACTTATTTTCCGCAATATTCCTTTTCCATTTTTTCACAAACGGTTTCTTTGTGACACTTTGGTTGACATTTTTTAGCACAGCCGCAACCGACCAAGCCTAACATTACCAAAGCTACCATTGCACCTTTAACTACATTTTTCATCTTTACGACTCCCCTTCAGTTTCAATTAAACCTGTATGATTAGGTTAGACAATTTCTTACTAATTTGTCAAACTTTCTCTTTCAGGCCCCCTTTTAAATAACACCTGTAACGCCTCTTTTGCTGAAACACCTTGTTTCATAATACGAAACACCTGATCCGCGATAGGTAGATCAACTTGTTTGTGCTTTGCTAGCGCACAGAGCTGCTCTACATTGTACACAGCTTCTACCACTTGACCAATCTGCTTTAACGCTTCGGCTTCTGTTAACCCTGCTGCTAAAGCTAATCCAAAGCGCCGATTACGTGATTGATTATCTGTGCAGCTTAAAATAACATCCCCACACCCTGCAAGTCCCATCAATGTCTCGCGGCGTGCGCCTAAGACTTCGCCTAAACGCATCATTTCGGCAAGACCACGTGTCATTAAAGCAGCTCTGGCGTTAGCGCCAAACTGTACGCCATCCGAAATACCAATGGCAACTGCTAATACATTTTTGACTACACCACCCAACTGAACACCTATTACGTCATCTGTCGTATAAACAGAAAATGCGTCTTGACTAAAGCGTATCGCTAATTCATCAGCAAAAAGTGGATTTTTTGAAGCGACTGTTACCGCCGTCGGTAGTCCAATAGCCACCTCTTTTGCAAAACTCGGTCCAGAAAGCACTGCATAAGGCCGATCTGTGCCAAGTTCTCTCTCTGCGACTTGATGTAAAAAATAGCTGGTCTCCGGCTCCAGACCCTTTGTTGCCCATGCAATCCGGTGCGCCGCGGTTAAAAAAGGCTTTAAGCTTTGCAAAGCTGCCCTAAACCCATGGCTTGGCACAACCACCACGATATCTTGTACCTGCTCTAAAGCAGACAATAAAGTGGTACAAACCGTCATATTTTCCGGCAAAGAAATTTGAGGTAAATATCGATCATTTCGGCGCGTGTTGGATATTTCTGTTAATAACGACGGCTCACGGTCCCACAAGCGAACGTCTTGACCATTTTTGGCCAAAGTAATGGCAAGCGCTGTCCCCCAAGAACCTGCACCCAAGACAGCAACGGGTGTGTCTTTCAATGCCTTTTTGTTTACCATTAATGACTCTCGACCTTATCAGTGGATGTCTCTGATGTTTTATCACGGGTTTGAAGATGATGATCGTACATTGCATCAAAATTAATTGGTGGCAGCACAAGCTGCGGAAAGCCACCGCGTGTTGCAAGATTGGAAACTGCTTCGCGTGCATAGGGAAACAAGACCGTCGCACAAGTCGTTGCTAATAGCTGTTTTGTCACTTCCGAATCAAAATGACGCACAATAAACACACCTGCTTGCTGAATATCAATTAAAAATGCGGACTTTTCTTCGGTTGTGTCACCAAGTTTTATGGTGACAGTGATGTGTAATATAACTTCATAAATTGATTCAGCCTCGGATAAAATTTGAGAACCCATTTGTAAATCGAAATCAATTTTAGGCTTCCATTCGGTATTAAAAATATGCGGACTGTGTGGCGCTTCAAAGGAAAGATCTTTAACATAAATGCTTTGCACATTAAACACGGGTATAGTTGCTTCTTTTGAATCGTGTCCATTGGCTGCTTGATTAGCAGAAGCTTGTGTATGCTTTGACATATTTATTTTCCTACGTTTATAAAAAAAAGAAATTGATTACCGAAGCAAATCTGGCAATTCACCCCGTTCGTAGAGCGCTTTTAAATCAGAAAACCCACCGACATGTTGATCGCCAATAAAAATTTGCGGCACTGTTCGCTGCTTACTGATGCGTTTCATTTCTTCGAAACGTGTTGCATCTAAATCAATGCGAATTTCTTCAAAAGGAATACCTTCGCTTTCCAATAATTCTTTAGCATGAATACAATAAGGACAAACCGCTGTGCTATAAATAACGACTTTTTTCATGATGTTACCATCGGCATTCCGGTTGATTTCCAATTTTGCATACCACCACTTAAAATAAAGATCCGCGAAAAGCCCTTTTCTCGCAATAAAGCCATCATTTTTGTGGTGTCTTGGCCATTTGTTGTGCCAATAATAATCGGCCGTTGAAGATATTTCTCTAAGTGTGGCATTTTCTTGTCAAGCGTTGCTGTCGTGAATTGTTCTGCGCCAACAATATGCCCCGCTGAAAATTCTGTTTCGGTTCTGATATCAAACACAACGGCGTTTTGATGGTTCATCATTTGTACGGCGTGCTCTGCTAAAACCGTGTGCCGCGATCTAAAATGACCGCCAATAATTTCATTGAGAATAAAGGCAAGTACCAAAACCCCTAACAATGAAACTAGCACCCAATGATTAGTTATAAAGACAACCAATTCTTTCATATTTATCCAATTTATAACAAACAAAAAGGGGAGTATACTCGAAATGCGGATAAAGGTTAAGATACAATGATGACGCAACACCCTATTGCATTAATTATCTTGGATGGTTTTGGCTACAGCACATCGCCAACATTTAATGCCATACACGCCGCAAAAACACCTTTTTTAGATAGATTATGGCAAACATATCCGCATACAACGCTAGATGCTTCAGGCCGAGCCGTGGGACTACCGAATGGTCAAATGGGCAATTCCGAGGTTGGACATTTAACCATTGGTGCTGGACAAGTGCTTTTATCCGATCTGGTACGTGTTTCATCTGCAATTGACGATGGCAGCTTTAATGAAAACACCGTATTTATTGACGCAATAGAACAAGCTAAAAAATCTGGCGCTACAGTACACATTCTAGGATTATTATCATCTGGCGGCGTACACAGCCACGAAACGCATATTCACGCCCTTATTCATCTCGCAAAAAAAAAAGGACTTGAAAATATTCTCGTACACGCATTTTTAGACGGCCGGGATACCCCACCCAAAAGTGCAAAAGGTTCTTTAGAACAACTAGAAAAAATCTGTCGTATTGGATCTATTAGCGGGCGTTATTACGCCATGGATAGAGATAACCGCTGGGATCGCACAAAAGCCGTCTATGAGCTATTAACGGAAAATAAAGCGTCCTTTACTTTTCATTCCGCGCTTGACGCGTTAAATGCTGCTTATCAGCGCGGAGAAACTGATGAGTTTGTACAACCAACCTGCATTGTGCCTTCAAAACGTATTTTAGATCACGACATCGTTATTTTTATGAATTTTAGAAGCGATCGTGCAAGACAGTTAAGCACAGCCCTAATCGATCCCGTTTTTTCTAGTTTTAATCGTGCTGCTTTTCCAAAGCTTGCTGCTTTTGTGACACTGACACAATATGCAAACACAATCCCCTCACAAATTGCTTTTCCAGCGCAATCGCTTAATAATACATTGGGTGAATATCTGCAAAATCACCAATATAAACAACTGCGCATTGCAGAAACCGAAAAATATGCACATGTGACTTTCTTTTTTAACGGCGGACGGGAAATCCCTTTTGAAGGGGAAGATCGCATTTTAGTCCCCTCCAAAAAAGTCGCCACTTACGATCTGGCGCCCGAAATGAGCGCTGATGCATTAACCGAACAATTGATCGCAGCAATTCACCAAAAAAAATATGATGTCATTATTTGTAATTATGCCAATGCCGATATGGTTGGCCATACCGGCAATTTTGAAGCAACCATCTTCGCCATTGAAACATTAGATAGCTGCTTAGCTAAAGCTCTGTCTGCTTTAAAAGCAGCGGGTTTCGATACAATTATTACAGCCGATCACGGCAACGCAGAGCAGATGTTCGACGAAGGCAGCCATCAACCGCACACAGCGCACACGCGAGCACGCGTGCCTTTTATCTATGTTGGCCGCCCTGCAAAAGTTATCCATGAAGCAGGTACGCTATCCGATATCGCACCAACAATCATTGATTTGTTAGGCCAAGAAAAGCCAACGAACATGACTGGACGCACGATAATGACACTCGACTTGCCGCTCAAAAAATAGTACGATTATTTGATTTTGAGATTCGAAGACAGCAACTTACGAAAAAGCGGATTATACTTTGCTGAAGTCCAGTTAACCCCCAAAGGATGAATGTAACCCAGGAGAAGTTGGTTATGCAGTTTAGAACAAAGAAAATGATGACATTTCTAAAAGCAGGTCTTATCGGATCTATTTTACTCGTCATGCCTATCACTGTATTCTCAGAAGAATCTCGCAAAGAAGAAAAGCTACCGATGGCCGATCTACAACGATTTACCAAAGTGCTAGAATATATTAAAGAATATTACGTTAAACCCGTCAGTGACGAGGTCTTATTTGAAAATGCTATGCGCGGTATGCTGGCAGGGCTTGATCCACATTCCAGTTATTTTAATATGGACGAATTTTCCGATCTTAAAGCAAGCACAACCGGTAAATTTGGTGGTTTAGGCGTTGAAGTTTTACCGGAAGATGGTTTTATCCGCGTCATTAGCCCCATTGATGATACCCCAGCACAGCGTGCGGGTATTCAACCCGGCGATTTGATTATTAAACTCGATGATACGGCTGTTAAAGGCTTAACAGCTCAAGAAGCGATTGAAAAAATGCGCGGCGAAAAAGGCAGTAAAATTGTTTTGACGATTTTACGGCAAGGCGAAAATAAGCCGCTTGTCATGACGGTTGTGCGAGATATCATTAGTGTACAAAGTGTTCGCACCAAAATGTTAGAAGACAATCTTGGCTATATCCGTGTTTCGCAATTTCAAAGCAATTCTGGTGATGAATTAACGCGGGCATTGCAAACGCTTAAAAAGAATAATGACGGCAAATTAAAAGGCATTATCTTAGATTTGCGTAATAACCCTGGTGGTGTCTTAGATTCTGCGGTACAGATCGCAGATACTTTTCTCGATCGTGATAAATTAAAACAATATGACAATGTTATTGTTTATGCCAAAGGGCGTATTCCGGGTTCGCAAATTAAAGAAAAAGCCCATGCAGGCGATCTCTTAAATGGCGCTCCCATGGTCGTGCTTGTTAACCGCGGTTCTGCTTCGGCTGCTGAAATTGTTGCTGGCGCATTGCAAGATTATCATCGCGCAGTGATCGTTGGTGAGGATACTTGGGGCAAAGGCACGGTGCAAACCGTACTGCCGCTTAAAGACAACCGCGGTCTGAAACTAACCACTGCTTTATATTACACACCCGCTGGACGTTCTATACAAGCAACCGGTATTGTGCCCGATATACTGGTACAAAACTTAAAAATTCCTGCACCAGAAAAAAATGATCTCAACACATTGTTGTTCCGTGAAGCAGATTTACAAAGACATCTTGAAAACGGTAATGCAAAAGATGGCGAAAAAATAGAACTTAAGATAGATGAAAAAATAAAAAGCGAACATCAAGGCATCAAAAAGGCTAAAGAAAAATTTGGTGAGAAAACAGAATCGCGTACAGAACCCACGGCCACTGTTGATCTACTATATACGGATTATCAGTTACATGAAGCTTTGAATATTTTAAAAGGACTGACCTTAACAAGCCAAAATCAAGCTAAGCAGCTGCCATCAGACTCTTCAGCTTTTTAAGCGCGTTATTTTCTAATTGACGAATGCGCTCAGGCGAAACTTGGTAGGTTTTTGCCAACGCTTGTAAGGTTTCTTTGTTTTCGGATAGCCAGCGTTTTTCTAAAATGGCCTGACTACGCGGATCTAGCTGTTCAAAAGCGGTTTTCAATTGGTCATCCGAAGACATATCCCAATTTTCATTTTCCAATTGAAGCGCTGGGTTAAGGCCTTGATCTTCCAAATATTCAGCCGGCACTAATGCATGATGACTCTCATCGTCTGAATTAGGGGCTGGTAAATCAAATCCAACATCGCGCGCCTTTAAACGTTCTTCCATCAACATCACTTCTGCCTTTGAAACACCGAGTTCATCAGCAATCGTTTCTACTTCTTCTTTGCTACTCCATCCTAATCGTTTTTTGGCATTTCTTAAATTAAAGAATAATTTTCGCTGTGCTTTAGTGGTAGCTACTTTAACAATACGCCAATTGCGCAAAATATATTCGTGTATTTCGGCTTTAATCCAATGAACGGCAAAAGATACCAAACGCACACCCACTTTGGGATCAAAGCGTTTCACGGCTTTCATCAAGCCAACGGTGCCTTCTTGCATTAAATCGCCGAGTGGCAAACCATAACCCAGGTAGCCGCGGGATACACGTGCAACATATTTAAGATGCGCTAAAACCAGCTGTTGTGCAGCTTTCAGGTTGCCCTGTTCTTGAAATTGGGTTGCCAAACGATGCTCTTCCTCAGCGCTCAACATCGGAATATCATTAATACGCTGGATATAAGCCTCTAGACTGCCAATAGGCAGCTGTGGCTGAATCACTAGTAAATCTTGGGCTGTTGGTTCGCTCATTTCCGTTGATCTCTACCTGTATTGTAATATAAAGAGGCATTTTAACATGCACTAAGCTTGGTGGCCAAGATAGTGTATACTGTTATTTATTTCAGTATTTTTATTTTTAGTAGGTATTACCCACACTTAGCTACCCTTTTATAAAAAAAGAAATTTTGTTACCTTTAGGGACGAGGTACCAAATGCCATACTACCCACAAACGCGATTACGCCGTATGCGACAAGACGATTTTTCTCGCCGGCTTATGCAGGAAAACACTTTAAGAGTGGATGATTTAATCTATCCTGTTTTTATTCACGAAGGCTACAATCACCGTGAACCAATTTTATCTATGCCAGGCATTGAACGTTTAACGCTAGATTTGTTATTAGAAGAAGCCGCAACACTCGTCGAACTCAAGATTCCGGCGATTGCTTTATTCCCAAAAATCACGGATGATAAAAAATCCGAAGATGCCAGAGAAGCGTATAATGCTAATGGCTTAATTCCACGCGCCATACGCGCACTTAAAGAAAACTTTCCAACCCTTGGGATCATTGCAGATGCCGCTTTAGATCCCTATACCACGCACGGGCACGATGGCCTAACCGATAAAAATGGTCATGTATTAAACGATGAAACCGTTGATATTCTGGTACAACAATCTCTTATTTATGCAGGCGCAGGCGTTGATATTATCGCGCCCTCCGATATGATGGATGGACGTATTTTAGGCATACGCCAAGCCCTAGAATCTGCCAAATTTTTAAACACACGTATTCTTGCTTATTCTGCCAAATACGCTTCTAGTTACTACGGACCCTTTCGGGAAGCAGTGGGATCTTCAAACGCTTTAGGTAAACGTACTAAAAATAGTTATCAAATGGATCCTGCAAACAGCGATGAAGCTTTAAGAGAAATCGCGCTCGACTTAAAAGAAGGCGCAGACATGGTGATGATTAAACCGGGTATGCCTTATCTAGATGTCGTGCGCCGTGTAAAACACCAATTTCAAGTACCTACTTTTGTCTATCAGGTTAGTGGCGAATACGCCATGCACATGGCTGCGATTCAAAATGGCTGGCTGCCCGAACGCGAAACGATTTTGGAATCGCTACTCTGTTTTAAACGAGCAGGCGCAGATGCGATTTTAACCTATTTTGCAAAATCAGCTGCAAAATGGCTTAAAAATTAGCTAACTTAAAACCACAATACGCGGCCTGCCTTTAGTATTTACTTATACGGATGCCGCTATTGGCTGTTTTGCCTGCATCGCACCGTTTTGAAACCGTCCAGCCATCTTTGCTAAGCGCTCACTTGAGCCCACACTGCCATCTCTCGCTAAATTATCTAAAAACCAAGACACAAGATCGCGTGTTTGTTGACACAAAATAACCATATCACAACCCGCATCAAGCGCCATTTGCGCTCTCACGACAAAATCGCCGCCAATAGCAGCGCCTTTCATCGATAAGCAATCACTGATAATCACGCCTTGAAAACCCAACTGCCCTCTTAAAATATCCTGCAACCAACGACGTGAAAAACCTGCAGGTACTGTATCTACCGCTGGATAGGTAATATGGGCAGGCATCACTGCACTTAAAATACCGCTTAATTCTGAAAAAGGAATTAAATCATCTGCAAGCAGCGCTTCTAAAGAACGATCGTCTACGGGTTGTGCAATATGCGAATCGGGAATGCATCCGCCATGACCTGGAAAATGCTTACCGGTCGCGCACATGCCAACGACATTCATGCCTTCAATAAAAGCTTTTGCTAATTCAGAAACAACTTTGGGATCTGCAGAAAATGCGCGATCACCAATAATTTCGCTGATTCCTTTTTCGATATCTAAAACGGGCGCCAGACTAAAATCAATGCCGCAAGCTAAAAGTTCTGCTGCCATAACAGAACCCGCGTTATACGCAGCTTTTAAACCTTCTGCAGGCTCTTGTTGATATAAGTCCCCATAGTGTTTCGCTGGACGTAATTTTGTAAATCCTTCGTTAAAACGCCAAACACGCCCACCCTCGTGATCAACCGCCAATAATAACGGTTTGGCAGCCGCAGCTCTTACATCCGCAACTAAAGCTTTCAGTTGTGTCATATCTTGATAATTTCGAGAAAATAAAATAACCCCGCCCACTCGCGGATGCGCCAAAAGTGCATGCTCCGCCGACAAAAGCGTTTTCCCTTCCAAATCAATCATGACGGATCCATATTGCATTGCTGACTCCCACAAGGTTTAATAAGGGTACTTTATTGTAAGCTATTTTCTTAATAAAAAGGCCAGTTAGTAAAATGTCACACAATTTAAACACTTTTCAAGGCCTCATTACCGCCTTAGATAATTTTTGGGATCAACAAGGCTGTGTGTTGTTGCAGCCATTTGATATGGAAATAGGCGCGGGCACCTTTCATCCCGAAACTTTTTTACGCGCTATTGGACCCGAACCCTGGAATGCAGCACATGTGCAATCCTCTCGTCGACCAGGTGACGGACGTTATGGCGAACACCCAAATCGAGGACAACACTTTTTTCAATACCAAGTGGTCTTAAAACCTTCGCCTTTGGATATTCAAGAAATTTATCTTGAATCACTCAAAACCATTGGCATTGATCCACTCGTGCATGATATTCGTTTTGTCGAAGATAATTGGGAATCTCCCACTTTAGGGGCTTGGGGGCTGGGCTGGGAAGTGTGGCTAAATGGCATGGAAGTGACACAATTTACCTATTTTCAGCAGGTTGGTGGCTTAGAATGTAAGCCTGTCATGGGGGAAATCGCTTATGGTATTGAACGTCTTGCCATGGTTGTTCAAGGCGTTAATCATATTCAAGACTTGGTGTGGACAAGAGGTCCTCTTGGCACCATTACTTATGGTAACATTTTTAAACAATACGAAACCGAAATGTCTGCTTATAATTTTGAACACGCGAATATCGATAATCTCTTTAAGCAATTTGATGACTTTGAAGCCGAAGCAACACGCTTAAACACAGATCATCACTTACCTTTACCTGCCTATGAAATGGTTTTAAAGATGTCTCATATTTTTAATTTGCTCGATGCACGGCGTGCAATATCGGTTTCGGAACGGCAACGCTATATCTTACGCGTTAGAAGCTTAGCAATGCTAATAGCCACCACCTATTATAAATCTCGAGAAAACCTCGGATTTCCAATGCTACACACAACACTTAAACAGGAATACAATCATGAATAATCCTGTCAGGGGGGCAGACACAGAGGTGCGCCCCTACAAAAATTTATTGGTTGAAATTGGATGCGAAGAGCTGCCGCCTAAAAATTTACAAAAGCTGCAAGAAGCTTTTGTGGAATATTTTAAGAAAATGCTAAACGCAGCCAATCTTAGTTTTACAAACGCTGAAGGGTTTATCACGCCAAGGCGATTGGCTATTCGTATCAATGACTTATCCGTAAAACAACCTGATCACTATGTCACTAAACGAGGCCCCGCAAAAAATGCCGCCTTTGATGAAACAGGTAAACCAACAAAAGCCGCTTTAGGTTTTGCCGCATCCTGCAACATATCCATAGACGCGCTTTCTTTACAAGAAACAGACAAAGGTGCTTGGTTAGTATTTGAGAAAAATGAACCCGGTAAAACAGCAGAAGAATTGATTCCCCATTTGCTCACGGAAACACTACATCATCTACCGATGGGCAGACGCATGCGTTGGGGATCACGAACAGACAGTTTTGCACGCCCCGTTCATTGGATTGTGCTTCTTCTCGATCACAAAGTGATACAAACAGAAATCTTCGGGATAAAAAGCAGTAATTTAACGTATGGTCACCGTTTTCATCATCCAGCATCTTTGCCTATCTCCGACCCGAAAGAATACGAGTCGATTTTAGAAAACAACGGTTTCGTGATAGCCAATTTTGAAAAACGACGCAAAAAAATTATGGATGCGATAACGACAATCGAAACCGAAAAAAAATGCCATGCCATCGTTGAAGAGGCTTTGCTCGACGAAGTGACAGGACTTGTTGAATGGCCCATTGTGCTGCACGGATCTTTTGACAAAGCTTTTCTAGATATTCCAAGCGAAGTACTGATTACATCAATGCAAACGCATCAACGCTGTTTCCCCTTAACTGATCAACAGCAAAAATTACTACCGCATTTTTTACTTGTTAGCAATATACAAAGCAAAAAAACCGAAGAAGTCATACGCGGCAACGAACGCGTGATAGCTGCGCGTTTAAATGATGCTGTTTTTTATTATCGCGTCGACAAAGAAATCTCACTGGCACAACGCAGCTTAGATTTAAAAAAGGTCCGTTTCCAACAGAAATTAGGGACTTTATGGGACAAATCACAACGTATTGCAGCAATGGCTGAGGAATTAGCCTCTCAGGTAAATGCCAACCCTGTCTATACAAAGCGCGCCGCTTTACTCTGCAAAGCAGATTTATTAACTCAAATGGTCGGCGAATTTCCAGAATTACAAAGCATTATGGGTTACTATTATGCCTTAAATGATGGTGAACCCGTTGCTGTTGCAAAAGCCATAGCAGAACATGTATATCCGCGCTTCGCACAAGATACTCTACCAACAACCCCTGAAGGAATCGCGCTCGCGCTGGCTGATCGCCTCGATTCTTTAATTGGAATCTTTGGTCTCAGCAATCGTCCAACGGGAGACAAAGATCCTTTTGCGCTTCGACGTCAAGCACTAGGAATTTTACGTATTTTGATTGAAAAACAGTGCGATTACGACCTAAAAGAATTACTGGAAACTGCTGTCTACTACTACGCCGCAGGATCCCCAACACGAGGATCTGATTTGAACCAGCTTTTCTTCATAGATGCGCAAGAGGCAATATTATCATCTAAAACAAATCTTGTCTCGGAATTACTAAATTTCTGTTTTGAACGTCTCAAAATCTTATACCATAATCAAGGCATTAATCCGCGTGTTTTCGAAGCCGTCTATGTAAAACGCATTACCAATCCTTTAGATTTTGATAGACGAATAAAAGCCCTTTATCATTTCATAACCTTAACAGATAGTGAAGGCTTAACGGCCTCAAATAAAAGAGTAAAAAATATTTTATCTAAATGCGATCGCACTATCTTGAAAAATACAAGTATCGATCCGGATTTACTAAAAGAATCAGCTGAAAAAACACTATGGCTTTGTTTATCTGAAAAAAAAGAAGTAATTCCGCCTTTATTGCAGGCAAAAGACTACACCGAAGCTTTAAAATTCTTAGCAACATTACGAGAACCCATTGATCAATTTTTTACAGATGTCATGGTAATGGCAGACGATCTAGACTTACGTCATAATCGCTTAAGATTACTCTATCGTTTAAGACAGTTATTTTTAGAAATCGCGGATATTTCTTTATTATGAAACCGCTCGTTATTTTAGACAGAGATGGCGTGATCAATGCCGACTCCAAAGACTTTATTAAATCACCTGAAGAATGGCACCCCCTTCGAGGCAGCCTAGAGGCTATTGTAAAACTCAACCAAGCAGGTTTTTGGGTTACTGTTGCAACCAATCAATCCGGTATTGGACGCGGCCTTTTTGACACCATTACGTTAAATCGCATCCATCAAAAAATGTCTGACCATTTAGGGGCACTCGGCGGCCATATTGATCTGCTGGTATTTTGTCCACACCATCCTGATATACACTGTGAATGCCGAAAACCAAAACCTAAACTGATGTACGACATCGCGGCGCACTTTAACATTGATTTCAAACAAACCACCGCATTTGCGATTGGAGACTCCCTGCGAGATTTGATTGCTGCAAAAACAGCTGGATGTGAACCCATTTTAGTCTTAACAGGAAATGGACAACAGACACGCGAAAAACTGCCAGATGACCTGAAGAAAATAGCGGTTTATTCCGATTTGTTAGCTGCTGTAGAGATACTCTTGAGTCAAACACAATGAGATTTCGCAATTTTCTGTTTTATCTTGGCCTTGTGCCTGTTACTATTCTCTTCGCTATTCTAGGCACATTATTTTTTTTTCTGCCTTTTAAATCACGATATTACTTAATTACCCGATGGTCACATTTTTTTATCTTGTGGGCAAAAATAACCTGCGGCCTTCGTTTTGTGGTTACAGGCAAAGAACATATCCCAACACAAAATGCCATTATCTTGGCAAATCATCAATCAATGTGGGAGACCATTTTTATGCAGGTCTTGTTCCCACCGCAATGCTGGGTGCTTAAAAAAGAATTACTCAAAATTCCCGTTTTCGGTTGGGGTCTTGCATTACTTGATCCAATTGCCATTAACAGGAAACAATTTAATTCCGTTAAAACTTTAATTGAGCAAGGCAAAAAACGCTTAGAAAAAGGCCGCTGGGTGGTTATTTTTCCAGAAGGCACGCGTGTTGCACCTCATACAATGCGTGCATATTCTCGCAGTGGCGCAGCACTTGCAGAAGCGACGGGATATCCTATTCTGCCGGTTGCGCATAATGCAGGATTATATTGGCCGCGCGGATTTTTCATTAAAAAACCTGGTACGATTCAGGTTGCAATTGGATCTCCCATCAAAACAACAAACAAAACAGCAGCCACCTTAAATCAAGAAGCAGAACATTGGATCAGACAAACACTTGCTAATCTTGATTAATCCGTCATTTATCGTATTTATCACTCACTAAAAACACCTTTCAATATTATTTTTTCAGATACATATGTTCTGAAAACAGTGTAGCTTCTCGCAGAAAAACTAAATGAACTATGCCTGTTTTTGTTTGTCATTATTAATACGCGATTAATATATGAGGATTGGCATGCCTACAAGTTCAACAAGCTTAACAACACAATCATCTCGTCGCAGCATTAGTCCTCGAGCGCTTGCAACAGAAATCACAACCTGCCATCAGGCTGGTACGGAATTAGTTGCGCTCGGTCGCGATTTACACACATTATTGACAACAGAGGGTCCTCATATTGCACGCCTTCCAGAGATATTAGCGAGACGATTATCCACATTATTTCCACTGGCACAAGGTGACGATTTGATTTCTAAAATACAATCTCTCGCAATGCAATTTGCTACCTTTGGCATTAATCCTGCCATAGCGCTTTTTGGCACTAAAATAGCAACAGGTGTTGGCGTTTCAAAAATAGATCAAGGTCAATATGTTTTAGAAAGAGCCGTCCACAGCGCTGGCGGACCCAGCGCTGATGCATTAGATCTTTATCATACGTGTACGGGTTTATATAGTTTGTATAACACGTACACCGAACTCAACAGAATCTATGCGTCTATCCTGTTTTGTTCTCAAAGGCTCCGCACAAGCACAGAAGAACTTGCAGTACTCACAAATTCAAATGAACAGTGGACGGCAATAAGTGCGGCATTTTCGGAATATTGGAATCAACCCGGATTTGATTTTAATGCTTTTATCAAAGAAACAGCAGAACAGTTTCAAGTTATTTTAGCGCCATTACAAGGCATGATTATGTTATATGAATCTATCGAACCCATTCGCATTTCAGCCTATTTGGCGCTCACCATGCAGCCCACACCAAACACCGCATCACAGTTAGAACAAGTGACTGGATTACTGACAAACGCTTGTTGCAATACCGTATTGGATAACATCGGTGGTGCTTCTAAAAACGTAGGTAACGCCGTAGGTAAAAAGCTTCCCGCCACTGGTATCAAAGCGCTTGCCAATATAGGCACAAAAGCCGCATTAACGGCTTGTGCGACCGCAATCACTGGCATGAGTTTTCCAATTACCATTGCAGTATTGGCTACATGTATTTCAGATGCTACGCAGAGAAATGCGTTTATTGCTTATGCGAAAAGTCGTGTCATCGGTTTACAAGCAGACGAGGCACAGGCGGACGAAAGTGTTCATGCTATCGTCTCTGATGAGTTAGATGCTCTGGCGGATGAAAATAGCCCCTTGTTTAGCCAGTTGAAAGCAACTATTCCTGCTAAAGTTTCCAACGCTATGCAGACAGCCGCAGCGCATTGTATGGATGCAAGCGGCAATGTCGTCGGTGCTGTTGCAGAGCAGGCTATGCGTGTGTTAATGAACGATAGCGATTTTGCCTCTACTTTAGGTAATCAATTACACCACATGATTTATCAAATTTTAGATAAAATATTAAGGCAAACGCTGCAAATTCCAGAACAAAAAGCATTTCTTGAAAAAATACAAAGCATGAATGCAACAGAAGCAGCCGCTTATCAAGCTTGTGGCGCTTTAATTCCAGACATGGTGGATTGGTTAGCACTGCCAAATTTAGTAGAAACAGAGCTGCAAGGCGTCACTGGAAATCCGCACATTTGCAAGATGACAGGAAAACCGTTGACTCTATCGGAAAAAGCAATTCAAGGCGCTACCCGAATGCTGTTTGCGGGTGCAAAGGCAAATGTGGCGATGTCTTCCACCATTGCTGCTGGCATGATTAAAGCAAGCCAAGCTATAAAAACGATGCGCGAATCAGAAAACCCGCTGTCACTACCTGCTCCGTTGAGCCATACTGAAGAATCAGCGATCCCGACATTAGGCAGCACGACAAATCGTGAATTATCAGCCGGTCTTAGAATTTATTTGGTTGAAGAAGGCAGCACGCCGGCAGAATCGATACCAACACCTGCTATCGTGTTTTCAAGAAAAACCAGTCACCGCTTGGGTGGGTTGATACGCAGCGACTCAATAGAAATAAAAAGTTTTAAAGTATCCAAAAAAACAAATGGCCTTTTTGCTGCGCTTAGCGATCTTGTAAGCGATAGAACACGCACTATCAGTATGGAAAGCTTAGAAAAAGAAAACGCAGAGCTAAAAAATCAAAGCGTCACTGTAGTCGAAAAAAATGCATCGCGAACAAATCCCATATCATCCATTTTATTGCCATTGGAACACCACTTGGTCAAATTGATGACAGAATGTTTAGAGCACGATAACAAAAGATTCGACTACGTCGAACAAAATAAGATGCAAGAAGCAACACTGGCAGTACAACAACAAAGAGCGATTGATGAAGAAGCCGCTAGAAAACAAGCCTCTGAACTAGCAAAAATTAAGGAACTAGCAATCACTTGCGGTTTTGGTGAAGCGTTCTTTGAAGATTTTGACACTACCCGTATTATAAAAGAACGTTATACACGACTGCTGAACGCAATCCAGGAGGCGGATACATGGCCCATTCATCTCATAGCTGATGATGCTATTAAGGTGAGACAATACATTAAAACACGGCTAACCAACCAAAGTGAAATATTGCTTTCTCACATCAATGCAGCAGCTGAGCGCTTTAATGCCCTAAAATTAAATGACTTCCCAATAAAAACGAGACTTGCTGAGACTGAAAAAGCAATACTGAATGTCGACAGCCTTGGCTGGTTTAGCACAACATGGTTTGCACCGACTGTAGCACCAGAGGTAAGAACACATTATCTTGCATTATTAGATTTTCAAAAATCTGAAATAGAAACTGCCATAAAGGTATTAGAGCAGCCGCTTAAAGATCTGGAAAGCGAAAACTATGAGAGCGTAACTGCATACGCCACAGAGAATCCGACAACAGCCGAATTGCTTTTAGCAGAAGTCTCGTGTTACAAAAATACTTTTAGGTTTTGGCAAGTTTTTCCAAAAAGCTTGCTAACATTAGAAAGCCTTTTAGTGGACATAGCTGCTCAAAACAAATCGGCTGCAAGCATACCACCGGTTATGATACACCTTTTCGAACAGAAACAGGACAAAGCCAAGGCAATAGCAGCACCTAAAATAGATGCCAACCTAAAGAAAAAAGGATAGAGAATTAAATGTCTAAATTCCCTGCCAACAATGCATTGGTCTCAATAAATGCCCGACGGCTTTCGACATTATCACCCATCAAGGTTGTAAACATTTGATCTGCTTTAATGGCATCATCAATTTTTACTTGCAGCATACGGCGCACGCCGGGATCCATCGTGGTCTCCCAAAGCTGATCGGGATTCATTTCCCCCAACCCTTTATAACGCGATATTTGTTGGCCTTTTTTAGCTTCTTCGATTAACCAGTTCAGTGCTTCTTTAAAACTCGAAACTGCAATTTTTTTATCAGCTCTTTGTATACAAGAACCCGTTTCTAAGAGATCACGAATCGCATCGCCCAACCCAACAATCGCTTGGTAATCATAGGACATGAAGAGCTCATAAGAAAAATGATATAAACTTTCGACACCATGCGATAACATTTTAATATTCGGTAGATAAATTTTTCGTTCGCGATCTTCCGTTAAGCTTAATTGAAAATGGGTGCCATTTTTGGCATGTTGTTCTACTTGTTTCTGAAATTCGCCAAGCCAAGACTGCATTGCAGATTCATTTTGCAGCGCTGTGAGCGTCACAGGTTTAATGTAAATTAAAGCCTCTAATGCTATTGTCGGATAACGATGGGATAAGCGAGCAAAAATATCCATGACCTGCAAATATTGCTTTGAAAGACGCTCTAGTGTTACGCCGCCAATCGGCGGCGCAGCGGGATTTACAAATAATTGCGCATCTTCTAAGGCAATCTGAATCAGATACTCATTCAGATCTTTGTCATCTTTCACATATTGAATTTGCTTGCCACGTTTCACGCGATACAATGGCGGCTGTGCAATAAAAACATGACCTTGTTCGATAATCTCTGGCATTTGCCTAAAAAAGAAGGTTAATAATAGCGTTCGAATATGCGATCCATCGACGTCCGCATCGGTCATAATAATAATGCTGTGATATCTCAGCTTTTCTGGATGATAATCCTCACGGCCAATACCACACCCTAAGGCTGTAATGAGAGTACCCACCTCAACCGAAGAAATCATTTTATCAAATCTCGCTTTTTCAATATTAAGAATTTTACCTTTTAGCGGCAAAATTGCTTGTGTGCGGCGATCACGCGCTTGTTTAGCCGATCCACCTGCAGACTCTCCTTCTACCAAGTATAATTCGGACAAGGCAGGATCTTTTTCTTGGCAATCCGCTAATTTTCCAGGTAATCCGGCAATATCCAAAGCGCCTTTTCTGCGTGTCATTTCTCTTGCTTTTCGCGCAGCTTCACGTGCGCGTGCCGCATCAATAATTTTCAGCGCTACTGCTTTTGCCGCCGCAGGCTTTTCCATTAAATATTCTTGAAATTTCTCTGCCATGGCTGCTTCTACAACCGGCCTTACTTCAGAAGAAACCAATTTATCTTTGGTCTGTGAAGAAAATTTCGGATCCGGCACTTTTACCGAAAGAATAGCCGTTAAACCTTCCCGTGCATCATCGCCAGTTGTGGTGACTTTTGCTTTCTTTAAATATCCTTCTTGTTCTAAATATGCATTTAAAGTTCGGGTTAAAGCCGCCCGAAATCCAGCCAAGTGTGTACCGCCATCGCGCTGTGGAATATTATTGGTATAACAAAACAGATTTTCTTGATAAGAATCATTCCATTGCATCGCAATTTCTACGGTAATACCTTGTTTTTCGGTTGAAAAATAAAAGATTTCTGGATGAATCGCTGCTTTATTTTGGTTTAAGAGCTCTACAAAAGCTTTAATGCCCCCCTCATAAGCGAAAATATCCTCTTGATTGCTTCGCTCATCAACCAGATGAATTTTAACGCCCGAATTTAAAAAAGATAATTCACGTAACCGCTTTGCCAAAATATCATAGTTAAATTTAATACTGGTAAATGTGGTGCTCGCTGGCTTAAAGTGAATTTCTGTGCCTGTTGTATCAGTTTCACCAACGGGTGCTAATGGCGCATGCGGTTCGCCATTATGGTATGTCTGCTCATAGATCTTGCTATCTCGCCGAATACGTAAATTTAAGACCTCGGACAAAGCATTGACAACAGACACGCCCACCCCATGTAAGCCTCCCGAAACCTTGTAGGAATTGGCATCGAATTTTCCACCCGCATGGAGGATCGTCATAATCACCTCTGCAGCAGAACGACCTTCTTCTTCATGAATATCCACGGGAATACCACGCCCATTGTCTTTAACCGTAATGGATTCATCAGGGTGGATAGTGACGATAATACAGGTACAATAACCCGCTAAGGCTTCGTCAATAGAGTTGTCGACGACTTCAAATACCATGTGATGTAAGCCCGTACCATCATCCGTATCCCCAATGTACATCCCTGGGCGTTTTCGAACCGCATCGAGTCCTTTTAGGACTTTAATATTGCTCGAATCATAGGTGTTTTCAGATTTTTCGGACATTATGGATTCACTCATTCAGATCGCCTTAAAATACGTGTAAAACAGCTGAAAATTATCTCATTTTTGAAGAAAAATAGCCAGACCTTATCCATCTTGATATGTTCCACGTGGAACAATAAAAACCTCAAAATGAATCGTCGTTAATACAAGATATTCGACCTTCCTTCACCGAATACATCGAAACCGATTTTCCCTGCAACAATCCAGCCAGCGGTGCTCCCTCTATGCTCGTGATCAGCACCTGTCCCCCTAAATTACTTAAAGCTTCCACCAAAAGCTGACTGGCTTTTGCATCAAGCTCGGAATTTAGATCATCGATTAAAAACACACAACGCCGGTCCTCTCGCTGATAAAGCAATTTAGCTCTGGCCATTAAAAGCGCACAAATAACCAACTTCGATTGCCCCCGGGACAAGACATTTTTTGCAGGTACTCCTTCTATCATCAATTCTAAATCGGCCCGCTGAGGCCCAAAAGTGGTGTAACCCCAGGCTAAATCGCGATCTAAAGAACGACCCAACACTTCGCTTAAGCTATATTCCCTATTCCAGCCAGGTTGGTACTGAACTGTGATCGTTTTTTTAAAGCCAAATAACCCGCCAATTATCTCTGAAAATAAGGGTATTAACTCTGCTAGCATTGCTTTCCTGTGAGCATCAATAATCTCACCCATTTCTATAAATTCTTTGTCCCAAATCCGGATACTCTCCATACACAACGGTTTGGCTGCTTTTAATGCTGTATTACGCTGATGAAGCGCTCTTTTAAAGCGTTGCCAGCTTGAATAAAACGAATGTTCCACGTGGAACATTACCCAATCTAAAAACCTTCGACGACATTGGGGGCTAGCTTCTAAGATATCGTAACTATCGCTATTAATCAGTTGAATGGGAAGCGTTTTAGCCAAAAGTGCTACGGAGTGACAATCTTGTCCCGCTAATCGCATTTTAATACTGCCCGATTGATGCCGCTCCACGCCCATATGAATGGGATGGGCATTGGCTATTTGCTGTGCACTCACAACCCCGGCAATCGTGCAAGCATTTTCACCAAAGCTAATAATTTGACGCGATTGATGCGCTCTAAACGAACGTCCAGTCGCTAAAACATGAATAGCTTCTAAAAGACTTGTTTTGCCACTGCCATTTTCCCCCCAAAAAATGTTGAATTGAGGATTAAAATCCAAATCCACAATGCATAGATTTCTAAGAGAAGAGACGCGTAATGAATTAAGCTGCATAAAAATCTTTTAACGTTATACAATAACCGTAGTCAAGACTTTAACACAATTAGCAAGGACTCACCCCCTGTGAAACAAAGGAGTCGCCGTGAGCGGGGAAATTTTAATCTACCATGAATTCTGATAGTTAAGTTATGCGCAACTTAAATCCAGCAGCTGCTCAAGCTTTTGAAAATCAAGGGGTTTATGCACAATCTGATCAATACCAGCCGCCAGGCAATTTTTGCTAACATCGCCTTCTGCAAAGGCGCTTACTGCCACAATACGCGTTCGTTTGCCAACTTCTCGGCCTCGAATCTCAAGTGCAACCTCGACGCCGCTTCTATCAGGCAATCCAATGTCTAATAAGATCAAATCGTGATCGTTAAAAGCCATTTGTAAAGCCTCTTCTGCATTTGAAGCAATTTCAGTTTCGCAATTTAAGGCTGTTAACATTGCTTTATGAATACATTGAATAGCAGGATTATCCTCTACCACTAACACTTTAAACGATTTTTGCATAAGCAGCTTTCTTCTATTGCTGAGAGTAATGCTGAGGATTTTACTGAATTAAAAATTGAAAAGCAACTTTAAATTTGCACTTTAAACGCCTATTCACTCAAATCATCTCGGTTTATAATGACATACAATTTATTTAACACTATTTTGCAATTAGAAAATGATTCTTACAATCTGGAAGAAAGACATTGAAAAAACCAACCGATTTACAAGCACGACTCCGAGCAGGATTCTCTAAACGTTTAATTCATATCTTAAAAGCAAAAGGCTACACCTCTTCTCGCGCTTTTAGCGGTGCGAGTGCTAAAGCGCTGGCAAGCGCATTAGGCTGCTCCGTAACCATGGCTAGACGGTATCTATCTGCTGAATCTTTGCCAGAGAACAAAACCATGGAAAAACTATCTCATTGGCTTCAAGTGGACATCTGGTGGCTGCTATATGGACACAAAGAGCAAAGCCATGCATTCGAATTTGATAAGGTGTTATTTAAAGAAATTCTGTTGCAAACTAAATCGATATTAATCCACAACAGCCAGCACTGGAACAGAATTCTAGATGATATTTTAGGTATTTATGAGAACGCAGCAGCGTTACCAGGCACGCTAGCAGAAAAAAAAGAGACGATAAAACTCATGGTAAATTTTTTGAAAAACAAAGTTTAGAGATCAAAAACACGATGGTTTGTCAACAGCTCCCACTGAAGCAATAACCTATTAAGCTTTAAGGCATGCTCGAGACATCAATAAATATTAATCGATATTGTAGCTGGTTTATTGATTGTTTAATTGTAATACCAAACCATGTCCATGCAATCCTGGTATGTTCTGGGACAGGGCCGGCACGGGGACCGGCCCCTACATTGTCGTTACCCGAATTGATGCGTAATATCAAATCTTACACTACAACTTGCCTTAAAGCTTAATAGCTTAGTTAATTGTGTATTTTAAAGAACGCATGTCTGTCATTCTAGAAAGAAACAAAATACCATCCAAATGATCTTTTTCATGCTGAATGATTCGCGCTTCAAAACCAGACGCAATTCTTTCTATTAATTCCCCTGCTGGTGTATAAGCTCTGTATTTGATTATAACAGATCTAGATACATTCCCACGAATCCGAGGAACACTTAAACAGCCTTCATAAGAATCATTTTTATCCTCAGAACATACAACAATTTCTGGATTAATCATCACAGTTCTCGGAATTGGTGGCGCTTCTGGATAGCGAGGATTCTGGGTTATCCCATATACAAAAACTTGCTGTGATTCCCCAATCTGAGGTGCTGCTAATCCTACACCTTGATAATGATCCATATGAAAAAATAAACATTCTATAAGTTCATCCAATGCTTTTGAACCGAAATTTGTAACGGGTTTTGCGGCCGCTTGTAACACCGGATCGCCCGCTTTTAGAATCTCCGTCAGCATCATACGCCAATACTTCTTAAGAGTGGGCTTTGTTTTGCAGAAATATTTTTATAATAAGAACAATACAATGCAATAGCCCCTATCAAGCCAGAAAATGCCATATAAATACCTGGGAATGTTCTATCTCCAAAATACTGAATTAAAGAAATAGAAATAATAGGCACAGTACTACCAAAAACAGCCATACTTGTGTTAAACACAAAAGAAACGCTTGTATATCGAAGTTGTGTGGGAAAAACCTGCAGTAAAACACCAAATATCGGCGCCGCAATGGAAGAAACAATAACACCCAAAACCAAGAGTCCAGCAATCACCGAAAAATTGGTACCCAAAGACAAAGCATAAAAAATAGGGTACCCAAAAACAAAAGACCCACTTAAGGCAAGCAGTAATAGTTTTTCATTGCCTACTTTATCGGCAATCCGCCCGACGGTTGGCACTAAAATAGAGATAAAAGCCAAAGCAACCGTCGAGAAAATCATACCTTTTTGGCCAGTAAAGCTTGCAATTTCCGAAATATAATTTGGAATATAAATCGTGTACATATAAATTGGCACAGATAAACCCATGACTAGAAATATCATTAAAACAATACCCCGCCATTCATGCCTAAAGGTATCTGTAACCGGCGCACGACTCAGCTTGTTTTCAGCTTGAATTTTTTTGAACTCTACAGATTCCCCGCCGCTGACTCGCAGTACTAAAGAAACCAGTCCTAACAAAATAGATAATAAGAACGGAATACGCCAACCAAAATGAAACATCTCTTCTTCTGGCAAATAAGAAGAGACCGTCAAACAGGTTACCAGTCCCAACAAAACACCAAAATATGAGCTGCCTAACACGAGCGACCCAATAAAACCATTTTTACCAGAACCCATGCTCTCAGAAAGATAGACCGCGACACCGCTTTGTTCGCCACTCACAGCAAAGCCTTGTACTAATCGACACAACATCAATAATAACGAAGCCATTAAGCCAATCTCTGTGTAAGTGGGTAAGACGCCTATACACGCTGTTGCGACGGTAATCACAATAATGGACTGAATTAAGGCAGTTTTTCTGCCATATTTATCACCAATGTGCCCAAACAGCATTGCGCCAAAGGGACGCGTTAAGTATCCACTCGCAAAGACGCTAAACATTAAAAGCTTTGACACAAAAGGATCTTCATGTGGAAAAAAGTTGGCCATCATATATTTTGACAAATAGACATAGACAATGAAGTCAAAAAACTCCATGACATTTCCGACAAGCCCCCCAATAATCAATTTTCTATTCAATGCTGTATTAAACATCGTTGTCTCCTATTTTTCCTGCTCGTTTTGGAAAATTGCTTGAATTCAATACAGGTGGATGATATCCACCAGAATAACGCTCATAAAGATCTCGAACGAGTCCATAACAGTGATCACCCATATCAATAAAAACATTTTGATATTGTTCGATATTTTCACGTATACCCGGCCCGGGTTCTCGTGTCGCAAATGAATACATCAAGTGAAAACCTTCTACTTTTCGTGTACAAATAAAACCGCAATTTAATTTGTTTTTTGTTTCTTTTTCAAATTTTAAAACTTTTTTCATGCTGGTTGCATAACAAGCATCCCACCAATAAAATGCTTTATTTTCATACATTTCCGGATGTATTGAGAAATCATATCGCCAAAGATCTGTGCCGCACACATTTTGTCCTGTTGCGGGCGTCGAGGATAAAAAGACAATCTCGCCTTCTGGATTAACCATATTGATAGACAAGTGATCAATCCCGTTTAATCCTAAGACTTGTTTGTAGGCTTTTCGAATTTTTGTGTAATTAAGGGGTGAGATTAATAAAATATCTTTATGTAATTTAGGTAACTTTTTTGTGCGTGTATCCTTCACGATAAATTCCCTTTATATTCCGGCGTCCTGTTTACACAGGCTCTCCCAATGTCTTACCAGAACATAATTACTGGAAGATGTCAAGCGTTGATTTTATTGAGCCAAATGAATAGTCATCAGCACTTCAACCGCGCGCAATTAAATCAAATTTTCATCGGCATAATAATATATATACCGCTTTCTACACCAACCCCTTCTACACGCGCACTATTATTGGCGTCCGACAATGTAAATTTAACACGTTCAGTTTGAATAACGTTCAACAAATCAAGAAGATATTTCACATTAAATCCAATCTCAAGCTCATTACCCACATAATCGACTTCTACATCTTCCTCTACTTCATCTTGTTCGGCACTAATGGCTAAAATTTTTAAATATCCCGCTGTCAATCGCAATCGCACGCCTCTAAAACGATCACTAAACAAAGCAGCTGCCCGTTGAAAAGCTTCCTTTAAAGTCTCACGACAACCGATAAATGTCTTATCTCCATTCGCTGATACGATACGGTTATAATCGGGAAAGCGACCCTCTAATAACTTAGAGGTTAACTGTACTTCATTTGTCACAAAACGAACATGATTCGTCCCTAAACTAATGCTTACCTTTTCCTCTGACTCGTCTAATAAACGCTGCAGTTCTAAAATCCCTTTTCTTGGCACAATAACACGAAATGTTTCAAAATTGGCTGCACCTAAAGTTACTTTACCAAGCGCAAGTCGATGTCCATCAGCAGCCACACCATAAAGACAGTCTTTATTTACTTCTAACAACATGCCATTTAAATAATAACGCACATCTTGTTCTGCCATCGCAAAACACGTTTGTTCTATCAGTAAGCGTAAGTTTTTTTTGGAAATAGAACTTTCAACTTTTCCAAGCTGTTCATCGAGGTTTGGAAATTCGCGAGCAGGCAAAGTGGATACCATAAAACGACTGCGGCCTGCACGGAGTGTGATGCGGTCATCTGCTTCTATAAACGATAGCTTTGCGCCCTCAGGCAACGTTTTACAGACCTCCATTAATTTACGAACCGATACTGTGACCACCCCATTGATTTCTGCGGGTATTTCTAATTTTCCTGCTGCGACCAATTCAACTTCTTGGTCGGTTGTGGTAAGCGAAAAGTGATCATCTTGGACTTGTAATAACGTGTTTAATAAAATAGGCGAAGTGTGGGAAGACTGTTTGCGCTCAACGCCTCCTGCGACTGCTCGAAGCGGTCTTAAAAAGGCTTCTCGTTGAATTGTAAAGCGCATAAAAATTCCTTTAAGTCGATAGTGTTCGAATCAGATTTGAAAAATCTTCTGCAATATCTAATTCTGTCTCTATCAACTGTTTAATTAAACGACAGGCATGCAAGACCGTTGTGTGATCGCGCCCACCAAAAGCGTCACCAATTTCAGGTAAGCTATGGTTTGTCAATTCTTTACATAATGCCATTGCCACTTGGCGCGGGCGCGCGACAGATCGGCTGCGCCGCTTCGAAAGTAATTCGGACACTTTAATTTTATAGTATTCTGAAACCGTCTTGATAATATTATCGATAGACACTAATTTTTCTTGTAAAGCCAAGAGATCTTTTAAAGCTTCTTGCACAAAACTTAAGGTGATTGCACCACCTGTAAAGTGCGCATTGGCGATGACTCTTTTTAAAGCACCCTCTAATTCTCGCACATTTGCACGAATACGTTTAGCAATAAAGAACGCCACTTCTGGCGGCAGTTCAATATTGGATTGCTCTGCTTTGTTCATCAAAATAGCAACACGCGTTTCTAAATCAGGCGGCTGTACCGCAACGGTTAAGCCTGCGCCAAAACGAGATTTTAATCTTTCTTCAATGCCGCTTAATTCTTTGGGGTAACGATCAGACGTTAAAATAATTTGCTGCTGGCCTTCTAGTAACGCATTAAAAGTATGAAAAAATTCTTCTTGTGACCGTTCTTTTCCTGCAAAAAACTGTATATCATCGATCAACAAAGCATCAACCGTACGATAACGCCGCTTAAATTCATTAATCGCATTAGACTGTAAAGCTTTTACCATATCTGCCACAAAACGCTCTGAATGTAGATACAAAACACGTGCTTTGCGTTCTTTGTGTTTACTAACAATTAAATTACCCACGGCCTGCATTAAATGTGTTTTGCCCAATCCAACCCCGCCGTATAAAAACAAGGGGTTATAGGCGCCGCCGGGATTTTCAGCGACTTGCATGGCAGCTGCGCGTGCCAACTGATTGGATTTTCCTTCCACAAAACTGTCGAATGTGTAAGCAGGATTTAAATAGCTTTGATGGTGTTCAAAAGGCTGTGATTCTCGTCTAGGATCTGCGGGTGCGCCTTCTCGAATTTCTGTTGCATGATTCAATGTGGACTCGCTATGACTGGCGGATGGCGTAGGCATCTGACGCTTCGCTCCAACCAC
The DNA here is from genome assembly GCA_044225595.1 of Gammaproteobacteria bacterium. Taxonomy (GTDB): domain Bacteria; phylum Pseudomonadota; class Gammaproteobacteria; order UBA6186; family Azoamicaceae; genus CADEGZ01. The sequence continues at coordinate 85,759 of JBGAIG010000001.1, forward strand.
TAAAGAGATTTCTTTAAATTTATCTGGATTTAAGCTAGATAGCACAGTTTCAATGATTTTTAAATAATCACGATGTACGCTATCTAAAACATATTGATTAGGCGCAAATAAGACAACGCGTTCACCTGTCTCGTCTGCTTGCAGTGGACTAATCCACTGACTAAATTGTTGTTGCGGAATTTCTTCTCGCAATCGTTGCAGGCACTGCTGCCACAGAGAAAACGCCACACGCCACCCCTTCGTCCTGACAAATGAAAAATTGATAATACCAAGAAGCACCAGTCTATACGGGTAAGGTTGGCAGATCTAGCCCGTTATTTTAACCAGCAAAATCCACATACCAAAGCTCCCCGAGCCCCCGGGGAGCGAAGTTATTATCCTTAATTTTTTCTCTACTGAAGTCAATCAATAAATTTAAAGCCTAAAGGGCGTAAATAAATCACCAGCTGAAGGCGGCGGCGGTGTCGGAGCAACAGGCGCCGGAGCAGGTACTGGCGCTACCACTACAGGCGGCGACACGTGAACACCGGCATTTCTTGCAGCAGGCAATATTGGTGGTTGTGGTACAGGCGCATCCCCTCTTCGTTTTTCTTCTCTTTTTTGTGCTTCTTTAGATTCTGCTATCGCACGTCTCAAATCATCATCTTCATCTTGGGGGCGAGCTTCAACTTGCAAAGAAGCTACTAGCGCCATTTCAAGCTCCTCATCTTGAAGATGTGGCTCTTGCAAAGAAGCTACTAGCGCGATTTCAAGCTCCTCATCTTGAGGATGTGGCTCTTGCAAAGAAGCAGCTATTGCGCGCTCAACATCATTACCGCCTTGATGAAAGTTAACCTGCTGCATGGATGCTGCTAACGCTTGCGCTAATTGTTCATCTTCATAGAGCGCAACGTTTTGCTGACCGATTGGCAGTGCAAAAGGATCAAAAGCATCATCCGGCATCGCACCAAAGTGTATTACAGCTTGTGACGGCGCACCTGGTGGTATCAGTATGTCTACTTTTGCTTCCACAGGAGGAGTCACATCTTCAGGCAATTCTTCGCCCATTTCATTATAATCTGCGAAGTCACTCAGCTTGAAATTCAAGGTATGTTCCAATAACCTTGTTTGCGCCATACTGCCACTCAGGTTCCGTATACCTAAGCTTCGGATTTTTTCTTCCAAAACTGCGCCTTCTGCATGGACCAAAAAGTTTAAAAGTGTTTTCCCCTGATTCAATGCTATTTGATAATCTTGAGTTGTAATAAAGTTTTGAAACCCTTCATCTGCTTCAATAACCGCCGAAAGGTTGCCTGAGGCCTCGACGATAGCTAAAACCAAGGCAAATAATTTTATTCCAGGAATTAAAGATGGCGCTACCTCTTTGAAATCTAGCAAAGTTGCAGGGTTATTTACTTTTCCTTGGTTTTTTTGTAGATCGATCCACATTTGAATGCTACTGCGAGTAAAACCATACAGCTCTGCGACCTCTTTACCTTCTTTCCCTTCAAAGGTTTCGACAAAACACATTTGATTTAGCGCTGGATATTGCAGGTTAATTGGACAAAAAAAACGTCTAATAGCTGCTTTAGCATGTTCTTTAGTAATGCTCATTTTACAACCCCCAAATAATATATTTTAATTTTCTAACTCAATTATTGAAGTTCCACTCTATCATAAAATTTAATGCGAACACAACATGTGTAATCACACGATTTTTTCCTAGTAACCTGTGGATGTTCTGCTCATAAGGCATCCTAAAATCTGTGCATAAGTTGAGTGTTGTTGAAAATTTTGAATCGCTTAATGTTATCCACAATCGATACACTGCATTATACCGCATTTGCGCAGAGGCTTTACATTTAATCAATTTATTGTTTTAAAAGTAAAATTTAGCATTATCAACAGAAAATAGCTACCGTAATTATCACAACAAGATTTAAGATCTTCTTATCTTTTTATTGAAGTTATTGTCGCTTGGGCTATAAGCAAATCGTGACGGTACAACCGAGCAACAGATTATTTGACAGCGTACCTCGCATCCTATAAAGTGACCGGACTTATATCGCTCAACAAAAGTAATTTCGGGAGCCATCATGAAAAGAACGTATCAACCCAGTAAGCTTTGCCGTAAACGCAAACATGGATTTTTAGCCAGGAAAAGAACTAAAGGTGGACGTCTTGTGTTAAAAAGCCGGCGTCAAAAGGGTCGTAAGCGATTGGCTGTTTAAGGTTGCAGTCTAAAAAATTAACATTTTCAAAAAAAGAACGCTTACAAACACCTGCGGAATTTCAAGCGGTCTTTAAAGAACCGATACGTGCAAGAACCGCATATTTTACGATACTTGCCCGACCAAACGAACGCGAAAACGCACGGCTTGGTGTTATTGTTGCTAAACGAATCATACGTCGCTCGACGCATCGCAATGCGATTCGACGGCTCATTAGAGAAAGTTTTAGGATAAATCAGTGTCACTTAGCAGGACTCGATATCATTGTATTAGTACGGTGTGTTCTTCCTCAAGAACCCAACCACTTCTTTTTAGATTGTTTAGTGAAACAATGGCAAGACTTAATCGCACAATGGCGAAAAGCATGATTTTCATGATCCGATGTTACCAGTATTGTATAAGCCCTTTACTCGGAAATCGTTGTCGGTTTTATCCAAACTGTTCTGACTATGCGTTAGAAGCAACAAAACGCTTTGGATTTTTGAAAGGCTTTTTTTTAACCCTGCGAAGACTATTGCGATGTCATCCTTGGCACGCTGGCTTCGATGATCCTGTACCACCGATGCCGAAGGAGCTAATGTGACGACCCAAAATATTCGTTTTTTTCTATTTGCTGCGATCATTTTAACTGGCATGTTGCTTTATAACGCATGGCAACAAGAGCATCCAACAACACCTGCATCTAAGATTTCAGCAAGCAAGCAAAGGACAGAACCCGAAAATGCTGCAGCGATAGATGATAATGAGATTCCAGAAATTGGGCAGCAAAAATTAGCCATTGAACAGGAGCAGGTTCACACGATAAAACAGGCGCATTCTGCTGAACGTGAAATTCAAATCAAAACTGATGTGTTGAATGTAAAAATTGACAAGGTTGGCGGCGATATTACCCAATTAATATTAACCAATTATGCAGAAGATGCGCAAAATTTTGGACAGGGATTTGTTTTATTTGATAACTCGGACAAGCGTTATTATGTTGCACAATCAGGGTTGACAGGAGCACAAGGCCCCGATAAACGTGGCATCGGCAGAGCGAAATATGAAACAAAAGAGACCTATTACCAGCTTGAAGATAAACAGACGGATTTAATTGTTGATCTTAAAACCACTGCAGGGACTGAAGTGGATATTATTAAGCGCTTTATTTTTCATCGCGGTTCTTACATTGTGAATGTAGAATATCTAATCTATAACAAAGGAAAATCCGATTATACTGGCAGTTTTTATGCACGTTTAAAACGAAAGGCGGGTAAAGACACGGGCGGTGGATTTTTAGGTGTACAAACTTTTACGGGGGCTGCCATTCACACGCCCGAAACGCCATATAAAAAAATCACTTTTAAGAATATGACCGAAAAACCTTTAGCAGAATCTATTCAGAATGGATGGGCTGCGATGGTTGAACATTATTTCGTGAGCGCTTGGGTGCCAACTTCTGGGGGGACGAGTACCTATCAAACGCAGGTATTAGATCATGATATCTACAGCGTTGGATTTTTAGAACCTGCCGTGACAGTTGCTGGAGGAGAAGAAAAAAGTATTCAAGCACAGTTGTATGCGGGCCCGGAAATTACCGAAGATCTCGGAAAATTAGCGCCTGGTCTTGAATTAGCAGTGGATTACGGTATTTTGTGGCCGATTTGTCAGCCCATTTTTTGGTTATTGAAGAAAGCTTTTCAGTTAACGAGTAATTGGGGGCTTGCGATTATTCTAACGACTATTATTATTAAAGCCTTATTCTATAAGCTTTCTGCCAGTAGTTATCGTTCTATGGGCAATATGCGAAAGCTACAGCCAAAGCTTGAAGCTTTAAAGCAGCGATTTGGCGATGATAGACAAAAATATAGTCAAGCGATGATGGAACTCTATAAAAAAGAAAAAATAAATCCTTTAGGTGGCTGTTTGCCTGTGCTGGTTCAAATTCCTGTTTTTATTGCTTTATATTACGTATTATTAGGTAGTGTAGAGTTAAGAGAAGCGCCTTTTTATTTTTGGATTAGCGATCTGTCGAATAAAGATCCCTACTATGTGTTACCTATCTTGATGGGCCTTAGTATGTTGGTGCAGCAAAAATTAAATCCAGCACCACCTGATCCCGTACAAGCTAAGGTGATGATGTTGATGCCGGTTATTTTTACGGTGCTCTTTTTAAACTTCCCTTCTGGACTCGTATTATATTGGCTGGTGAACAATGTGCTTTCTATTGCACAGCAATGGCTTATCACGCGAAAAATAGAGCGCACGGCGCATCATGGTTCAAAATGAAGTTGATACCATTGTTGCTGAAGCAACACCCAGAGGCCGTGGCGGCGTGGGTGTTGTGCGTGTTTCCGGCCCAAAAACAACGGCGATCGCAGAAAAGCTATTAGGTCGCGTTCCGATTGTTCGAGAAGCCGAGCACCGTTTATTTTTAGATAAAAATAGCGAAGGGATTGATCGTGGCATAGCGCTCTTTTTTAAAGCGCCGCACTCTTTTACAGGTGAAGATGTTTTAGAATTACAAGGTCATGGTGGACCTGTGATTATGGAGCTGCTCGTACAGGCAGCCATCGATGCAGGTGCGCGTTTGGCAGAGCCAGGTGAGTTTTCACTGCGTGCGTATTTGAATAATAAAATAGATTTATGCCAAGCAGAAGCTATTGCTGATCTGATTAATGCCACTTCAAAAGAAGCTGCTAAAAGCGCGCTGAGATCGCTGCAAGGTGTTTTTTCAGAAGCGATCCAGATGTTCGTTGAAAAACTCATTAAGCTTCGTATGCATGTTGAGGCTGTTATCGATTTTCCCGAAGAAGAAATTGATTTTTTACAAGATGAACGTATTCATACGACATTAAAGACATTAAAAGCAGAATTAGAAATCATTCAACAAAAGGCATTTCAGGGATCACTGATGTCGGATGGGGCTCGCGTTGTGATTATAGGACGCCCTAATGCTGGAAAATCCAGCCTTTTAAATGCGTTGTCGGGTATAGATGCTGCGATTGTTACCGATATACCCGGTACAACACGAGATATATTACGCGAACAGATTGTGATCGATGGACTTTTAGTGCAGTTGGTCGATACCGCGGGCTTAAGAATCAATGCAGATGTTGTAGAAAAAGAAGGCATTACGCGTGCCTTAAAAGAAGTGACTTTGGCAGATCATATTGTTTTCGTAGTAGATGGCACAACAACAACAGAAACACATCCCCATTTATTATTTTCGGAATGGCTGACGTCCTTCCCTCAAAATGTTTCCACAACTGTGTTAGTGAATAAAATAGATAAACTGAATGTAGAACCCAGTATCGTACAAAAATCCGATCATACGGTTGTTCATCTTTCTGTTAAAACAGGTGATGGTCTTGCGCTGTTTAAAGAACATCTAAAAAAATCGGTTGGTTTCATGCAACTGTCAGAAGGAAATTTTATAGCGCGGCGCCGCCATTTAGAGGCGCTTTCAGAAGCAATGCAGCATCTGGTTGAGGGTGAAAAGCAGCTGCAAGCCTTTAAAGCCGGTGAATTATTAGCAGAAGAACTGCGATTAGCGCAAGTAGCACTGGATCGCATTACAGGAAAATTTTCAAGTGATGATTTGTTGGGAAAAATTTTCTCTGAATTTTGTATTGGAAAATAAATGAATTACGAAAAGCAGTTTGACGTTATTGTTGTTGGCGGCGGTCATGCGGGAACTGAAGCCGCGTTGGCGGCCGCTCGAATGGGCGCCAATACTTTATTATTAACGCATAATATTTCAACCGTTGGCGAGATGTCTTGTAATCCAGCGATTGGTGGTATCGGTAAAGGTCATTTGGTAAAAGAAATTGACGCGATGGGCGGTGCGATGGCGCGCGCGGCAGATTTGGGCGGTATTCAATTTAGAATTTTAAATCGCAGCAAAGGACCTGCAGTACGCGCAACACGTGCACAGGCTGATCGTGTTTTGTATAAGAAAGCAATTCGTACAATCGTAGAAAACCAGCCTAATCTCGTCTTTTTTCAACAAGCGGTTGATGATTTAATTGTTGAAGGCGCTATCGTCAAAGGTGTTGTGACTCAGGGTGGGATTCGTTTTTTTGCTAAAGCCGTTGTCTTAACGACGGGTACTTTTTTAGGCGGCAAAATTCATATTGGTGATCGGCAGCATGCAGCAGGACGCGCAGGCGATCCGCCGTCCCTTGCGCTAGCAGATCGATTACGAGAATTACATCCGCGTGTGGGTAGATTAAAAACAGGTACCCCGCCACGTATTGATGGTAGAAGTATTGATTTTTCGATCTTAGAAGAACAAAAAGGCGATGAACCCACACCTGTTTTTTCTTTTTTTGGAAAAGTTGCCGATCATCCTAAACAAATTGCTTGCTTTATTACGCACACGAATCAAAAAACGCATGATATTATTGAGCAAGATCTCAAATATTCGCCCTTGTTTACGGGCGCTATTGAAGGTATTGGTCCGCGTTATTGTCCCTCGATTGAAGATAAAATTGTGCGATTTAAAGAGCGAAATGCGCATCAAATTTTTATAGAGCCCGAAGGACTTGAAACCTTTGAAGTTTATCCTAACGGCATTTCAACCAGTTTGCCTTTTGAAACACAATTGAAGCTCGTGCGTTCTATTCGAGGCTTAGAAAATGCACATATTACGCGAGCGGGCTATGCGATTGAATATGATTATTTTGATCCGCGCGATCTCAAAGGCACCTTAGAAACGCGACCATTGCAAGGTCTCTTTTTTGCAGGACAAATCAATGGCACAACGGGTTATGAAGAAGCCGGTGCGCAAGGCTTGTTAGCCGGTATGAACGCCGCTTGTTTGGCGCTAGAGAAAGAAGCTTGGATACCTAAGCGCAGCGATTCTTATTTGGGCGTTTTAGTCGATGATTTAATTACTTTAGGTACAAAAGAACCCTATCGTATGTTTACCAGCCGTGCAGAATATCGTTTGCTTTTAAGAGAAGATAATGCGGATTTACGTTTGACGACTATCGCGCATCAATTTGGGTTAATTGGCGAAACACAGTGGCGTGCTTTTCAAGAAAAACAGGAGGCTATTTTACGAGAAAGAGAGCGTTTACGCGGCTTACGTGCTTTAGACTTATTGAAGCGGCCAGAAATTTCGTATTCAGATCTGGTTTTGCGTCCTGAATTTGGTCCAGGTGTTACTGATCCATTAGTGGCAGAGCAAGTTGAGGTGCAGATTAAATACGAAGGTTATATTCAGGCACAAACACGCGAAATTGCGCGGCAAGAAAAATATGAATCCTTACGGTTACCTAAAGATATGGATTATTCAAAAGTGACAGGGTTATCAACAGAAATCTTAGAAAAATTAACCCGAGTTCAACCGGAAACTATCGGGCAAGCCGCCCGTGTTCCAGGAGTGACGCCAGCAGCCATTTCTTTATTACTGGTGCATTTAAAAAAACGAGGACACTTAGGTGATAAACAAAACGATTCTGATTAAAGCGCTTTCAGAGGGACTGATTGCTGCAAATCTTTCTCTTTCGGAATCAACACGACTGCAATTAATTGCGTATATTGAATTGCTGAGTAAATGGAACGCGATTCATAATCTAACAGCTATCCGGGAACCGCTCGAGATGGTTAAACGACATGTGTTAGATAGCTTGGTGCTGCTGCCCTACTTTGATGATTTTTGTAAAAGTCGCGGCAGCAGCCAGGTTTCAGTGTTAGATGTTGGCACAGGCGCTGGGTTACCTGGCATTTTGCTTGCGCTTTGTAGACCTGAGCAATCCTTTGTTTTACTGGACAGTAACCAAAAAAAAATGGCCTTTGTTCAACATGTGATATCATCTTTAAGGGTGGCCAACGCCATTACGGTGTCTGATCGTGTAGAAAAATACCGTCCAGAGATGCTGTTTGATTGGGTTATATCGCGGGCATTTGCGTCTTTATCTGACTTTGTACGTCTGTCACATCATCTCTGTAAGCCGGATGGCAGATGGGTTGCGATGAAGGGTGTGATTGATGCGACAGAGGTTGCAGACGTGTCATCAGATTATACAATAGAGCAAATAGTGCCTCTACAGGTTCCTGAATTAGCAGCAGAACGCGCATTGGTTTTTATGTGCATCGCACAAAAGGAGACTGTTGATGCCAAATAGAGTGATTGCTTTGGCAAATCAAAAAGGCGGGGTTGGTAAAACCACCAGTGCTGTTAATTTAGCGGCGGCCTTGAGCGCATTGCAGCATAAAGTGTTATTAATCGATTTAGATCCGCAAGGAAATGCCACGATGGGTAGCGGTCTGAGTAAAAATCAGCTAAAAGCCACCGTTAATGAAGTGCTGCAAACGGAGATCAATATTCAGGATGCCATCCTATTTAAAACCCCTTCGGGTTATGCTTTATTGGCAGCGAATGCGGATTTAACCGCTGCAGAGGTGGCTTTACTCTTAAAGCCCAATCAAGAAACGATTTTAAAAAATGCGATTAATTCAGTACGGCCAGAATTTGATTGGGTCGTTATTGATTGTCCGCCTTCGTTGAATATGCTGACATTGAATGCGCTGGTTGCGGCGGATTCTGTGATTATTCCCATGCAGTGTGAATATTATGCTTTAGAAGGTTTGACCGCATTGATGAGTACGATTGAACAAATTAAAAGCGGATTAAATCCTGCATTAGAAATCGAAGGCATATTACGGACGATGTATGATCCGCGTAATCGATTATCTACCGAAATTTCTGCACAATTAGTTTCGCATTTTGGCAATAAAGTGTATCAAACCGTTATTCCGCGCAACATTCGATTAGCAGAAGCGCCGAGTCATGGTGTGCCGATTTTATTATACGATAAAAATTCCCGGGGGTCGGAAGCCTATATGGCACTGGCAAGAGAAATGCTAAAACAATATCAACCCATTTATCATCATTAAGGGGAATGCAATGTCGCAAAATCGTTTAGGAAAAGGTCTGGAAGCATTATTGGGTGCTGCGCGCGCGATACCCTTACCGGAAAGAGAGTCTGCAAAAGTAGTGCACCAAAACGCTTTAGAATTGTCCCTTAAACAATTATCACCCGGACGTTATCAACCACGGCGTATTATACACGAGGCAGAACTCGAAACGCTGGCAAATTCTATTCGTACACAAGGCATTATCCAACCGATTTTGGTTCGCAAAACAGGCGAAGATCATTACGAAATCATAGCAGGTGAACGCCGTTGGCGAGCGGCGCAAATGGCGGGATTAACAGCGGTGCCAGTAGTCATCAAGGAAGTTTCTGATGAAAATGCTATGGCTATTGCGTTGATTGAAAATATTCAACGTGAGAATTTAAACCCCCTAGAAGAAGCCTTGGCGCTCGAGCGATTATCCAAAGAATTTCATTTAACACATCAGCAAGTGGCAGAAGCCGTTGGCAAATCTAGAGCAGTTATTTCAAATTTATTACGTTTATTAACGCTGCCAGAAACGATCAAAACCTATTTAGAACAATCACGTTTAGATGTAGGGCATGCTAAAGTTTTGTTAGGGTTATCAGGAAAAGCGCAATTAGAAGCTGCAGAGATGGTTGTCCATAAGGGCCTTTCGGTACGCGAGACCGAGCGGTTGGTTGAACAGCTGTTAGCAAAAACCAATGCCACAGAGAGTGGTATTAAAACCAGATCTTCACAATATGTTGTGTCTAAAGACCCAGATGTGCAGAGATTGGAAAATTCCTTGTCTGAAAAATTAGGCGCTGCTGTGGAAATTGTGCATAGTCACAATGGTAAAGGACGTATCGTGATTCAATATAATAATTTAGAAGAGTTAGATGGAATTTTGGCGCATATTCAGTAAGATTTTAAGCTAAAATTCGGATACTAAAAATAATCAAAATAAAATGATAAAAACCTTAACTTAAAAAAATTTGTGTACATTAATTTTTTTTTGTGCTAGGCTGCGTTCAGCATAAGTTTTATTGTATTTAAAAAAAATCAGATAAGGGGATGGTATTTTGGGTAGTCTGTTGAGTCGGTGTCCCAGTTGCAGAGGTGATGACGCACTCCCTATCCCTGCTGATGACGCTCCCGTTGTTGTCGAAAGTGAACGAAACCAAGACATTGTTGTAGGCCCGGTCGCAACAACAGAAAGCCTGCAGAAAAGTCAGCCAGTTAGGGTGGACTCTCCATCAGATGAAGAAGAATCAGTTGAATCTAAGTTAGTAGATTCAGCTAGTGCTGAAGGAGCATTACAAAAGAAATTAGATGATGCAGTAATTGTCCATGCTGCCCTTATAGAACAAGTGAGAGCATTAAAAGTAACAGAAGAAAAACTACAAGGAACATGTCAGGAAGAAGCTGCAGAAAAAGCATCTCTTCAAGCAGCGCTAGCATCTTCAACGCTTCAATTAAAAGATCTTGAGACACAGTTAGATAGCGCTAACACTACAAAAGAAGAGTTACAGGGGAGGTTAGCGCTTGTAGAAACTGGCCATGCTGCCCTTGCAGAGCAAGTGCAAGCATTAGAAACAAAATGTTCACAAGAAGTCTTGGAAAAAGCGTCCGTTCAAACAGAGTTGACATCTTTAAAGCCTGCATTAAAAGCTTGTCAGGAACAACTAGGTGAAGCTACCGTTCAATTGAGAGCGTCTGCTGTTGAAAAAGAAAGTTTGCAAGACCAATTACGGGATGTACAAGCTACCCATGCTGCTCTCATACAGCAAGTGCAAACATTAACTGCAGAAGTAGAAAAATCACAAGAGCAGTTGCGTCAAAAAGACGAGGAAAATTTATCTGCTTTAGCTGAGTTCTCGCGTTTGAAAGGAGAATTTGCAACAGCACAAAGTGCGTTACAAGAGCTCGCTGAGCGGCAACGAGAATTAGAAAATGAAGATGGTAGCCCCGTGAAAAATAAAAAATATCTTGCAATGAAGCAGGCGCAGGAAATGCTAAAAAGTGAGATTCAGGCAACAAAAACGGCACGTCAAAAACTAGAAAGTGAGTTTGCAGTAGCGCAAGCAGAGTTGCAAACAAAAAGGCAGCAATTAAATGATCCTGGCGTTAAAATGCTTCTTGGTATTCGATAACAGTGAAGGGGAAAATTATTTATGTGTAGTATAGTAAGATTAAAATTAATTTTTTTAACTTTTATTTTTCTAATTCCGCTAAAAATTTTAGCTACAACAGAAAAAGATTTTTGTCCGTATATTGGCGCAGATATACAAATTCGAAAAATGCCCTTTAAAAAGGGATTTGGCGATGACTTATTTAAACAAGAGTCTGTACAAGGAAATTTTTATGTGGGTTTTAAAGTAAACAAAAATTTTGGCTTTGAAATTGGACATCAAGTAGCAGACAAAAAGGATAGTAACACTCTCACGTCTACAGAACCTAGGCTTGGTAGAGTTGAGAGCTTTGGTGTTGGTTTGAAAGAAACAGGAACTAGACAAATCAAAGGCTGGAACTTAAATTTGGTTGGTTTTTTACCTGTTAGTACCGAATATAAAACTAGCCTAATAGGCATGGTTGGCTTATCAAGCTTAGAGCTTAGATTAAAAGACGTAGTTGTTAGACCAGGAGTATTTGTGAATGCACAAAGGGAAGTGAAGTTTAAACAAAGAAAAAATGTGCTACGTTTAGGCGGCGGAGTGCAAAAAATGTTTTCAGAATCATTTGGTATCCGAGCTACCCTCGTTTGGGAAAATACATCTCGGTTTAATAATATTTCTCAACAAAACTCCTTGGGTGAAACGTACACAGCTAAACTTAAAGATTCCTGGACGTATGGCATTGGCGCCTTCATTATGTTTTAAGATAGCATTGAAGTAGAATGGTTGTTAAATTAACAATATAACTGTTGAAAACCAAATAAATTTAGCGCCGTTCAAAAACCCCCCTTCATAGGGGGTCGGTATTCTCGAGCTATAGCGAGAGAATATCGGGGGGATGTCAGGACTCACAACATGGAAGAAATTTTAGAATATAGCCAAGCACTAAAACCCCATGCACGTGAGCTGCGTAAACAAATGACAGATTGCGAACGTATCTTATGGCGTAAAATAAGACGCAAGCAAATACAAGGCGTACAATTTTACTCTCAGAAACCCATGGGGACGTTTATTTTAGATTTTTATGCTAAATATCCAAAGCTCTGCATTGAATTAGATGGAGACTATCATTTGACGAGCGAACAACAAAGTAAAGATCTTAATCGAGATGCCTATCTTGGAACACTAGGGATTACTGTGTTGCGGTTCACCAATTTGGATGTTTTGCAGCAACCCCAAGCAGTATTGTCGAAAATTGATGCCACTATTTCGCGATTGACATCCCCCCGCTATTCTCTCGCTATCGCTCGAGAATATCGACCCCCTATGAAGGGGGTTTTTGAACCCAATACCAGTGTTTGATCTTTTACAAAAAGGAGAGGTAATAAATGCTTGATCATGTTTCTTTCGCGGTTAAAAACTATGAAGAAAGTTGCCAATTTTATGATAAAACATTATCAATCTTAGGCTATAAAAAAGAAATCACACTGGATTTCCCAGGTGTACGATTAGCAGCATATGGCAATGGCGGTACACGGCCCTGCTTGTGGATTTCTGCTGGCGATGAACAAGAAAATGAAGCTATCGGACAAGCACAAGGCTTGCATTTTGCTTTTGTGGCGCCTAGCGCAACAGCGATCGATCAATGGTACGCCGCTTGTTTAAGATTAGGCGGCAAAGATAATGGTGCTCCTGGGCCGCGAGAAGATTACCACCCTCATTATTATGGAGCATTCATAATAGATCCCAATGGCTGGCGTATTGAAGCCTGTTTTCATTATTATCAACCATAATCATCCATAATATGAGCTTAGTTTTTAAACGCGCTGGATGGGTGATTTTATGCGCGCTATGTATCTGCCCTGCCTTAGCCTATTATTTTAATATTAACAGCGCTGTTTCTTTTGCCTTAGGTGCAAGCATTAGCTTTATACCAACAGTCATTTTTGGGCAATTTTTTTTAAGGACTAAAAATGGTCGTACTGCTAAAAAAGTTGTTAGCGCTTTTTATGTTGGCGAAACTCTCAAAATACTAACGACGATTGCATTATTTATATTCGTTTTTCAATGGCATGACCTAAAGCCGCTCTTTTTATTTTTAGGATTTATGACAGCACAGTTAGGCTGTATACTCGCGTTTTTTAGTGCCCCTCAAATTTAACTGAGTTTCTTGTCTTAAAATTACAATAACTGCTATATTTTCAGGGATGGTGGAGGGTTAGAAGGGGGTACCCATGTTGTGAGCGAGAATTTGGGCGAAGCTTTAACTGCGACCAGCTACATTCAGCATCATTTGCAGCATTGGACATTAAAGACATCGTTTGGCACCTATTACCTTGATACCCTGCTTGTCTCTTGGGTTGTTGGTCTAACTTTTTTGTTTTTGTTTTGGCGCGTTGCCAAGCGGGCAACAGCCGGTACGCCAAGTGCTTTACAGAATTTTGTAGAACTACTGTACGAATTTGCGCAAAAACAAGTAAAAGAAACTTTTCATGGGCAGAGCACATTAATCGCGCCTTTAGCATTAACGATATTTGTCTGGATATTCCTAATGAATTTTATGGATTTGATCCCGGTTGATCTTTTGTCCAGAGTGTTAGGCTATGTCGGTGTCCCCTATTTTAAGTCTGTTCCAACAGCCGATCCCAACTTAACGCTAGGTATGTCGATATCCGTCTTTTTATTGACCCTTATTTATGCTATTAGAATTAAAGGCGTTGGTGGTTTTTTAACAGAAATTACCTGTAAGCCCTTTGGCGGCTGGTTATTCCCCGTTAATATTGCTTTAAAGCTTGTAGAAGAATTGGCAAAACCGTTGTCGCTCGGTTTGCGGCTTTTTGGCAATATGTATGCAGGAGAATTGATTTTTATTTTGATTGGCTTATTAGGGGTTGGGCAAGGTTTTTTAGGTGTTCCTTGGGCTATTTTTCATATTTTGGTTATCACGATACAAGCATTTATCTTTATGATGTTAACTATCGTTTATTTAAGTTTAGCGAGCGAATCACATTAAATAGATTTTTATTTTGAGGAGGTGTTATGTCCGGCATGTCGATCGAAGGTATTACATTAGTTGCGCACTTGCAAAATACGACAATCTTGTCTGTAGCTATTTTAATTGGCATTGGCGCCATTGGAACCGCCATCGGTTTTGCCTTATTGGGCGGAAAATTTTTAGAAGGCGCTGCAAGGCAACCTGAAATGATGGGGCAATTACAAGTGAAAATGTTTATTATTGCAGGTTTGTTAGATGCGGTAACCATGATTGGCGTAGGTGTTGCATTGTTTTTTACCTTTGCAAACCCCTTTATGTCCGAACTTTTAGAACTTTTAAAAGCGCTTAAATAAAAGGCATAGTTGTCAATGGATATTAACGCAACATTAATTGGGCAAATGATTACTTTTGCTTTATTTGTTTGGTTTACCATGAAGTTTGTGTGGCCGCCTTTAGAGAAAATTTTGCATGATCGTCAGCAAAAAATTGCAGAAGGCTTAGCGGCTGCAGAACGTGGTCATCAGGAATTCGAAATTTCTCAAAAATACGCCATTCAACATATTCATGAAGCGCGTGCTAAGGCTGTTGAAACGATTGAGCATGCCAAAAAACTCGCAGATATGATCATTGAAGAAGCCAAGATAGAAGCATTACGTGAGCGTGAAAAAATAGTGACATTGGGGCATGAAGAAGTAGCACAAGCCTTGCGTCGAGCCAAAACACAAATACAAGCAGAAATGATCGATCTCACGATTAAAAGCACCGAAAAGCTATTGGGACGGGTTATGTCTGAGCATGATCAAAAAATGTTGTTAGAGGTAGGTATGCAGTATCCACTTCAGAAACAATGAGTCAGGAATAAGTATGACAGAAAAGATAACCATAGCGCGTCCTTACGCAAAAGCTCTTTTTGAGCTTGCTGTAAAAACAGAGACCATCGTAGAGTGGGCAGAGGCGCTTTGGAATTTGTCAGAGATTTCTAAAGATGAACAAGTCAATTTATTGCTGCAAGAGGAAGCCATTTCTCTAGAAGATAGTGTTGAGCTTTTTTTGGCTGTTTGTAAAAGCAATTTGAATGATTCCTTGCGTCACTTTGTTTTTCTGTTGGCAAAAAGAAAACGATTAAAAATATTACCTGAAATTGCATTTTTATATAAAAAGATGCAATTAAGCGTAGAAAATAGCGTTGAAGTGCAATTTGATTCGCCTGTGCCTTTAGATAAAAACCAACAGGCAGCGTATCAAAAGCGATTAGAAAAATATTTTGGGCGAAAAGTGATTATGGTGTGTGCTGTTGATACAAGTTTACTGGGTGGTTTTTTAGCGCAAGCGGGTAATTTTGTGGTAGATGGTTCTGTTCGTGGATCTTTAACAAATCTTAAAGCGGCTATGGGTGATTAAATGATTTTAAATCCATCAGAAATGAGTGAATTAATTAAAGAGAAAATTGAAAAGTTTGCAATCGAACCAGTTGTGAAAAATATGGGCAAAATTGTCAGTCTTTCTGATGGCATTGTGCGCATTCATGGTTTAGAGACCGTACAATATGGAGAACGCTTAGAATTTGAAGGGAAGCATTTTGGTATTGCGCTTAATTTAGAGCGTGATTCTGTCGGCGCGGTGGTACTGGGTTCTGCAGAAGATTTAGCAGAAGGTCAAAAAGTGTGGTGTACCGGTGAGATCTTAAAAGTGCCTGTAGGAGAAGGATTATTAGGGCGCGTTGTAGATGCTTTAGGTAGGCCTGTTGATGATCGGGGGGCAATTGAGGCCAGTGAATTTTCACCCATCGAAAAAGTAGCGCCCGGTGTTATTTGGCGACAATCGGTTAGTCAGCCCTTACAAACCGGTCTTAAATCCATCGATACCATGGTACCTATTGGCCGTGGGCAGCGCGAATTAATTATTGGCGATAGACAAACAGGCAAAACCGCGATCGCGATTGATACGATTATTAATCAAAAAGATTCTGGCGTAAAATGTATTTATGTTGCCATTGGCCAAAAGGCCTCGCAGGTTGCATCCGTGGTACGTAAATTAGAAGAACAGGGTGCCATGAAACATACCATTGTTGTTGCAGCGACCGCTGCAGAAGCAGCAGCTTTGCAATATCTCGCACCTTATGCCGGCTGCACCATGGGTGAATACTTTAGAGATAATGGCGAAGATGCGCTGATTATTTATGATGATTTAACGAAACAAGCGTGGGCTTATCGCCAAGTTTCTTTATTGTTACGTAGGCCGCCAGGACGAGAAGCCTATCCTGGCGATGTGTTTTATTTGCATGCACGGTTATTAGAGCGTGCCTCGCGCGTGAATGAAGCGTATGTTGAGCGTGCAACCAAAGGGCGTGTAAAAGGACGTACAGGGTCGCTCACTGCACTACCGATTATCGAGACGCAAGCAGGCGATGTTTCTGCGTTTGTGCCGACAAATGTTATTTCCATTACCGATGGACAAATTTATCTAGAAACAGATTTATTTAATGCCGGTGTTCGACCTGCGATTAATGCGGGGCTTTCGGTCTCGCGTGTTGGCGGCGCTGCTCAAACGAAACTCATCAAAAAATTGGGTGGGGGCGTTAGATTGGCACTTGCACAATACCGTGAATTAGCTGCTTTTGCACAATTTGCATCCGATTTAGACGAAGTGACGCGCAAGCAATTAGAGCGGGGTCAGCGTGTTGTGGAGCTATTAAAACAAAAACAATTTGCGCCGCTCACAATTGCAGAAATGGCAGTGTCCTTAATGATCGTTGAAAAAGGCTATTTAGATGATATTGCTTTAAAGAAAATAGTTGTTTTTGAGCATGATTTGCTGCAGCACATGCATCTTCATCACGCAGCACTTTTGCAGCAAATCAACCAAGAAAAAGCATTAAGTTCAAAAACCGAGTTGACTTTGATAAATATTATCGAAGAATTTAAGAAGGCTTGGATTATCTAATGTCAGATGCAAAAGAGATTCGCACAAAAATTAAAAGTATTCAAAATACGCAAAAAATTACGCACGCTATGGAAATGGTGGCAGCCAGTAAAATGCGAAAAGCACAAGATAGGATGCAAGGATCAAGGCCTTATGCCGAAAAAGTTAAGACAGTGATTAATCATCTTGCAGAGGCGAGACTCGAATACCAGCATCCTTATTTGATTGAACGTGAACTGCGGCGTGTTGGTTTTATGGTGGTTTCAACCGATAGAGGCCTTTGTGGCGGCTTAAATGCTAATTTATTAAAAGTAGCCGTGCAGAACATGCGAACGTGGCATGACAAAGGAATACCGATTGATATCTGCAGTATTGGTAAAAAAGCCGAGAGTTTTTTTAGACGTATGGGCGGCAATATTGTTTCTTCTATCTCAAATCTTGATGGTAAGCCAAGTATTTTAGATGTGATTGGCACAGTGAAGGTCATGTTAGATTTGTATAACGAAAAAAAGTTAGATCGGATTTATTTGGTTTACAATAAATTTATCAATACCATGACACAAAAACCGGTTTTAGAAATGGTATTGCCTGTGGTTGATACGGTATCGATTGTTCAAAAAAAAGGCAAATGTTCTTGGGATTATTTATACGAACCGGATGCTAAGAGTTTGCTCGATGCATTATTGGTGCGGTATATAGAATCATTAGTGTATCAAGCCGTTGTCGAAAATGTTGCCTGCGAACAAGCTGCTAGAATGGTTGCTATGAAAAGCGCATCAGATAATGCTGCCAAATTAATTGATGAATTGCAGCTGATGTATAACAAAGCGAGACAAGCTTCTATTACACAAGCATTATTAGAGATTGTCGCGGGCGCAGCGGCAGTTTAAGGGGGAAAAGTGGGTATCGGAAAAATCGTTCAAATTATGGGCGCGGTCGTTGATGTGGAATTTCCAAAAGGGTTCATTCCGAAAGTGTATGATGCCTTAAAGGTTGAATCTGTTGATTTGACTTTAGAAGTGCAGCAGCAAATTGGGGATGGCGTTGTCAGGGCGATTGCCATGGGGCCTTCTGAAGGGCTTCAGCGTGATTTAAGTGTGAAAAACACCGGTGCACCCATTACTGTGCCCGTGGGTAAAAAAACACTGGGCCGCATTATGGATGTCTTGGGACGGCCTATTGATGAAAAAGGACCCATTGGTTCCGAAATCGTATTACCGATTCATCGCGCTGCACCGCTCTATAGCGAGCAGGCGGCAAATGAAGCATTGCTTGAAACTGGCATTAAAGTTATTGATTTGATTTGTCCTTTTGCGAAAGGCGGAAAAGTGGGATTATTTGGCGGCGCGGGTGTTGGTAAGACCGTTAATATGATGGAATTGATTCGAAATATTGCGATAGAACACAGCGGATATTCTGTTTTTGCAGGCGTGGGAGAACGTACACGCGAAGGTAATGATTTTTACCATGAAATGAAGGAGTCTAATGTCTTAGATAAGGTAAGCCTTGTTTACGGACAAATGAATGAACCGCCGGGTAATCGTTTAAGAGTTGCATTAACAGGTCTAACGATTGCAGAGCAATTTAGAGACGAAGGTCGTGACGTGTTGTTGTTTATCGATAATATTTATCGTTATACTTTGGCTGGAACCGAGGTTTCTGCGCTTTTGGGACGTATGCCTTCTGCTGTGGGCTATCAGCCGACACTGGCAGAAGAAATGGGGGTATTGCAAGAACGTATTACTTCGACCAAAAAAGGGTCTATTACTTCTATTCAAGCGGTTTATGTCCCCGCAGATGACTTAACAGATCCTTCGCCAGCAACGACCTTTGCACATCTCGATGCAACGGTCGTGTTGTCTAGACAAATTGCAGAACTGGGTATTTATCCCTCTATTGATCCACTAGATTCAACGAGTAGGCAATTAGATCCCAATGTGATTGGCCAAGAACATTACGATGTTGCCAGAGGCGTACAAGGTACCTTACAACGCTATAAAGAGCTCAAAGATATTATCGCCATTTTGGGTATGGATGAACTATCAGAGGAAGATAAACAGATTGTTGTGCGTGCACGTAAGATTCAAAAGTTTTTGTCTCAGCCTTTCTTTGTTGCAGAAGTTTTTACGGGCGCTCCTGGCAAATATGTGCCGCTAAAAGAAACGATCCGTGGTTTTGCAGGTATTGTATCGGGTGAGTACGATCATATTCCCGAACAAGCGTTTTATATGGTTGGAACGATTGATGAAGCTTTGGAAAAAGCAAAAATATTAAGTGTGGGATAGCGAAATGCGATGAGTATTAGTTTTAATTTAGATATTGTGAGCGCGGAAGCAGAGATTTTTTCAGGTCCTGTTGAAAAACTCTTTGTGAGCGGCGAGATGGGGGATCTCGAAATTTTATTTAATCATGCGCCATTGTTAACTTCATTAAAGCCGGGTCCTGTATGGGTGGTAAAACAAAATGGCCAAGAAGAGGTTTTTTATATTTCAGGGGGAATACAGGCAGTACATAAAGTAGACAATGAAACAACCGTGGTGATTATGGCAGACACAGCCATTCGTGCAAAAGACGTAGACGAAACAGAAGCATTAGAAGCTAAAAAACGCGCTGAGCAAATTTTGTCGGGCCATACCAAAGAGTTTGATTATGTACAAGCGCAAGGCCAATTGCTTGAAGCAGTTGCGCAATTAAGGGCACTTAAAAAATTCCGAGAAAAACATCATGGATAAGTATTGATATCTTTTATTCGAATAGGACGAGTAAGTCAGTCTTTCAGTACACCAAACTTTTCAGTAATTCTAATTTTTCTTTTATTTTAATTTCGAGTCCTCGGGATACAGGATGATAATATTTCCGCTCTCCCATTTTTTCGGGAAAATAGGTTTGTCCTGCTGAAAAAGCATTAGGTTCGTCGTGATCATATCGATAGGTTGCACCATATTCCATTTCGCGCATTAATTTGGTTGGCGCGTTGCGTAAGTGCAAGGGCACATCTAAAGAGCCATTGGCTTTTGCGTCCTGCATTGCTGTCTTGAGTGCGGTATAAACCGCATTGCTTTTGGGCGCAACTGCCATATAAACAATGGCTTGTGCAATAGCCAACTCCCCTTCTGGGCTGCCTAATCGTTCTTGGACTTCCCAGGCATTAAGTGCAAGTTGTAAAGCTTTAGGATCGGCATTTCCGATATCTTCACTGGCCATGCGAACCACTCTTCTGGCGATGTAGAGCGGATCACAGCCGCTGGTTATCATGCGTGAAAACCAATAAAGCGCGGCATCTGGCGAAGAACCACGAACAGATTTATGCAGTGCTGAAATGTGATCAAAAAAGAGATCCCCGCCTTTGTCAAAACGGTTTAACGTGCCTGAGACAACTGCTTGCAATATTGCTTCATCAATAATAAGTTGATTTTTTTCTTGCTTGGCATGGCGTAGCGATAGCTCTAATAAGTTTAACGCCCGGCGTGCGTCGCCATCTGCAGACTCCACTAACAATTTTCGTAAAGATAACTCAAAAACAATTTTTTCGTTATCGCCTGATAAGCTGAGGTCAGGATGCGTTAAAGCACGATCAATAATTTCCAGCAAGTCTTGTGTGGCGAGAGATTTTAAAATATAGACGCTACAACGCGACAATAATGCAGTGTTAATTTCAAAAGAAGGGTTTTCGGTTGTGGCGCCTATAAAAATAATCGTACCATTTTCGACATAGGGTAGAAAAACATCCTGTTGATTTTTATTAAAACGATGCACTTCATCCACAAATAAAATCGTTTTTTGGTTTTGTGCTTTGGCTAATGCAGTTGCGGTATCTATCGCTTCTCGAACATCTTTAAGGCCCGACATCACGGCAGAAATAGAAATAAATGCAGCATCCGATGCTTCGGCGAGTATTTTTGCGAGCGTTGTTTTTCCCGTACCTGGCGGTCCCCATAATATCATAGAATGTGGCTGCTTTGTTTGAATTGCTTGCCATAACGGCTTACCTTCGGCTAATAAATGATATTGTCCCATAAAGTCATTCAGCGTATGAGGTCTTAAGCGAGCGGCTAATGGGGCGTTTTTATGTTGCATAACACAATCTTCAAATCAAAATAATTATCTGAAAAGCATGTATTATGCTATAAGTTATTTATGATAAAATCAAGCATTGATAGGTCTATACAAGGTTGGTGCTTTTCATGATAGATTTAGATCCCCTACTCCTTGCGCGCATTCAGTTTGCTTTTACAATTAGTTTTCATATCATTTTTCCCGCATTTACGATTGGGCTAGCCAGTTTTTTAGCCGTATTGGAATGGCGTTGGTTAAAAACAGGCGACGAGCGGTTTCGTGATCTTTATAAATTTTGGATTAAGATTTTTGCCGTGGCTTTTGGCATGGGTGTGGTATCAGGCGTTGTGATGTCTTATCAGTTTGGTACAAACTGGTCGCTCTTTTCCGATCGCGTTGCCAATGTCATTGGTCCCCTTTTAGGTTTTGAAGTATTAACGGCCTTTTTTTTAGAAGCCTCTTTTCTAGGTATTATGTTATTTGGTTGGGGACGGGTTAGCCAGCGGATGCATTTTGTTGCCACGTGTATTGTTGCAATAGGAACGCTGATCTCTGCTTTTTGGATTTTAGCTGCAAATAGTTGGATGCAAACACCGCAAGGATTTTCTATCGGCACAGATGGTCGTCTTTTTCCAAAAAACTGGATAGAAATTATTTTTAATCCTTCTTTTCCTTATCGTTTTGCACACATGGTCACTGCTGCTTATTTGTGTACTGCTTTTGTGGTGGGTGGTGTAGGTGCTTTTTATCTATGGCATAAGAGATATATTGCACATGCTAAAATTATGCTGGGTATGGCCGTTATGATGGGGGCCTTAGTTGCGCCCTTACAATTGTTTATTGGTGATTTGCATGGTTTAAATACCCTGAAGCATCAACCCGCAAAAATTGCGGCGATTGAAGGTATATGGAAAACGGATAAAGGCGCTCCTTTACTTTTATTTGCTTGGCCTGATGAAAAAAATGAAACGAATCACTGGGAAGTTAAAATTCCTTATCTTGCCAGTTTGATCTTGACACACCATTACGAAGGCGAAATTAAAGGATTATCAGAATGGAAAAAAGAAGATCGACCACCGGTTATCTGGGTGTTTTGGTCTTTTCGTGTGATGGTTGGCATCGGTATGCTCATGATTTGTTTAGGCATCCTGAGTGCGATTCAATATTTTCGTCGTCAATTATTTGAAAGTCGCTTTTTGCAGGGGTGGTGGATGTTAATGATGCCTTCGGGCTTTATTGCTTTATTAGCGGGTTGGTTTGTAACAGAAATTGGTCGTCAACCGTATACGGCTTACGGTATTATTCGCACAAGCGAATCCGTGTCGCCTGCGATTATGGGGCCACAAGTTGCATGCTCGCTTTTGGCTTTTATTGTGATATACACTTTTGTGTTTGGTGCAGGCAGTTATTATATATTAAAACTTATTTCAAAAGGGATTGCAGTCAAAGATGAACAAGAGCAATTCTATAAACATGGTTTAGAAGCTTCTGTTTTTGAAAAAGGAGAAAATCATGTTTGATTTTTCTAACGTAATGGATTTGTCATTGATTTGGGGAATCATTATTGCCACAGCAGTCTTGTTTTACATATTACTGGATGGATTTGATCTCGGAATAGGTATTTTGTTTCCTTTTGCACCCTCTGACAAATGCCGCGATCGTATGATGAATTCCATAGCGCCTTTTTGGGATGGAAACGAAACCTGGTTAGTATTAGGCGGCGGAGGATTATTGGCGGCTTTTCCTTTGGCGTATGCAATATTGTTGCCGGCTTTTTATGTGCCCATTATTGCCATGCTGCTAGGTCTTATTTTGCGCGGTATTGCATTCGAATTTCGGTTTAAAGCAGAAGGAAAATCACGGTATTTGTGGGATTATGCTTTTCATTTTGGGTCATTGGTTGCTGCTTTTTGCCAGGGGATGATTTTAGGTGGTTTTGTGCAAGGTGTGGCTGTGAATGGACGCAATTTTTCGGGCGGCGCTTTCGATTGGGCAACAGGATTTAGTGTGATGACAGGTATAGCGGTTGTATTTGGTTATGCGCTTTTGGGTTCTACATGGCTTGTGATGAAAACAGAAGATATCACACAAAACTGGGCACGGATGGTCGCAGCCTATGTATTGGGTTTTGTGGGGTTTTTTATGATGCTGGTGAGTTTGGTCATGCCGTTTATGAATATCCACGTTAAAAATTTTTGGTTTAGCCTACCCAATTTTTATTATTTATTGCCAATTCCTGTGTTAACGGCGGTATTATTCATGATGCTATGGATTGACCTACATCAAAAGAAACGAGAGTGTCGTCCGTTTTTTTTAAGTATTGGCATTTTTTTAATGGGTTATCTCGGATTAGGCGTGAGTCTTTATCCTTGGATTATCCCTTTTCACTATACGCTGCGAGATGCGGCTGCTTCAGGTCCAGGGTTATCGTTAATGTTAGTAGGCGTTATTCCGCTCTTGCCGCTTATTTTAACGTACACCGGTTATAGTTATTATATTTTTCGTGGTAAAACAAATCATGCACATCACTATTAAATCTTTTGTGCGGACATGGTTAGTAGTATTGCAGCCTAAAGCAAAGCAATGGCTATGGTTTATTATTTTATGGTGCAGCAGCCTATTGGCAGTATTTGCCTTAACTTATCCACTAAAATTTTTAATTAATATAGTTAAATAGTTAATTTTCTAGATTGACTTTCTTGAAAGGCATAAATAATGATAAAATGCGCAAACTGAAATCATAGGATTCAATAAGCGCATATGATTAGCCTTTCTGTCGTAATACTTGCTGCCGGCAATGGAACCCGTATGTGTTCCATTTTACCGAAAGTGCTTCAGCCCATTGGTGGCATACCTATCTTAGAGCGAATACTCCGGACGGCCAGCGAATTAAATCCAGAACAAATTGTAGTCGTACACGGAGAACAAGGCGATCAACTTAAAAATGCATTTATTCATCATACAAGCCCGATGTTTTGCAATTTGACATGGGTGCATCAGGCGGAACCTCATGGCACAGGGCATGCGGCGCTTCAGGCGTTGCCGAATATTGCACCGGTTGAACGGGTTTTAATATTGTATGGTGATGCTCCTTTAATCACTGTTGACACCTTGAGCCGACTGTTAGCCACAACACCACCGGGTGCTGTTGGTCTTATCACGGTAAACGTTGATTCTTCAGCGGGATTTGGACGTATTGTTCGAGATAGCAAGGGTAAATTAGTCCGTGTTGTAGAAGAAAAAGATGCGACTGACGAAGAAAAAACAATTAAAGAAATTAATGCCGGTTTTTTTGTGGTACCAAAATCAGATTTACAAACATGGTTGCCGCAGTTGAAAGCACATAATACACAGCAAGAATATTGTGTGCCGGATATTGTTGCAATGGCGAATCAAGATGGTGTTCCGATTGTGACAATAACACCCCAATCTGAATGGGAAGTCGTGGGTATTAATGATAAAGTGCAACTGGCACAAATGGAGCGCTATTATCAGCAATTAGTGGCCAAGAAATTAATGCAGCAAGGCGTTTTAATGTTAGATCCCGCGCGATTTGATTTGCGCGGTGAGTTGACTGTGGGGAAAGATGTCGTCATTGATGTCAATGTTATCATTGAAGGAAATGTGATATTAGGCGATGGCGTTAAACTCGGATCAAATGTTTATCTTAAAAATACGATCATCGAAACTGGGGCAGAAATTTTTTCAAATAGTTTTATTGATGGAGCAACCATTGGCGCTGAATGTCGGGTAGGTCCTTTCGCGCGAATCAGACCTGGCACGGTTTTGGCAAAGAGGGTGCACATTGGAAATTTTGTTGAAGTAAAAAATGCAACCATTGGCGAAATAAGCAAAGCGAATCATTTAAGCTATATCGGTGATGCAACTATTGGCCAAGCAGTTAATGTAGGTGCAGGTACTATCACGTGCAATTATGATGGCAAGCAAAAACATAAAACTGTGATTAAAGATCGGGTGTTTATTGGTTCTGATACGCAACTCATTGCGCCGGTTACTGTAGGAACAGGGGCTACCATTGGCGCTGGTACAACGGTGAGTCGCGATGTGCCAGCACATGCGTTGGTTCATAATCGCTTAGAGCGTAAAGTCATAGCCAATTGGAAAGCAGCAGATAAGGAATCATAAGATGTGTGGCATTGTAGGTGCAATTGCAAAGAGAGATGTTGTTCCTGTCTTGATGGATGGTTTAAGACGATTAGAATACCGTGGATACGATTCAGCAGGTATCGCAGTATTAGACGATAATGGTCTGCTTGCACGCAAAAGAGCAGCTGGAAAAGTGAGTGCCTTACAGGCATTGCTGGCTCAAACACCGATTACCGGATCGATTGGCATTGCACATACGCGATGGGCGACGCATGGTGTTCCCAGTGAACGCAATGCACATCCACATATTGCGAATGATCGCGTTGTCTTAGTTCATAATGGGATTGTTGAAAACTTTCAAGCCTTGCGAGAACCTCTGATTGCCGCCGGATATTCGTTTCTTTCTGAAACAGATTCAGAAGTAGTTGCCTGTAAAATTGCAGAATGTTTAAAAGTAGGTGGAAATTTATTGTCCGCAGTACGTGAAACTGTACAAACATTAGAAGGTGCTTATGCTTTATGCATCATGGATGCAAAAGATCCCGATCGTTTGGTGGGTGTTCGAAATGGTCCGCCATTGGTCATAGGAATTGGCGCAGGCGAGCATTTTTTAGCATCAGACGCGCTTGCTTTGCAGCATGTGACAGAACAATTTCTGTATCTAGAAGATGGCGATATTGCAGAAATCTGTCGCGATCAGATTAATATTTTTGATAAAACAGGCAATCCGGTTCAAAGAAAAATTTATCACCGTGCTTTTAATTCAGGTGCTATCGACAAAGCAGGCTATCGTCATTTTATGTTAAAAGAAATATTTGAGCAGCCGGATGCAATAAGGGAGGCATTAAGCGGCCGTTTGCATAAAGGATGTGTATTAGAAAGCATATTTGGTACGAATGCCACGGAAATTTTTGATAAGATAGAGCATGTTCAAATTGTCGCATGCGGTACCAGTTATCATGCGGGCATGATTGGTCGATTATGGTTAGAAAGCCTTGCAGGCATTTCAGCACAAGCTGAAATTGCAAGCGAATTTCGATACCGTAAACGCGTTTTGCTGCCTAATACACTTTTAGTCTGCATTTCGCAATCGGGTGAAACAGCAGATACTTTAGCGGCACTCCGATCCACACACAATGAAAATTATTGTGGTGTCTTAAGTATTTGTAACGTGCCCGATAGCTCATTAGTGCGAGAATCCACCTTGGTGTTTTTAACCAACGCGGGTCCTGAAATTGGGGTCTGTTCTACAAAAGCGTTTACGACACAATTAGCGGCGTTATTTTTATTGACGGTCGCGTTAGCGCGTCGCCGTGGTTTAGAACGTGAAAAAGAAAAGCACTTAATACAACAGTTAGCAAAATTGCCGGAAGTGATACAGCACTGTTTGGCTTCTGCAGAAGCGCTTCAAAAGCTTGCTAATTTATTTCAAAATAAATCGCATGCGTTATTTGTGGGCAGAGGTTTACAACATCCGATTGCTATAGAGGGCGCCTTAAAATTAAAAGAGATTTCTTATATTCATGCAGAGGCCTATCCTGCGGGTGAATTAAAGCACGGCGCCTTGGCCTTAGTTGATACAGAAATGCCCGTGGTTGTGGTTGCGCCGCATGATAATTTATTGGAAAAATTAAAATCCAATATGCAGGAAGTGCGAGCAAGAGGCGGAGAGTTGCTTGTCTTTACAACAAAATCTTCTGGTATTGAGCCTGCAGCGGGTATTCATGTATTAGAGATGCCAGAAGTGCCTGAATTATTAGAACCTATTGTGTATATCGTACCTTTGCAATTATTAGCGTATTACGTTGCTGTGCTAAAAGGCACTGATGTTGATCAGCCGAGGAATTTAGCAAAATCGGTTACGGTTGAATAATCTGTCATTGTTAAAGGCGCCTTGATATCTTTGCGAGGGAGGAGCATAATCGCCGACTGTTTCTACAATAAATGAATTGGAGAGTAGTATGACGATTAAAAAACTGAAAAAAGCAGGTAGTCACAAGCAGGTGTTAGGGCGAGAAAAACAGACGCGAATTGAAATTTTACGTTCCATTGCTGATAATACAGGGTTAGCTAAAGTGCAAGTTGAATCCGTATTTTCAGTTTTAGGGACGTTGTTACACGCACATATGGGAAAGCGCGGGTCAGGGGAATTTATCGTGCCTGTCATTGGCATAAAAGTGCGCCGTATTAAGAAAAAGGCGACAAAGCCGCGTACAATGATAAGTCCTTTAACTGGGCAAGAAGCGTGTATTGCTGGGAAACCTGCGCGCATGGCCATTAAATTAACGGCATTGAAGCCTTTAAAGGCCGCGGTCTTGGATAAAAAATAAGGAATAAACTTGTCAAAACCGGCCAGCGGGCCGGTTTTGCGCTATCATAGAACAGGAAAGAACAGTGAAAAACTTGAGGAAGAGTGTCATTCAGTGTCTCACGAGAGAGAGAAAAATTTGGAATTTGCGCGTGATTTTGAATCCAGAAAGCGGGAAGACGATCTTCAGCTGCTAACGGGTATTGATACACAAGTAGAAGGTGTTTTGAGTCGGATTCAGGCTATTGCAGAAACCATCGCAACCCATAAAGAAAGTGGGTATGCTGTAGAAAATGTGGAAGCAATCATAAAACGGTATTACGAAGAAATTAAACAATTAATGAACCCTGAGAATGCTGATCCGAATATGGTATTAGAAGCAAATGCGAATAGCCGTGCTTCAGGTAGCATTCATGTCGAACAGAATCCATTCATTAAAGAAATGGGTGGTATGCCGCTTGAGAATATTTCATCCGAATGGCAGGAGCAGGTGGAAGGAAAAATTTTAGATAAAGCGGAATTAGAAAATTTAGTCAACAAAAAATTAAAAAATCGGGTTGAATTAGCCAATAAATTAAAAGCCAAACATAAGCTAAATGCGCAGCCTAAGTTACGTGTGGGTCAAGAAATTACGCCAAAATTCAAAAAAATCCAAGAGACCCTTAAATATATTTTGAAAGAAGCACCAGAACCCATGCCCGCCCCTGCCCCCAAACCTCTGACTGTACCACGGCCGCCGGGTTATGGCTAATCAATCTATTTCACACGAGATTTTATTTGGCACCTTTGAAAGTGTGTTGAAGTGTGTGCGCGATGGTTCTAATGTCAACGAAAAAGATATTTATGGCTTAACACCGTTAATTGAATCAACCTTAAAAAAAGACGTCCGAATTGCAGCACTCTTATTAGAGTATGGTGCTAAGGTTAATCAAGAAGATATTAGTGGGCAAACGGCCTTGCAATGGGCTGTTAATCAATACCATCTTTCATTATGCGAGCTTTTCTTAAAGTATAAAGCCGATCCAAACCACTATTCTGCCGATGGCCAGCCTATCTTGGTCAATCCTGTATTGCGCGATCAAAAAGATATTGTGCAACTACTCGTATCTTTTGGAGCGGATGTGGATTTTGCGCTTGATTTTATCAACGCGAAATTAATGGGTCACCGTTATGAGTTAAGGGGCCGTGCCCGAATCCTGAATACAAATAACCGTTTTATTGATTTAAATTACGAAGGATTTTTTCTGGAATTTACCGTTGGCATTATTTCTCATACGTTGCAGATTTTTATGAGTAGTTCATCGGGCAAACAGTTTAACGCTTACCAAGCGGTTTTGAGTAAAGTTGCAAGAACTTTAAAATCTGCTTCACAAATTATTCCTTACAAATATACAACCGAAGCATCCAGAGACCAAGATGTTTTTATTCGCCGTGTCTTAAGCGAGGATTTAGTCGTAATTCCTGTTGCTTATGAGGGGCATGCGATTACTTTTGTTAAATATGGAAAATTATTTGCCAAATGTGATCGCGGTGTCAAACATGTTGTAGATACGGTTGTGATCTCAGAAGTCGGTAATCCAACAGCCTTAAACACCGATTTTTTAAAAGATTTAATGTATAATAACAAAACAGATGAATATATTAATAAAGATATTAAAAACATACTTGGATTAAAACCTTTGACTACACTACCAGCTAGGTATCAATTAAGTGGCAATTGTTCGTGGGCAAATGTGGAAGCCAGCGTGCCTGCAATGATGTTTATGCTGATGTTTAGAGGTAATTTAGAAAGTCGTGGCGAAATTGCTGCTTTAAAAAAATCGATTATGCAGTATTACGATACTTGGATCGAATGGGATAAAGATCGAATTTTAAACGAATGTATTGAATCTTTTTATCATGTCAATAAAGGAAAAAAAACAGCAAAAGCTTCTATTTTAGCAGCCATTCTTTTTCAGCGTTGTAGGGCTTCTCATAAAAACGAAATCGAAAGAGCGAAGAAAATATTGTCAATATTAACGCTGCCAGCGTATCATTACATTTTAAAAACTTACATAAAAGTTTATTATACAAAAATGGCCGGAAAACTTGGCGAAGATTTTTTAGAAGTGCTAAAAATGTGTGGGCTAGATGTGAACACCTTAACGCTTCGGAGATCACGCTGAAGGAGTGCATCAGTGTTAAAAAACACAATTTTGAAAAGTACCGAATTCGATTCGCCACTCGGCCCGATACTTGCCATTGCAGATGATGAGGCTTTATATCTGTTGGAATTTTTGGATGGTCGCGGTGTAGCACTTGAAGTGGAAAATCTTCGCGCTAAAACAAAAGCAGATATTATCCCAGGCCGTTCTAATCTGATTATTTCTATCAAAAAAGAATTGAAGGCTTATTTTGCAGGCGATTTAAAAATTTTTAAAACACCGGTTAAGTTTTTAGGTACACCCTTTCAGCAATTGGCTTGGTCAGCTTTGCTGCGCATTCCTTATGGTGAAACGAGGAGTTATGCGGCACAAGCTATCTCGATAAAAAAGCCAACGGCATTTAGAGCCGTTGCAAATGCCAACGGTGCCAATCAGTTGGCTATCATCGTTCCCTGTCATCGGATTATTAATACGGGTGGCGCATTGGGTGGCTATGGGGGTGGTCTTAAACGCAAAAAATGGCTTTTGAAACACGAGCAGTCCATAACAAGATAAAGCTGTTTCTCGGTTGATTTTATTGTTAGAATGACACCCATATGAGCACCTCTCTAGCAGCTTTACTGGATCCGTTAAATATCGCACAACAACAAGCGGTAACAGCGCCTTTTGGCAATTTATTGGTGCTTGCAGGTGCAGGCAGCGGTAAAACGCGTGTTTTGGTGCATCGCATTGCCTGGCTAATTAGTCAACAATCAGCGCCCGCCAGCAGCATTTTAGCAGTTACTTTTACCAATAAGGCCGCAGCGGAAATGCGCGGTCGCTTAGAGCAAATGCTGGGTAGAGAAGCCCAAGGTATGTGGGTGGGTACTTTTCATGGTCTGTCTCATAAAATTTTACGGTTGCATTGGCAGGAAGCAGGCTTGCCCGAAGCTTTTCAAGTGATAGACAGTGAAGATCAATTGCAGCTGATTCGTCGTTTATTTAAAACCTTGGGCGTGAATGAAGATCGTCATGAGCCTAAAAAAATACAAGGCTTTATTAACCGCAAAAAAGATGAAGGCATTCGCGCCAATCAATTATTAAGTGCAGAAAGCAGCTTTGAACAAGTGAATCATGATGTGTATTTACATTATGAACGTTTATGTCAGGAAAGCGGTCTCGTAGATTTTGCCGAGCTTTTGTTGCGCGCTTATGAAGTCTTAAAAACAAATGTCGAACTTTTAGCCTATTATCAAACGCGATTTTTACATCTATTAGTAGATGAATTTCAGGATACAAACGGCATACAATATTCATGGTTGTTGTTATTAGCAGGGCAATCTAAATCTGTTACCGTTGTTGGAGACGACGATCAATCTATTTATGGGTGGCGAGGTGCCAAAGTAGAAAACATCCGGCGTTTTGAAAAAGAATTTAAGGAGACAAGCTTAATTCGGTTAGAACAAAACTATCGTTCTACCAGCACAATTTTATCCGCTGCCAATGCTTTAATTTCTTATAATGGCGGTCGATTTGGAAAGACATTGTGGACAGAAGGTGAAAAAGGTGAGCCGATCATCTTATATGGTGGATTTAACGAAGAAGACGAAGCCTTGTTTGTTGTACGCGAAATTCGTGAATGGGTTTCGGCAGGCGGAAAAGTGAATGAGGTTGGTGTTCTTTACCGTTCGAATGCACAGTCACGCGTATTAGAAGAAGCTTTTGTGCGCGCCGGTATACCCTATACCATTTATGGTGGATTACGCTTTTTTGAACGTGCCGAAATTAAAGATGCTTTGGCTTATTTAAGATTGGTTGTGAATTGTAAAGATAATGCTTCATTCGATCGTGTTGTGAATGTGCCGCCGCGTGGTATTGGTGAACAAACATTAAAGAAAATAGAAATGATCGCGCAAGAATATCACTGCAGTTTATGGGAGGCTGCAAAAAAAACTTTAGAAATGGGGCTAATAACCAGCAGAGCGGGATCAGGATTATCTGCTTTTATTGCATTAATTGAAAAACTGATGGCTCATGTTGCAGATGGGGCTAGCGCTTTGACTAATCTCATTGAAACTGTTATTCGTGAGAGCGGGTTATTAGCTTTCTATAAAGAACAGAAGGGTGAAAAAGCTCAAAATCGCATTGAAAACTTAGAAGAATTAATCAATGCTGCGACGGATTTTGAAGCGGAATATCCCAATGATGAAACACATTCTCCTTTATTAAGATTCTTGTCATATACGGCGCTGGAGGCAGGTGATCGTAAAAATGGTCATTTAGCAGATAGCGTACAATTGATGACCCTGCATTCTGCGAAGGGGCTAGAATTTCCCCTAGTCTTTATCTGCGGCTTAGAAGAAGGATTATTTCCACACCATTTTTCGAGGGAAAACCCAGAGGCATTAGAAGAAGAACGCCGTTTGTGTTATGTAGGCGTTACACGTGCTAGAAAAAAATTATTTCTAACATATGCTGAAAAAAGACGTGTATTTGGGCGCGATGAAGAACGCCGCCCCTCTCGTTTTATTAAAGAAATGCCAGAGCATTTGCTGAAGGAAATCACTAGACGCGTGAGTATTCGGCATCATACAGTTGTAGATTATGCGGTTGGCGATGATGAAGTTGATATTTATGGATTTTGTAGAGGACAGCGTGTACGGCATCCGAAGTTTGGACAGGGTACCATAGTTGATCATGAAGGTAAAAATGATCGTGCGCGCGTACATGTTAAATTTGATGTATATGGCAGCAAATGGTTGGCATTAGCATATGCCAATTTAGAAGCCGTTTAGTATTTTATTGACGATTTTCAGTCAATAATGCTGTAAATTCATTTTCTGGTAACGGCCGTCCAAACAAATACCCTTGGATTAAATCACACCCTTCTGTCTTTAAAAAATTAAATTGTTCTTCTGTTTCTACCCCTTCGGCAATGACTTTTAATTTTAATTGTTTTGCCATGGCAATAATCGTTGTAACAACAACAATATCATCCAGCGCTTTATTTTTGTTATCAATGTTTTTTATAAAAGATTTATCTATTTTTAAAAAATCAACAGGAAATCTTCTTAAGTTGCTTAGAGAAGAATACCCTGTTCCAAAATCATCAATAGAAATTTTAATACCCATGCTTTTTAAAACACGCAACATCAGTAAAGATTTTTCGACATTTTCTATAACAAGACTTTCAGTTAATTCTAATTCTAAGAAATTTACGTTTAATTTACTGTCCCAAATGGCAGTCGCAATTTGTTCTGCAATGTCTCCCATCTTGAATTGATAAGCGGAGAGATTAACAGCAATCGAGAAATCATTGAATCCTTGTTCATGCCATTTTTGGGTTTGAAAACAGGCTTCTCGTAAAACCCAGTTGCCAATACTAATAATCAGTCCGGTTTGTTCTGCCAGCGGAATAAATTGCACAGGTGATACTTTTCCCAATTGCGGATTGTTCCATTGAAGTAAGGCTTCTGCAGCGACTATTTTACGTGTTTGAACGTCGACTTTTGGTTGATAAAAAACTTGTAGTTCATTATTGGTAATGGCATTTCTGAGGAGCACCTCAACTTTTTGTTGTTCCGTTAATTTTTTATTCATGTCGGATGTATAATAGCTGAAAGTATTACTACCAACTTGTTTAGACTGATGGCGTGCAATACCTGCAAATTTTAAGAGCGTTTCAACATTGTCTCCATTGTCGGGATAAATACTAATACCAATAGAAACCGTCGTATTTATTTCATGTCCTTGTATTGAAAAAGGTTTTGCTAGTAAATCTAATATTCTTTTTGCTTCATGATCAATTTTATTTTGCGTATCGAGTTGATCAATAATAATGGTAAACTGATCACTGTCGAGACGTGCTAACAATTCTCGTTTATTTGAGAAACCCTTGCTTAATCGCTTGGCAATCGCCTGGAGAAACCCATCGCCAACATCGTAACCGAAAGAATCTTTGACGGCTCTAAAATGATCGACATCTAAAAATAAGAGTGCTAATTTTTGGTGTTCTTGCCTAGGGAGCGCAATTTTGCCTTTAAAATGCTCAAAAAATTGTGTGCGATTCGCTAAACCCGTTAAAGGATCTGCGTTAGAAAAGTGAACCACTTTTTCAACGCTTGTATTCAGCGAAGTCAATAATTTTTTAAAATGCGTGTAGATCCAAAGTAAATAGGCAAATGAAAGTGCAATCAGTAGACCTATCGCTATTTCTAAGATTAAGTTTGTATCGCCTATCATTATGTTTCCAGTCGCCAATTGTTTGTTAA
Organism: Gammaproteobacteria bacterium; assembly: GCA_044225595.1. Classification (GTDB taxonomy): domain Bacteria; phylum Pseudomonadota; class Gammaproteobacteria; order UBA6186; family Azoamicaceae; genus CADEGZ01. The sequence continues at coordinate 119,732 of JBGAIG010000001.1, forward strand.
ATAACTACTTTATTAAGTATAGTAAAGCCAGGCATAATTATCAGTTATTGTTTTAATCAGTCGGGTTCCCATATGATGCCTATTGTTCCTAAAAATCCTTTTATCTTGGTAGACGGCTCATCTTATTTATTTCGCGCCTATCATGGGCTCCCACCCTTAACGACTGCTACCGGTCAGCCAACAGGCGCGATTTATGGTGTGGTCAGTATGCTACGTAAACTGATTAATACCTATCATCCACAAAAAATAGCAGTTGTGTTTGACAGCAAAGAGAAAAATTTTCGACATGCGCTTTATGAACCGTACAAAGCCAATCGCGCGGTGATGCCAGATGAATTGCAGCAACAAATCGAACCCTTGCATGCCATTATTAAAGCAATGGGACTGCCGTTGGTTGTTATCCCGGGTATAGAAGCAGATGATATTATTGGTACATTAGCAGAACAAGCCAAAACGGAAGGCTTGTTTACTTTAATTTCTACAGGTGATAAAGATTTTGCACAATTGGTGTGCGACAAAATTTTTCTGATTAATACCATGTCGGATGATATTTTTGATCGGGCACGTGTCATAGAAAAATTTGAAGTGCCGCCTGAGCAGATAATTGATTATTTAGCATTGATTGGTGATACCGTTGATAATATACCGGGCGTCCCTAAAGTGGGGCCAAAAACCGCGGTTAAATGGCTACAAACCTATGGCACTTTAGAGAAAATTGTCAATCAGGCAGCAGATTTTTCAGGCAAGATAGGTGAGAATTTGCGCGAAGCACTCGATCAATTGCCATTATTTAAAGAACTGGTGACCATCAAAGTCCATTTGCCGATCGCGTATAAAATCGCTGATTTCACACCTCAGAAAAGAGATCTTGAAAAATTAAAAGGCTTATTTGCAGAATTAGAGTTTAAAACCTGGTTAAAAAATCTAAATGAATTTGAAAACGCACATGAAGGACACACAGAAACGGTAACATCAGAAGTAGTCACAAAAGCATTGAAAAACAATCATTATGAAACCATTTTAAAAAAAGAACTTTTTGAACAATGGTTGGAAAAGTTAAAAAATGCAGTACTGTTTGCATTTGATACAGAAACAACCAGCTTGGATTATATGTCGGCAGAAATTGTGGGATTATCTTTTGCAATTGCGCCTGATGAAGCGGTATATTTGCCGTTGGCGCATGATTATATAGGTGCGCCGTCTCAATTAAGTAGAGAATGGGTCTTGGCGCAGTTACGCCCCTTGTTAGAAGATGAAAAAAAACGCAAGGTCGGGCACAATTTGAAATATGACAGTGAAGTATTAGCGCGTTATGGCATTACCTTAGCCGGTGCTGCCTTTGATACCATGTTGGAATCTTATGTTTTGAATAGTACGGCAACGCGGCACGATATGGATACTTTAGCAGAACGTCATTTACGCTACAAAACCATGTCTTTTGAAGATGTTGCGGGTAAAGGCTCAAAACAAATTACTTTTAATCAGGTGCCGCTAGAAAACGCTGCTTTTTATGCGGCAGAAGATGCAGATATAACATTAAAATTGCATCAACATTTTTGGCCATTATTGCAAGCATTACCCAAACAAAAAACGGTTTTTGAAACTATCGAGATGCCATTAGTGCCTGTTTTGGTGCGTATGGAACGTTCTGGAGTTTTGATTGATTCAGAAAACTTAACGCTGCAAAGCGTTGAATTAGGTAAGCGTTTGGTAGAAATAGAAACAGAAGCATATCAGTTAGCAGGTCAATCGTTTAATATTAATTCCCCTAAACAATTACAAGAAATATTATATACTCAGTTTAAATGTCCGGTATTAGAAAAAACACCAACGGGCAAGCCTTCGACAGCGGAATCCGTGATGCAGCAATTGGCGGAGGATTATGCGCTGCCAAAAATTATTTTAGAATATCGCAGTTTAAGTAAATTAAAATCTACCTATACCGATAAATTGCCGCAACAGATTAATGAGACAACAGGGCGTGTGCACACTTCGTATCATCAAGCAATCACTTCTACAGGGCGATTGTCTTCGAGTGATCCGAATTTACAAAATATTCCTATTAGAACACCCTTGGGTAGAAAAATTCGAAGTGCATTTATTGCGCCGCCGGGTTATAAAATCGTTGCTGCGGATTATTCTCAAATTGAATTACGAATTATGGCGCACATGTCGCAAGATCCCGGCTTATTGAAAGCATTTAGTGATGGAGACGATGTACATAAGAGTACCGCTGCTGCTGTTTTTGATGTAGATCTCGCAGCGGTCACGCCGGATCAGCGGCGCAGTGCTAAAGCCATTAACTTTGGTTTAATGTATGGTATGTCCGCTTTTGGTTTAGCAAAGCAGCTTGGGATTTCACGTTATGAAGCGGAAAAACAAGTAGAGCAGTATTTTGCTTGTTTTCCAAGGGTTAGAGCCTTTATGGAAGAAATTCGAAAACGTGCACTTGACGAAGGCTTTGTAGAAACACTGACAGGCCGGCGGTTATATTTGCCCGATTTGCAGTCGTCTTATATGACGACACGTCGTGCAGCAGAACGTGCGGCGATTAACGCGCCGATGCAGGGAACGAATGCAGATATTATTAAATTAGCGATGATTGCGCTTGATCGTTGGATTTTAGAAAAGGGCTTAGATATGCGAATGATTATGCAAGTACATGATGAATTGGTATTTGAGATATCAGAAAAAATATTAGATCAAGCGATTTTATATATTAAAGAAACCATGGAAACCATTTTGCCGCTCTCAGTACCCTTAAAAGTTGGTATAGGTCTAGGCAACAATTGGGACGAAGCGCATTAGCATAACCATTCATCTAATTTTGCTTGCACTTCTGTGATCCCTTCTCCGCTTAGCGCTGAAAATAACTGTACAGAAATGAATGCGTTGTTATAAGAAAGCAATTCTTTTTTTAGCATTAATAAAGTACTCCGTGCAGCACCTTTACCGAGTTTATCTGCTTTGGTTAATAATACATGTGTAGGAAGTTGATGCACAAAAGACCACTCAAGCATTTGCCAGTCTTGGGGTTTTAGGGGATGTCGAATATCCATCAGCAAAATAAGCCCTTTAAGACTTTTTCTTTCCAAGAGATATTGAGACACAAGGGTTTGCCAGTGTCTTTTGATCGCATCAGGGACTTTGGCATAACCATAACCCGGTAAATCTACCAAACGCCTTTGCGAATCCAATTCAAAAAAGTTAATTAACTGAGTTCTGCCGGGTGTTTTGCTGGTTCTCGCAAGTCTTTGGATGCCGGTGATCTTGTTTAAAGCGCTGGATTTGCCAGCATTCGATCGTCCACCAAATGCGACTTCCGCCCCGCTGTCTGCAGGCAACCCTGCTTTGCTGTTGACGCTTTTTAAAAATACGATATGGTTGTAGTTTAAGCTGCTCATTTTGGGTATTATGATACCAGGTTTATTAGGGATAGCGTGATGGATGTTTGGATATGTTTAGCAGTTTTTTGGGCAGCAGCGAGTATCGCATTTGCGGATACTGCACCAAACCTGATACCGGATATGAGCGCTGGGCAGCAAAAATCGGCGGCGTGTGTTTCGTGCCATATGGTAGATGGCAATAGCACAGTTCCTGCATGGCCAAAAATTTCAGGCTTGCCTGAAAAATATTTTATAGAGCAGCTAAAAGCATTTAAAGCCGGTGATAAAGGCGGTCGCTTTAATCCGGTGATGCTGGGTTTTGCAGCAGCATTATCTGATCAAGATATCGTCGATTTAGCCGCATTTTATGCGAGTCAAAAGAGTACGCCAGGCTCGACACCGCAAAAATTTGTTGCATTGGGCGAGAAGATTTATAGAGGGGGTAATGGGGCAACAGGCGTACCGGCTTGCAGTGCATGTCATAGTCCGCGCGGCGATGGTAATATCCCGGCAGGTTTTCCTGCCTTAAGCGGGCAACATTCGGATTATATCATCGAACAATTAAAAGCTTTTCGTAGCGGTGCACGCGCAAACGATATCAATAGCATTATGCGGGATATTAGTAAACGTATGACAGATGAAGAAATAGAAGCAGTGAGTCACTATGTATCGGGGTTACATTAATTTTATGAAAAAAAAACATTCATTTTTTGTTCTAATGATATTACTGATAGCGGTGTTATTGGTTGGCGGATTATTGTACGGAAATTTTCGAAAAGAAAAAGTCGCTAAAAGACATGTTCCATTATCTATGGTGAAAACACCTATCGTTTTTGAAGAAGGCAAGCATTATCATCGCATTAATGCTGATATTACCTCTAATAAAAACATTCAAGATTTTATTGCGGAAGATCCGGGTAAAATTCAAGTCATCGAATTTTTTAATTATGCTTGTTTTTGGTGCGGTCGGCTGCATCCTATCTTAATCGAATGGGCTAAGAAAAAGCCGGTTAATGTCGTTTTTTATAGCATTCCGTTGGTTTTTAATAAAAAATGGGAAACCTTAGGCAAAGCTTATTTTATGGTCAAAAATTTAAATAGGACAGAGACGCTCGATCCTGAGTTTTTTACAGCGATTAATCGCGACCATATCGATCTCAGTGATGAAAAACAATTAAAAGATTTTTTTCAGAAAAAAGGCATTTCAGAAAAACAATTTTCAGAATTATACCAATCGTTTGCAGTGAATAGCGCGTTAGCGAGAGCCATTGCGTTGGCAAATGCATATCAGATCGCCTTAAGTCCAGTCATTATTGTGAACACGTCTCGAGGCAGCTATTTATTAACCGCTAAAGCAGCGGGCAGTGAAGAAGCATTAAAGTCTGTGCTTAATCAAGTGATTTTAGAAGCCTCTAAAAATAGCGATTCAAAACCCACATAAATGCTTGTGTTTATAGCCAGTGCACGAAATCTCGTTTGATATCTCTGAAAATTTTGCTACGCTGAAAAGAAAGCAGGCATGAAAAAGGAATTTTCAGATGAACAGCAGACGACGGTGTGTATTACAGGTTGGTACGGTGTTTGCAATGAATGTTTTGTTTTGTCCCACCCTGTTTGCCACACCCGCAACGACAATCACTGCCAGTAACATGCGCGCAAGCTTAAATGCGATTAATGCTAAAATTGAAGATAGATTGATAGCGAAACATGCAGCCGCTTATAGTAGGCAAGTTTCTATACACGACTCAAAACCTTACGAAAGCGAACCGATTATTTTTGGATCTACGCAGCGGCAAAAAGGAAACAATGCTGCTAGCATAACAGGTTACCATATTAAAAGCGGTGGAGTTGGATATCTTTTTGATTATAATTTGCCAACAAAATTTGATTTATTTGAGCTTGGCGCTGGCGCGACTTATTCTGAAAGCCACAGCAAAATTGCTGTTTCAGATACGTTGAATAGTGATTACGGGCAAATTTTGGGCTATACAAATGTGGTACATAATGGGTACTTTCTGGGCTTATTGGTGTCGGGTTCTGAAAACTGGAATAAATCTAAACGCGTTATCTCGGGTAATGCACTAGAAGCACGTGCTCGTTTTAAAGGTTCGGCATTTTTTAGCAAAGTTCGCCTAGGCCATATGGCTAGGTTGCACGATTGGCAATTTGTGCCAGAGGTCACATTACAGTATATACATCTTCGTCAAAAAGGTTATAACGAAACAGGCGCAGATACCTCTAATCTTTCGGTCAGTTCTAGTGCTGTGGATGGCGTCAGGTCGGGCATTGGTGGAAGGGTAATGTATATTCAGCCGCGTGTTACCACAGAAGTGCGAGCGTTTTATTTAAGGGACTTAAAAAACCCGTTGCTTAAGCCCAATTTTACCTTTTCTTCTGGAGCATCTTTTACACCGGGGGCACAGAATAACAAGAAAAACACCTTAAATTTAGGTACATCCCTTAAATATTTTGTCAGACAGGATCTTGCGATTACTGGAAATTATGACTTTTTAGTGAAGCAGCAAGGCTATACAGAAAATAACGTATCTCTTTCTGTGTGTTGGAATTTTTAAAAGCCGATTTCATTTGGAGAGAAAAAATCATGGTGATATTGAATAAAACCAAAATTTTTGCAAGGCTGCTGATAGCAGCTACTTTGTGTATAACAGGTTGTATGCCTGGTCATGAGTTTATACAGGAGAATGCTGAAAATGATGCACCTATCGACACTGCAGCAGCTGTGCAGTCTGCCAGCACAGGGGCAGGTGCAGTTGCGTCAGTGCCAGCTGTTGCTCCGCCCCCTCCTCCATAACGTCTATGTTATAATGGGAAAGTGGAGAGCGGCGGCTTATAAAGAAAGGTGAGTGACTGTGTCTAAAAAAATACGGGTAGGGGTGCTGTTTGGCGGCCGATCGGCTGAACACGAAATTTCTTTGTTATCGGCAAAAACCATTGTAGAGGCGATCGATAAAGAAAAATACGAAGTTGTGTTAATTGGTATTAATAAAGCGGGCGAGTGGTTTTTGCATGAAGATTTGAAATGTTTATCATATGCAACCGATCCTAAAAAAATCCAATTTAAAAAAGAAAACGAACAAGAAAATGTCGCGCTGGTTGCTAAAAAAATAGGTAGTCCTTTGGTCAGCCTAAAAGGTAAAGCCCTTGATTGTTCACTTGATGTTATTTTTCCTGCACTACATGGACCCTATGGCGAGGATGGTACGGTACAAGGATTATTAAAATTGGCTAATATTCCCTTTGTAGGGCCAAGTGTGCTTGCCTCGGCGATTGGTATGGATAAAGATGTTATGAAGCGCTTGTTAAGAGATGCGGGTATTCCAATTGCACGATTTTTAACGCTTTATTCGCATTCTTATCAAGATATGCGTTTTGATGATGTTGAAGCAGCTATCGGATTACCTTTTTTTGTTAAGCCAGCCAATGCGGGTTCTTCTATTGGTATTTCAAAAGTAAAAAATCGATCTGAATTTGCGGAAAAAATTGCTTTAGCTTTTCAGTATGATCGCAAGATCTTAGTTGAGGCCTGTATTGTGGGTCGTGAAATAGAATGTGCTGTGTTGGGTAATGAAAAGCCCATCGCTTCGCTGCCTGGTGAGATTATTCCTACACATGAATTTCATTCCTATGAAGAAAAGTATTTAAATCAGGGTGCAATTTTTAAATATCCTGCGGAGTTGAAGCCAGCAGAGATTGCAGTAATACAAGCGATGGCGCTTAAAACTTATCAAGTTTTATGTTGCGAAGGCATGGGACGTGTCGATATGTTTTTAAAACCCGATGGTCAGGTTGTTGTAAATGAAATTAATACGATCCCTGGATTTACGCAAACGAGCATGTATCCCAAAATTTGGGAAGCAAGTGGACTTGGCTTATCAGATCTGATTGATCAATTAATTGTTTTGGCGATCGAACGTTTTCAGCAAGAACAAAGCTTAAAAACAACCTTTAGTCTAGCGTCGATAAAGCAGCCCGTTGCAAGCGATCTCTAATAGCAGCCCATGCTTCAGTGTCGGGCGGACTTTCGATTAAAATGCAGTCACTGTTGGTTGCGTCGAAATCATGCAAATAAGCATAAAGTTTTTGCGCATAAATCACAGGGTTTTGTATAGCCGTCATCCATGTTGCAATTAAATCATTTGGAACGCCATTTGCAATTAATTCATTAGCTTGTACAGAAAAGCTTAATGCACAGAGTCGTTTATGATTTCTAAAAAAGTTTAAGGCCGTGTCTAGCAATTTTCTTTGTTGACATAAATATAAGGGTGTTATGGGTGCATAATGAGAAAAATGCGATCCCGGAACAATGAAATCATTTTGTATTGCTGTCGGTTCTTTTTTTTGCTGTTTAGTGAGTATGGGTTGTTTTAATAGCGCAGATAAATCTGTTGCAGTAATACTGCCTTCGCGTAGAATCATAGGCATATCATCTAATAAAGAAATAATGGTTGATTCTATACCCAGTCGGCAAGGCCCGCCCTCTAAGATGTAGTCCACGCGTGATCCTAATTCAGTGTGAACATGCTGAGTTGTGGTTGGGCTGATACGACCATATCGATTTGCAGAAGGTGCTGCAATGCCGCCATCAAATTGCTTTAGAAGTTCGAGTGTGACAGGATGGTTTGGAATGCGAATGGCAATACTTTCTTGTCCACCTGTGACGATTTTAGGCACGCTGGGGTGACGTGTTAATATGAAAGTGAGCGGACCAGGCCAAAATGCTTTGGCCAATTGATAAGTGATCTCAGGAATATCAATGGCCCATTCTCTTAGTGCATCTAGGTGCGGTATATGTATTATCAAGGGGTTATGAGGTGGGCGCTCTTTAGCCAAATAGATGCTTTTAACGGCATCCGTGTTTCTCGCATCCGCTCCCAAACCATAAACCGTTTCGGTAGGAATTGCGACCAATTTGCCTGCTTTTAGTAAAGTCAGCGCTTGTTCAATGGGATTCATCATGCCTTAATCATACCCGTTGTTATCGCTTCAGATAATTATTTTTATTTGCTAAGGTTATAATATGGTAAATTAACACCCTCGTCTAGGGTTTGTAGAGGAAAAAAGAATGGTGAGGCGTTTAGCATTACCCTGCGTGATTGCGATTTTTGGCGTTTTTTTTGTTTCCAGGCTGTTTGCAGATTTATCAGGCTCGCTGGACGAAAAAGCGATCATAGAGCGTATTCACCCAGAAAGCGAGGTAACGATTGAAGCGGATACTACAGCTGTTGCACAAACGCCCACGGTTGTCTTAGATGTTGGTCAAGCACATTATGAGCACATTTGTCATATTTGTCATGAGACTGGTCTTGCAGGTGCGCCAAAATTTGGTGATAAAGCGGATTGGGCGTCACGTATTGCGGATGGTATGGCTGTTATGGTCAAGCGTGCAATAGAAGGCTATAAAGCGATGCCGCCTAGAGGGACTTGCACAACATGTTCGGATGAGGACATTAAAAAAACCGTTGAATATATGGTTTCGCATTCACAATAATTTGTATCGCTTGCCAGAATTAAGCAGGTTGGCCGGCATGTCCAGGCAGATCAATTGCCGTGGTTTTTCTATTTAAGAGATTAAACGATAAGCCTAAAGAAGCAAAACCAAAGAATCCGCTAAAGATAAAGACCCAAGAGAAAAGATTTTGTGCCATATATCCGCAGATAAACGAAGATATCATGGTGCCGAAACCGCTGACGATATAAAACAAACCAATGGCAGTACCATAATTAGCTTTTTCAACGCCTTGAAACACCAGTGATGCAAAAACAATTTGTGCACCTGTGCGTTGTACACCCCAAGCGACAATGCCGAGTATAGCTAAGATCCAGTTCACTGCATGAATGTGAAAGAAGCAAAGATTAAAAGTACATAAGGCGCCAATCGTAACGTAGAGCACTTTTTTGACATGACCGCGATCAATATTATGTCCCATAAAAGGCGAGCTGATGAGCATCATGAAGTTAAAAATCGCAATCGTAGAAAGATAAAACCATTCCGGGAATCCTTTATGCTTGAGATAAATCATTAAAAGGCCATCATTAAAGCGGCCCATAAAGAACAAGAAGGCTAAAAAGAGGATAGGTAAAATTTTTCTTAAGACTGATTTGAATTCACGCATCGAAAATTCGCTGGTTTCGATGCCCTTTCCGCTGAGGGTAAATGACATTAAAAAAACCGGAAAAACAAGTAAGCAGCAAAAAATAACCAGAACGTTTAAGTTATCTTTGAGTGTGCCTAAAAAGAGTGTAGAAGCACTGACGAGTAAAGGCCCCAATACGCAGCCTGCCGTTTTAGAAACACTGAGCCATCCTAGCGCCATGCCTTTTTTATTTTTAGTGTGCTCGGCAACAAAGGCATCACGAGGTGCTGCAAATGAACCATTAGCAACGCGCTCGATTGTTTTGGAGACTAAAATAGACCAGGAAGCAGGAATGAGGAGAAATGCTTTTGCAAAAAATGCAAGACCGGTGGAAAAAATAAAAATATTACGTTTATTTTTAATTTTGTCGAATAATACGCCATTAGCCAGACGCAAGACATTCGATAAAAATTCAGTCCCTCCTTCTATAATGCCCAAAATCGCTAATGAAAGCCCTAAAGAATCTGTGACTAAGAAGGGAATAATGGTCATCCCAACAGTGGTTGAGATAGCCAACAAAAAATTCATTAAAAACACTTTATACATGTCTTCTTTATAACAAATAGAATGCACAGGGTCAATGCAAAACAGCAAAATGGGTCTAGAAAAATTATTTTTTGAATTTGATTTTTGAACATTAAAGGTTGAGTTCATAAGGGGTGTCCAGTTTCTCCATGCGCCTAAAGGATAAGGCTTCGGCCAGATGTGCGATATCGACGGTTTGTTCATCAGCCAAATCTGCAATTGTTCTGGCGACGCGTAAAATACGGTGATATGAACGCCCGCTTAAATTTAAGCGCTCTATCGCATGATTGAAAAATGTTTGTGCGGATGCGTTGAGGGCACAATATTTTTGTATCTCTGGATTAGAGAGGTGTATATTCAATTGTGAAGAACGCGCGCGTTGTTTTTGTACTGCGGCATTTACACGTTTTAAGACCGTTGCGCTTGATTCTTCTGTTGCAACAGCTCCAGCGGTTAAAGTTGTTATGGGTACTGCAGGTACTTCGATATGCATATCGATGCGATCTAAAAAAGGGCCCGATAAACGTGTACGATAACGTTTAATTTGTTCTTGTGTGCATTGACAGCGGCCTTTAGGGTTATTTAAGTGTCCACAAGGGCAGGGATTCATAGCCGTGATGAGTTGGAACCGCGCAGGAAACTCGGCTTGACGTGCAGCACGTGAAATCAAAATGCTGCCTGATTCTAATGGTTCACGTAGTACTTCTAAGACGCGACGATCAAATTCGGGTAATTCATCTAGAAATAAAACACCTTGATGCGCTAATGAAATTTCGCCAGGGCGTGGATGACTGCCGCCACCGACTAAAGCAACGGCAGAAGCCGTATGATGCGGCGCTCGAAAAGGTCGCTTGCCCCAATGTAAGGCAGGTTGATTATTCGGCATTAAAGAATGTATGGCAATGACTTCCAGTGTTTCTTCGAGTGTGAGTGGTGGCAAAATACCCGGCAGTCTGCTTGCCAGCATGGTTTTGCCTGTGCCAGGGGGCCCAATCATCAAAAGGCTATGCCCGCCTGCTGCTGCAATCTCGAGTGCGCGTTTCGCATGCATTTGGCCACGGACTTCAGCGAGATCATTTTTTGGGCTTGTATCGTGATTATTGGCCTGTGACAAAACTTGTTTAAATGGGTGTAAACGTTTTAGTTGGCTCAAATGTTCGGTAATTTCTAATAAACTATTGGCAGCATAAATTGTATTATCACCAGGCAGTGCTGCTTCAGCTGCATTCATCATTGGCAGCACTAAAATGCGTTCGGCTTTTCGTGCGCCGAGTGCAATCGGTAATGCACCTTGAATAGCCCGCAATTCGCCAGATAAGGCCAGCTCTCCTGCAAATTCATATTCATCTAAGCAGCTACTCGGAATTTGTCTAGAAGCTGCTAAAATGCCTAAAGCAATCGGTAGATCAAAGCGTCCGCCTTCTTTAGGTAAATCAGCTGGACCTAAATTAATCGTAATGCGACGTGATGGAAAATCAAAGCGGCTATTTAAAATCGCGGAACGCACGCGATCTTTGCTTTCTTTCACTGCCGTTTCAGGTAAACCCACAATTGTAAAAGCAGGCAATCCATTTGAAATATGTGCTTCCACAGTGACAAGAGGCGCTTGTATACCTAGAGAGGCACGTGTATAAACAATTGCTAATTTCATACCAATTGTTATACGCGAAATGAGCGGCATAGCAATCCGTTAAATAACGGATCTCATTTATCTGTTAGTATTAACTACCACGAAGAATTTTCTCGCCTAATAAATATAATGCTTCAGGTGTGGCAAATAAAACGAGTACATCTCCTGCTTCAATCATCATATCAGGATTCGGATCAGGATAACGTGTCGTACCACGTGTTAATACTTTAATGGCTGAGGGAGATTCTGGATCGCTTATTTCTGCAATACTTTTTCCAATCGCAAATGCATTGTCATTAATTGTAATGGCATGCAAGCTCATGCGATCACTGTCCGTCTCTTCCAGTAAGGTCGGATCATCAGTGCCCTTGAAAAAGCCTTGAATAATACGATAGCGATCAGAATGAATGGCTCGGATTTTAAATAAGATACGTGATGCGGGTACACCCAGCATTAAAAGTAAATGCGAAGCGAGCATTAAGCTTGCCTCTAAAGATTCGGGTACAACTTCAGTTGCGCCAGCTTCCTGAAAAGTTTTTAAATTAGAATCGTTACGTGTGCGTACGAAAACAGGAACATCTAATCGAAGCGAACGAATGTGTTTCAGTGTTTCTAGAGCTGCAGGTTCGTCCGCAAAGCTAATGACTACCATGCGTGCGCGTGCAAGCCCGGCAGATGCTAATACTTCGAGCCGTCTTGCGTCCCCAAAAAACGCATGTTCTCCCGCCAAGGCAGAAGACGAGATACGCATGGGGTCTAAATCGAGGGCAACCGATGGGATGTTTTCTTGGTCTAAAAAACGCGCCAAAATTTGTCCAACGCGGCCAAATCCGCAAATAATTACATGATCTTGGAGTTCTGCCGTATGTTCGGAGAGTTGTACATCTTTAATTTCTGCTGTGGGCGGAAGCGGGTCTTGTTTAAAGAAAAATTGTCCAATCGCTTTGTTATATCGAATCAAAAGGGGTGCAACCACAATGCTTAATACAACGGCTGCAACCACCACTTGGCTTTGCATCGGATCAATGAGTTTATTCTTAATGGCAACCGTTAAAATAACAAATCCAAATTCGCCGCCCTGAGCAAGTATTAAGCCAGTACGAAAGGCCTTACCCAAAGAAACAGCGCCCACAAAACGCGCTAGCCCCATAATTAAGATGGTTTTAAAAATGACCAGACTGAGCAAAATGGCGAAAACCCAAACGCCACTGGTTGGCAAAGTGTCGATACGCAGCAAGGCGCCAATGGTGATAAAAAAGAGGCCCAACAAAACATCTCTAAAAGGTCTGATATCAATTTCAATTTGATGGCGAAATTCAGTTTCGCCTAACATGAGGCCTGCTAAGAATGCACCCAGTGCCATAGATAACTGTAGATGATGTGTTAGCCAGGCAGCGCCTAGAACCACCATCAGTGCGGCCATCATAAATAATTCGTTTGAATGCGATTTTGCAACTTCGTGGAATAACGGTCTTAATAATCGTCTGCCAAGCAAACTCAAAATGATGCAAACGCCAACACCTTTGATTAAAGCAAGGCCTACTGGCATCCAGAGCATTGTTTCTTGTTTGCTGGCTAAAGCAGGGATTAAAATTAAGAATAAAACAGCAGCTAAGTCTTGAAAGAGTAAAATGCTAATAGATAGTCTGCCTTGTACCGAATTTAATTCGTGCTGCTCGGCTAATTGTTTGATGACAACAGCGGTTGAAGAAAGCGCTAATGCACCTGCTGCAATAAACGCCGTTTTGGGTGCTAACCCAAAGTACCATCCTGCTAATGTGGCAACTAAGGTACATAACAGTACCTGGATACCGCCAAGCCCTAATAAGGCTCTTCGCATAGTTAAAATTCGACCAAATGAAAATTCAAGGCCAATCGTAAACATTAAAAAGACGACGCCAAACTCCGCAAGAAAACTTAAGTTTTGAATACTCGGAATAAAAGCAAAGCCGCCAGGGCCGACCAACATGCCAACAAAAAGATAACCCAAAATAGGCGGCAGATGAATACGACGAAATAAAGCGACGACACCCACAGCGCATCCAAGTAAAATTAAAACGTATTGAAATTGCTCCATAGCCTAAGTTTATCGTATTTTCGTTTTTTTAGAAAGGCACAGAGATATTTTTATTGAATGATTGCAACACTTTTTATGCTTTTAAATTTTTCTTCGAGTTCCGTGATTCGTTGTTCAAGTTTTTCGAGCTTTTTGCGGGTCTTGGCTAAGACGGCTGTTTGAATATCGAATTCCTCGCGTGAGACCAAGTCACATTTTTCGAATGCAAGCTGAAGACCGCGGCGGAGTTCACCGCCGAATTCGTTTTTGATAAGATTTAAATATTTTAGTGCCATTTCGCTATTGTATGGGGTCTGACCCCATTTTATAACTGATTGTAAAAACAGGCTTTTTTATGGTAAATCGTATTTTATATGCTCTTATGATGGCTTTTAAGCATCGAAAAGCATTAAGTGCTTACAGGTGTGGCAAAGCATTTCAACATCAATCAATTTTAGATGTCGATCCGCTTGCTATTCATGCAGATGGCATCAAAGTCCTTGTGCTTGATTTCGATGGCGTGTTAGGGGCGCATGGTGCAAAAGAAATTAGCATCGCAATACAGCGTTGGTTGCAGCGTTGTATTCAAGTTTTTGGTTTAGGGCGTGTTTTTATTCTAACGAATAAGCCGAGTACAGAGCGTAGTGATTATTTTGCTAAAAATTTTAGTGGTGTGACATTTATTTTCCCCAAAAAAAAGAAGCCTTATCCTATTGGTATTTTGTCTATTTTAGAACAAGCTCGTGTTCGACCCCATGAACTCTTAGTGATCGATGATCGCTTATTAACGGGAATCTTAGCAGCGATTATTGCAGATGTTCGAGGCTGTTATATCACTCAACCAATAGTTGATTTCCATAAGCGGTTTATATCAGAACTATTTATAATGAGTTTACGTAAATTGGAGCGGTGTTGTCTAAAGCGGAATTAGTGTATTAAAGTAAGGGGGATAGTGCAGGGTAAAAAAAGTTAGAATTTTAGCTTTTATTAGTTTTTTGGAGTGGTGGAATGACATTTGTGGTAACGGAAAATTGTATTAAATGTAAATTTACAGACTGTGTTGAAGTCTGCCCGGTTGACTGCTTTAGAGAAGGTCCGAATTTTTTGGTGATTGATCCAGATGAATGTATTGATTGCGCCTTATGCGAACCCGAGTGTCCAGCAAATGCCATTCATTCTGAAGATGATTTAAAAGATGATCAAAAGCCTTTTTTAGCATTGAATGCAGAATTATCTAAAAAATGGCCTGTGATTACCCAAAATAAAGGCGGATTACCGGATTCAGAAGCATGGAAAGATGTTCCCGAGAAATTACAATATTTGGAACGCGAATAGGATTTATGTGCCTGCTGCCGTGATAAGCGCATCTTCCCAATCTATGCGGTGTGCCAGTATCTCACCTATTTGAGAAAGGTCTTTTGATAAGGCATCAAAATTCTTAGGCTTTGTATATTTATCATTAAAATCCAAAATTTTATTTGTTGTTTCCTGTATCTTGGGCAGCCAGTTTTTATCGAGGCGATTTGTGGATAATGGATTTTTTTCATGATGTTCCACCAGCTTTTCAAACATTTTAAAATGACCCATTGAAATGTAATCCATTAAATGTTGAAAAAATATGTGTAAAGCGTTTGGGTGTGTGTCTTTTGTTGTGCAAAGTTGATTATACTGTGTCAGTACTGTTTGTCGAAGTTGTAGCCATTGTTGAATATTTTTTTCCAACATCAAATGCTGTCCTCCCTGTTAACCAATCCATGTGTATTTTTTTAGTAAAGGTCACTATTTTACTTAAGTCAAGGATCTTGGCTGTGGGTTTTTTTTCAGTAACGCTAATGGATCTCTTTTTATCGTATCAATGCTTAAAGCCCTGTAAGACAATGTCCATATAAAAAACTGAAAATGCGGATAAAATTTAGCCAAAAAACGTTAATTGTTTGAAAATCAACATGTTATCAGGGAATCGGTTTTAGTGGGTTATCATGAAAAAAATTTATTTTATTTTTTTGCGGACTTGAATAAATGCATTTGTTTGTTATTCTAAAAGTGTATCCAGGATGGATATTCAATTTTGTTAAACGGACTTGAACGACAAGGAATGTCTCTCTTCAAGGATGAAGTTGGAAAAGGCGGGTTTTTTTGTTTAGATCCGCCTTTTTATTTGCAGCCAATATAAAAGCAGCGCATATAGTCCCAGCCCGATAAAAGAAAACAAAGACCAAGCGGACAAAGGTAAACGTAAAAAAGTAACATCAATTTGGCTGCAGGTTGACGAACCTTGTAATATTTCTTTTAATACTTCCCATAGGGGCATCAGTTCTAACATTTTTTCAAATCCTGCAAAACAATTTGATTCTTGCAGTGGCGAGATATATTGCAGCCAGATTTGACGTGATGCGAGTGCTCCTCCTATCACATTAAAAATAAACAAGATCGCGCAATAAACCATGCGGCCCCGTTGGCTGCAATTTTGTATCATACCCAGACAAAACACGAAAAAAATAATAAACAAAGTCCCTCTTTGTAAATGACAGAGCGGGCAAGGCTCTAGATTAAAACCATACTCTAGGCCATACGTCATTAAAAAAAGTATCAAGCTTACAAAACTGCCCCCAAAAAATAATGTGCGAAAATTAACAGTTATTTTCATTTTTTGTTTTCCTCTCGTTTTTTGCGTGCCCTAGGATGGCATTGATCGTAAATGTTCGCAAGCTGTTGAAAATTAACTTTGGTATAAATTTGTGTGGTGCTTAAATTGGCATGTCCTAACAGTTCTTGAACGCTTCTGAGATCATTGCTAGCTTCTAGCAGATGGCTTGCAAAACTATGACGTAACCGATGTGGGGTAATGCGCGTGTCAATGCCTTGTTGAATGCCAATTTGATATAATCGATATTGAATCGCGCGTGCGCTTAAGCGTTTACCAGCTTTATTGGTAAATAATGCCGGTTCACTTGCTGTTGCAATTGTGTTGCGTACCGAAAGCCATTGTTCTAACGCTTTAGCAGCATGTTGGCCAATTAATGCAAGTCTGGATTTTTTACCCTTGCCCACAACGGGGACTTGCTGCTGTTGTAGATCCAAATCAGCGGTATTAAGAGAGACAATTTCAGAAACACGTAATCCTGCGGAATACAGCAATTCCATGATAGCGAGATCCCGTATCTGAAGCATACTTGAAGCGGGCAATTCTAAAAGCTTTGCCATTTGATCGACATCGAGTGCACGCGGTAATGGACGATTTGTTTTAAGTGTTAGAACGTGCATGGCTTTATTATCGGTGATAACCGCTGTCTGTATTAAATATCGAAAAAAAGTTCTGAGTGCAGATAATTGTCTGTTAATGGTGCGAGCGGATATTTTTTGGTTACGTCTAAAAGCCAGTAAAGCGCGAATATGACTTTCTTCTACTGTTGACCAGGTATTTATCTGATGCCTTTCAAAAAATGTGAGCGCATCCATTAAATCCGTTTTATAGCTTGTTAGTGTATGTTTGGAAGATCGCCGTTCAAATTGCAGTGATGTTAAAAAATTTTGAATGGATTGACGCATCAAAGTCTAAAGCGGCCGATAAAAACGCGTGTTGCAGGTCCTGTCATCATAACGGGGGTACCAGTACCCTCCCACGCAATCTGTAATCTTCCTTGAGAAAACAGAACAGATACAGGACTATGCAATAATCCAAGACGTATACCCGCAACGACAGCAGCACAAGCACCCGAACCACAAGCGAAAGTCTCGCCAATGCCACGTTCGTAGACGCGCAAGTTGATCTGGTGTTTATCGACGATTTGCATAAAGCCAACGTTTGTTTCTTTAGGAAAGAGAGCGTGTTTACTAATGAGTGCCCCAACTTTTTCGACAGGCGCTTCTGCAATATCAGACACCGAGATAACCGCGTGAGGATTACCCATCGAAAGCACGCTTATGGCATATTCCGTATTTTCAAGCATGATAGGATATTGAAGCGCTGCTGCATCGTTCATAAAAGGCACTGCGCTGGGTTGAAAGTTTGGTATACCCATGCTGACAGTCACATCTCCTGCTTCATCTATGAAACATTTTAGGGGGCCTGCCAGACAATCCGCTTTTAGCGTAGGATTATTGCCAAAACCCATGTCATAAAAAAATCGTGCAGCGCATCTGGCGCCATTGCCGCAGTGTTCTACTTCATCGCCATTGGCATTAAAAATGCGCAAATAAAAATCTGCGCTTGTTTGAGTAGGCGGTTCGATGAGTAAAACCTGATCACAGCCGATGCCAAAATGCCTATCTGCAATCCGTCGAATTTGCGGTGTACATAGTCGAACGGCCTGTGTAATCAGATCGATCACGACAAAGTCGTTGCCTAGCCCGTGCATTTTGCTAAAGTTAATCAACATGTCTGTAAGCTTAAAGGGGTTTAAGCGTGGACGCAAACCTTCTGATGAATTCCCTTTATTAATCTTGCGGAACGTAGATAGGCGGCGGATCGTTGGGGTGGTAGAGTGGCCCACTTTGGCCACAAGCTGTTGTTAACACACAAGCCACGAGCGCCAATAATAAAGTTAGTTTTCTTTTTAACATAAGGTTGCCTTTGTGCGACTGCAATCACTATAAACTGTGAGAATGACGATAGAGTAAAAAAGAAAAAAGTTCAATCGAAAAAATTGTCTTTTATGTATGTTAAAATGCCCACATTATGCGAGCAGTATCACTCTATCCCTTACGTCCTATCCGAAGTTTTGTGCGGCGTGAAGGCAGAATCAGCAAAGCACAATTAAGCGCTTGGGAGCGGCTATGGCCAGTGTATGGCTTATCCGCTACCGAACGGGGCTTCATTGTTTTGGAGTCGCTTTTTGGGCGTGCTGCAGATACCGTGCTCGAGATAGGCTTTGGGGACGGTTGCTCCTTAGCCGAGATGGCCAAAAATGCACCTGAAAAAAATTTTATTGGCATAGAAGTTTATCGTACAGGTGTTGGTAATCTGCTTGCACTGATTGAAAAATACCAGCTTTCTAATATTCGCATTTTTTGTGCAGATGCGGTAGAAGTACTAAGGCACAAAATCCCCGACAAGAGCTTAGCAGCACTTCAACTTTTTTTTGCCGATCCCTGGCCTAAGGCGCGTCATCATAAGCGGCGAATTGTACAAGAGCCATTTATTAAGTTAGTTTCCCAAAAATTAAAAACTGTGGGGATTTTTCATCTTGCAACAGATTGGATGGACTATGCTTACCATATGATGACAGTGCTCGAAGATTCAGCGGATTTTGCAAATACCCAAGGCGTCGATCAATTCACACCGCGCCCCGATTTTCGTCCTATCACAAAATATGAACAACGTGGTTTACGACTAGGGCATCAAACCTGGGATTTAATCTTTCAATGTATCCATTAACTTTTGAGATAGCCTTAGTTTTAGGTATTGTAGTGTTTACAGTACTTTTATCGCTTTCAAATGTGATTCGCGTTGATGTTGTGGCTGTTTTGGTTTTAGTGGTTTTAGGTATTACACGATTGCTGCCGCCAGAACAGCTATTTTCAGGCTTTTCGAATGATGCAGTGATGTCGTTGATTTCTGTGATGATCATAGGTGCAGGCTTAGAAAAAAGCGGTATCGCTTTACGCATTGCACGAGGGATATTAAAATTAGGTCGAGAACGATCGAATAAAATTAGCATTTTTTTAATGGTTGCATCAGGATTCTTGTCTGCTTTTATGCGCAGCCTTGGAACAGTTGCTCTATTATTACCAGTTGTGACTAAAATTACGGTGCGAACAGGTATTCCAAAATCGCGTTTATTAATGCCGATTGCATTTTGCGCTATTTTGGGCGGCACATTAACGATGATAGGCAGCAGTCCTTTAATTTTGTTGAACAGTCTTTTGAAAAATGCAGGGCATTATGTTGATCCCAGCTTAAGTGTGTTGCAGCCCTTTCATTTGTTTTCGGTTTTTCCTATCGGATTGATGATTTTATTTGTGGGAATAGTCTATTTGATTGTGTTTGCACGGCGGCTGTTACCCAAAGAACCGATTCAAACGTACAGCAGTGGCACAACGAAAACACATTTTTTAAAAACCTATGGGAAAGGCGGCGATATTTTTGAATTAAAAGTACGCAGCAGCAGTTGTTTGATTGGACTCACATTGAAGGATTTGGAATTAAAATTAGATGCGTCTTCTTCTATTTTAGCTTTAATACATGACAAAGAAATACATTTCCCACCGCTTAGAAAAATCATCATTACCACTGGCGCTTTTATTGCGATGATGGGGCATAAGGAAGCTGTTGCCGCTTTCGCAGAGCAATATGGATTAATACTGGAATCGCGCTTAAATGTTTTTTCAGAAATGCTGCATCCTATTCGTGCCGGTTTATGTGAAGCAGTCGTGCCGCCGAGTTCACAGTTAATTGGTTTGGAGCTGAAAGAATTACATATGAAACGTACACATGGATTACATGTGTTGGCGGTCTATAGAGATCAAACCGTGTATCAAGGCGAAGAATTGAATACCTTAGTATTACATTCGGGAGACACGCTTGGCATGTTTTGTCGCTGGGAAGCGCTGGCTGCTTTTCATAAAAATCCGGATTTTGTCGTTGTGACAACCGCCTATCCGCGCGAAGAAATCCGGCCTAAAAAAGTTGCACATGCCGTTTCTTTTTTGGCGTTGTCGGTTCTTTTAATTGTATGGGGTGATTTTCCCGTATCGGTTGCATTGCTCTTGGGTGCCGCTGGTATGATTGCAACGGGTGTTTTAACCATCGATGAAGCATATGCCAGTGTTAGTTGGAAAAATGTTTTTTTAATAGCAGGTTTAATTCCATTAGGACTCGCCATGCAGTCTACTCACACGACAGATTGGTTAACGCAACATGCTTTTTTATTAAAAAACGGTTTGCCAAATTGGATGATTCAATTAGGTTTAGCGTTTTTATCAACGATGTTTGGTTATGTACTTTCTGGCGTAGGCGCTACCATTGTTTTAGTACCTGTTGCTTTAGAACTTGCTTTTAATGTCGGTGCAGATCCTAGAATTTATGCATTAATTGTCGCTATTTCTGCCTCTAATGGATTTTTATTGCCGATGCAACAAGCAAATGCACTTGTGGCAGGACCGGGTGGTTATCATACAAAAGACTTTTTAAAAGTCGGTAGCGGTATGACAATTCTTTACTGGATTGTCATGTTAATTAGCGTAAATTTATGGTTTTCTAAATAAAAAGCAATAAAAACTATTTTTGATCGCTTAAGCACAATGTCAAAATAAAGCCACCAAATCATTCAAAAAACGTTTGCCCAAGGGCGTGGTTTTAATGTATTCGTTTTTTATCACACTTAATAATCCTTTGGTTTGAGCTTCTTCCAGCTGCGCTGCAATGCTAGCGATGGGAAGCCCTGTTCGTGTTTCAAATTCTCGAACAGAAGTGCCTGTGATCAATCTGAGTGCATTTAACATAAACTCAAGCGGGACTGCTGCTGCAGGAATCATTTGGCTTCCAGCCAGTAATGTATGATCAGGTTCCAAATAACTTTTAGGGTATCGCGTTTTCCAATAACGTGTGATGGTATGCGTTTTAAGATCAGTGATTTTAGCATGTGCGCCTGCCCCAATGCCTAAGTAATCGCCAAATTGCCAATAATTTAAATTATGTTGACATTGATGTTGCGGCTTTGAAAAAGCAGATATTTCATATTGTTCGAGGTTGTGTGCTGCTAAATATTCAAGACCCACTTGTTCCATTGCTGCGATAGCATCGTCTAAGGGCAGTGGCGGTTTTTTATGATGAAATAACGTGTTGGGTTCGATTGTCAAATTGTACCAAGAAAGATGTGGTGGTGAAAAAGACAAAGCGGTTTTCAGATCAAACAGCGCATCCTCGCAGGTTTGATTCGGCAATCCATACATAATATCAATATTAAAGCTATTAAAATTTGATTTTAAAATAGCGGCGATAGCACGTTTTGTTTCTTCTTGGGTATGAATACGGCCTAACTGTTGTAATTTTTCATTTTGAAAGCTTTGTGCACCTAAAGAGATGCGTGTGATGCCAGCCTGTCTATAATCCCTAAAATCATGATGTTCTACGGTGCCTGGGTTTGCTTCCAGTGTAATTTCCAGATGCGGTTCAAAATGCAAATCAGCACTGATTTTATCCAAAATTTCGCCAATGCGGTTAGGTGAAAACAAACTGGGCGTACCGCCGCCAAAAAAAATGCTTTTAATGGAGCGCCCTTGCACGAGTGGCAAATCCTGCTTGAGATCACGTCCTAAGGCCGCAATGTATGGTTTTTCGGGTAATTCGCTCGTTATCGCATAAGAATTAAAGTCGCAATAAGGGCATTTTTTAACACACCAGGGTATGTGAATATACAACGATAAAGGGACATCAGCACGCATGTTTTTCCGATAATTATCCGATAGATTTTTAATAGGAGCAGTTTATTCTAGTTTGATGCAGAGGGTCTATACTGGATAGATAGCTTAGTCCAAAAACTAAGAAATTCTTGTTTTATATATTCTATATAGGTCGATGATTAGGCATTATTGGGTATTTTGGAGAACATCGTATGGATATTACAGAATTGTTGGCTTTTGCTATTAAGAATAATGCCTCTGATTTACACCTTTCAGCCGGTATGCCACCTATGATTCGTGTCGATGGTGATATACGCCGCATTGATATGCCTGCACTCAGTCATAAAGAAGTCCATCCGCTGATTTACGATATTATGAATGATAAGCAAAGAAAAATTTTTGAAGAATTTTTTGAAACCGATTTTTCTTTTGAAATTTCAGAAATGGCACGATTTCGTGTGAATGTTTTTACACAAGATCGCGGTGCGGGTGCTGTATTCCGGGTCATTCCTTCTAAAGTGACAACATTAGATGCATTAAATGCCCCCGCCATTTTTAAAGATATTATAAACAATCCGCGTGGCATTGTATTAGTCACAGGCCCCACAGGTTCTGGAAAAAGTACAACCTTAGCTGCAATGGTTGATCAGATTAATACCACGCGCAGTGATCATATCATTACAATTGAAGATCCGATTGAATTTGTGCATCAAAGCAAAAAAAGTCTGATTAATCAACGAGAGGTGCATCGCGATACGCTTGGATTTACAGAAGCGCTGCGTTCGGCATTGCGTGAAGATCCCGATGTGATTTTAGTGGGGGAATTACGTGATCTAGAAACTATTCGATTAGCATTAACCGCAGCAGAGACTGGACATTTAGTGTTTGCAACTTTGCATACCTCGTCTGCTGCAAAAACCATTGATCGTATCGTTGATGTTTTTCCTGGTGATGAAAAAGAAATGGTACGTGGTATGTTGTCGGAATCACTTCGAGCCGTTATTTCACAAACGCTACTCAAAAAAGAATCTGGCGGCCGCGTGGCTGTACACGAAATTATGATTTGTACACCGGCGATTCGTAATTTAATACGAGAAGCCAAGGTGGCACAAATGTATTCTGCTATTCAAACAGGAAAAGCTTTTGGTATGCAAACATTGGATCAAAATTTGCAAGAATTAGTGAGCCAAGGCGTGATTGACCGTAAGATCGCTAAAACAAAAGCAGAAAACAAAGAATTATTTAATTAAAATGCGGCATAATAAATGATGAACGGAGCAGCTAAATGAATTTGCAGGCATGGCTTAGTGAGGTGGTAGAAAAAAAAGCCTCTGATTTATTTATTACAGCAGGCGTTCCACCCATGATGAAAGTGCATGGGACCTTGGTTACCTTAAGCGGCGAAAAACTAACAGAAGCACAAACAAAAGAAATTGTTTTTGATATGTTGACTAATGAGCAACAAGCACAATTTTTAAAAACAAAAGAATTTAATTTTGCGATACAAAGAGAAAATTTAGGCAGATTTCGTGTGAGTGCTTTTCAACAGCGTTCCGTTTATGGTGCAGTTTTAAGGCGTATAGAAAGCAAAATTCCCACCTTAAAAGAGTTAGATATGCCGGAATCTTTGAATAGTTTTGTGTTGGCACAAAGAGGGTTAGTTTTAATTGTCGGCGCAACAGGTGCAGGAAAAAGCAGCACGTTAGCAGCGATGATTGGCGAGCGAAATAAAAGTACAAAAGGACACATTATTTCGATTGAAGATCCCATTGAATTTATACATGAACATGACGGTTGCATTATAACGCAAAGAGAGGTAGGCATTGATACAGATTCATTTGAAGTTGCTTTGAAAAATACGTTGCGTCAAGCACCAGATGTTATTTTAATTGGAGAAATTCGAAGTCTCGAAACTATGAATTACGCAATGTCTTTTGCTGAAACAGGACATCTCTGTTTAGCAACCTTACATGCCAACAATGCCAATCAAGCCTTAGATCGCATAGCCGGTTTTTTTCCGCATGAAATGTTGAAACAATTGTGGATGGATCTTTCCTTAAATTTAAAAGCGATTATTGCACAGCAATTGATTCCGCGAATAGATGGTAACGGCAGAGCGCCTGCAGTCGAAATCTTAATCAATACACCGATTATTGCAGAACATATTAGAAAAGGTGAAGTAAATGCAATAAAAGAATTTATGGCAAAGTCAGGTGAGCTAGGCATGCAAACTTTTGATCAAGCTTTATTTCAATTATATAAAGCGAATAAAATTAGCTATGAATCTGCTTTAAAATACGCTAATTCAGAAAATGAACTGCGATTGATGATTAAACTGCTTCCAGGGGGTGCCGGTGTTAGTGTGCCCGAAGGCTTAACGATAGTAGAAGATAAAGATGAATTACAAAGCTAACCTTGCATACCTGCAATAGATTAAGGTAATAATTTAGATTTACGTTGTTGAAAAATCGTAATAGTTTCTGTTTCTGCACCACGTCCTTTAGGCTGAATAATTTTAGCCTGAAGCGTATGGCTTCCTCTTGCTAACCAAGGTAAATCAATTGTGGTTGAGTGAATAGATTCGCCCACGAGGTTGCCGTCGACAAGTGCGATAACTTTATCTTCTGATTCTAGTTTAGGCGTAACAGTAACAGTCATTGTAATAGATTGCGTTGAACTTTGAAAAGTTTCTTCTGGTTTTGGGCTGACTATTTCAATCTTATAATTTGGAATAGGCTTTGGTATCGTTTTATTATCTGTATTTGCCAGAGCAATATTGTAAAATAATCCAAGAATAAAAAGTGCATTAAACAAGTTCAGTGTTTTCTTCATAATTTCTCCTGCCAATGGCTTTAATGTTTTGTTAGAACAGTCGCGGGATCTCGCGGTGCTAAAAATCCATCCGTTGCATTTTTGAACAGTTCGAGTGCATATTTGCTTTTGGTTGTATGCCAGAGATCTTCTGCTTCTAAGAGATCAATCAAATAGGCATTTTTATCTAAACTTCGCATTGAATGTAAAACATCCATTAATCCAACAAAATGATCGGATAAATTTGCAAAGAGATCTGCAAGTACCTGATTGCAAGAACCAGACAGTGTTAGATAAGATCGTTGACCTAGCGTAACATAATAACTAATTTTTACGTGTTTTCTGTTTGCGGTTCCTGGAAAAAGGCCAGAATATAACAAACATTTATCACCAACTTCGCGAATGATATTTTGGTTTTCTGTTTTTACTGCTTTAATATTTTGCAAAAAATCTAAAGCCAAAACACTATCGACCATCTCTGGGTGATTTGTAAAGCGCATCAAGAGAAAAATCAAATAACTTTCGAGCTCTTCGCTTAAGGAAACGGACGAAGCACGAAGCGCTTCTTTGACTAAGCTATACCATTGTGCGGTTGCAGTCGGTTCTAATACCAGATTTTTCATCAATCGTCCTCCCGGCTATATCGTGTGGATACACGAAATAACGTAGGCGCCCTTATTGAATTAGATGCCGTTCTGTAAGCATAGTTCAATTATTTGTAAATTGATTTATTTAACAAAATACTGTAGGATGCTGAAACCCTAATAGAGAGATGTTTTTATGCTTGAAAAATTAAGAAATATCGCCATTATCGCGCACGTTGATCATGGTAAAACAACACTGGTTGATAAGCTCCTCAGACAAACAGGTACGCTCGGCGAAGAGCGTTCGGGAGGCGTCGAACGGGTGATGGATTCT
Source organism: Gammaproteobacteria bacterium (assembly GCA_044225595.1). Classification (GTDB taxonomy): domain Bacteria; phylum Pseudomonadota; class Gammaproteobacteria; order UBA6186; family Azoamicaceae; genus CADEGZ01. The sequence continues at coordinate 145,556 of JBGAIG010000001.1, forward strand.
AATGATCTGGAACGTGAACGCGGTATCACAATACTAGCTAAAAATACAGCCATTAACTGGCGAGATTATCGTATCAATATTGTCGATACACCAGGACATGCGGATTTCGGCGGCGAAGTCGAACGAATTTTATCTATGGTAGATTGCGTGCTGCTGCTAGTAGATGCGGTTGATGGCCCTATGCCGCAAACACGGTTTGTAACGCAAAAAGCGTTTATGCAAGGTTTAAATCCCATCGTTGTTATTAATAAGGTAGATAGACCGGGCGCCAGGCCGGATTGGGTAGTGGATCAGATTTTTGATCTCTTTGATAAATTAGGTGCTACAGAAAAACAGTTAGATTTTCCTGTCGTTTATGCTTCTGCATTGCAAGGCTATGCGACACTCGATCTCAATACCCCCAGTACGGATATGACACCGTTATTAGAAACCATCGTTAAATATGTCTCTCCGCCGCCTGCCACATCCGAGGGGCCTTTTCAAATGCAAGTTAGTGCTTTGGCCTATTCAAATTATGTGGGCATTATAGGTACTGGGCGTATCACGCGAGGGCAGATCCGAACAAATACGGCTGTCTCTATTGTAGATCGCTCCGGCAAAGTCCGTCAGGGCCGGGTATTACAAATTTGGTCTTTTAAAGGATTAGAACGGATAGAAGTTGCAGAAGCGTTTGCAGGCGATATTGTGGCTATTTCAGGGATTACCGATTTAACGATTTCAGATACCGTTTGTGCGAAGGACGTCCCTGAAATGTTACCGCCTTTAAGCGTTGATGAACCAACTATCAGCATGACTTTTCAAATTAATGATTCTCCTTTTGTGGGCCGCGATGGTAAATTTGTGACAAGCCGGCAACTGAGAGAACGGTTAGCGCAAGAAGTGATTCACAATATTGCGTTACGTGTTGAAGAAACAAGTGATGCGGATAAATTTAAAGTCTCTGGCCGAGGTGAATTGCATTTGGGCATCTTAATTGAAACGATGCGCCGCGAAGGATATGAATTGGCAGTGTCTAGGCCCGAAGTCATTTTGCATGAAGTAGATGGCGTGACGCATGAGCCATTTGAGCAATTGGTCGTTGATGTTGAAGAAACACATCAAGGTGCCATTATGCAGCAACTGGGTGAGCGGCGAGGGTTATTAAATGATATGATTTCGGACGGCAGGGGCCGTGTTCGGTTGGATTATACGATTCCAGCCCGAGGGTTAATCGGCTTTTATACCGAATTTCAAACCTTAACTTCCGGCTCAGGCATCTTAACACACGTTTTCGATCATTATGGTCCTGCCGATAAAACACCGGTTGCAAAACGCAATGTGGGCGTCTTAATTTCTAATGCCGCTGGAAAAGCAACCGCGTATTCGCTGTGGAATTTACAACCCCGCGGTCGTCTTTTTATTGGTGCGCAGACCGAAGTTTATGAAGGCATGATCGTTGGGATTCACTCGCGAGATAACGATTTGGTGGTGAATGTCACCACTGAAAAGAAATTAACGAACATGCGTGCATCGGGATCGGATGAAAAAGCGGTTTTGGTTACACCCGTTAAGCTAACGTTGGAATACGCCCTGGAGTTTATAGAAGATGATGAATTGGTTGAGATAACACCTAAGCATATTCGTTTGCGTAAGAAGTTCTTAAAAGAGCAAGATCGAAAACGAGCAAGTAAAGTAGTATCTTAAAAAAATTGCCCAGGTGAGGAACCTGGGCTAAAACCGAATAATGTCGGTTGGAGATTGACAAGTTCATAGTGCCCTATTTACCGGGGCGTGCCTATAGGAAATTGTCGGTTGTTTTTGTAGGATATTGTCCATGTGTGAATTTCGCAAACAACAAACCACCCTCAAAAAGCCCCCACATGGGCAAGGCAAGCAAAATTTGAGAGACCACATCCGGTGGCGTTAAAATCATGCCGAGAACAAATGCAGCAACAATAACATAGGGTCGGCAGTGCTCCATTTGTGCAAGACTCATGAAACCCGATTGCAGTAAAATCAAGGTAACCATTGGCACTTGAAAAGCAATGCCGCCTGCAAACAGTATGCTTAAAACAAAATCCAGATAGGATTGAATGTCTGTCATGACTAAAACGCCAGCAGGTGCGCATTTTGCAAAAAATCCCAAGGCCAAAGGGCAAATAATATAGTAGGCAAAGCCAACGCCTATATAAAATAAAATTGTGCTGGTGATCAAAAAAGGCAATATGTTTTTTTTTTCTTTGGCATATAAGCCTGGCGCCATAAAAGACCAGATTTCGTACAAAAGATAAGGAATGCTGATAAAAAAAGCGAGCAGCATTGCAAGTTTCATCGGTACCATAAAAGGCGTTGTTACGGCGGTTGCGATGATATGGCTGCCCGCGGGCAGCTGGCTTAAAAGGGGCTTCGCAATCCAGCTATACAGCTGTTCATCTATGCAAAACAAGCCCGCAAACAAAGATAAAATCATTAAACCGCTTCGAATGAGGCGTGTTCGACATTCTATTAAATGCGGAATGAATGAATCCATAATTTAAACCGAGCTGTTAAGCGTCCAAGTAGAAACATCATTTCAGGCAGTCGTTCAGCTTTAATCACGATTAACGCAACGATTAAAATAACGAGTAGTGATCCCATACTCATAAAAGACTTCGATCTGAATTGCCTTGAATTTTATCATTTGGTTCTTGCAAACCTTTTCTAAAGCTTCTGACGGCTTGTCCTAGATCTTCCCCGACAGTGCGTAGTTTTTTAGTGCCAAATAATACTAAAATGATTAAGAAAATTAAAACTAATGAGCCAATACTGATGCCGCCAAATCCCATATTATTCCTCCTATTTAAAAATTACATGCCTGGCAAATTATCGTCGCCTAACAAATGAAAATGAAGGTGATCAATGACTTGACCGCCTTCTTTGCCTGTATTGATCACAGTGCGAAATCCGTGCAATCCTGCATTGGTTGCCAGTGATGGCATGAGAAGCAGCATATGTGCCATCAAATCAGCCTCTTTTTTTGAAACCTCAGCTAAACTTTTAATATGTATTTTTGGCACAACTAATAGATGAATACGTGCTTTAGGATAAATATCTTTAAAAACGACAATGCGTTCATCTTCAAAAATAAAAGCTGTTGGCATTTTTTTTTGAATAATTTTACAAAAAATACAGTCTGTCATGCTATTCCCAGCTCCTTCTCAGCACACACATTAATTGTGGAATCTCGCTTATTTTTTCTAACCAGGCGGGCGCTTGTTTCTTAACTTTTTGGATAAGAGTGGTTATATTTATTTGTTTTTTCATCCATTTTTCTAAAACAGGTTTTGCAGTGGTAAAAAAGTCAATGTTTGGGTCTAAATGCCGACTTAAGCTTTCGATATTCACGAGTGTTTTTTGCAACAAAAGCAATTGTGGCTGGATGTTAATTTGAAAACGGGATGCAATTTGCAATAATCGAAATAAAAGCTGTGCAACAGAAATTTCTTTAAGCGGTCTTTCGAGTAAGGGTTCACAAACCGTACGAATAGCGGATTCAAATTCATCTATGCGGCTTGTTTTAGGTATCCAGCCGGATTCTAAATGCAATACGGCAACTTCACGATAATCTCGATTTAAAAGAGCTAAGATATTTTCTGCGAGATAACTTTGATCGCTTGGACTTAAGCTGCCCATAATACCAAAATCAACCGCAATGTATTTTGGGCTTTGAATGTTTTCTTTGCAAACAAAAATATTGCCTGGATGCCAATCCGCATGAAAAAAGGAATCTCTAAATACTTGGGTAAAAAATATTTCAATAGCAGTTTTGGCAAGCTGTGTTAAATTAAAACCATCATCTTTTAAATTTTGAGTGTCTAAAACAGAAATGCCATAAATCCGTTCCATCACTAACACATTGTGTCTCGTAAACTGCCAATAGATATCTGGCACATATAAGAGCGGAGAATGTAGAAAATGACGTTTTAGTTGCGAGGCATTAGCGGCTTCCCGCATTAAATCCAGTTCATCTGTTAACGTTTTTTCAAGTTCTATGATTATTTCATCGAGTTTTAAAGACTTGCTTTTTTTGGAAAAGCGCATGGTTATTTTTGCAAGCGCTTTGAGTAATGCAATATCGCGCTTAATCATTTTATGTACATTTGGCCGCAATACCTTAACGACCACTTTTTTTCCATTTAACAATACTGCAGCATGGACTTGTGCTATCGAGGCAGATGCCAAGGGTGTTGTATCAAAGTGTTCAAAAATTGCCTGTATAGAAGTGTCTAAAGCATTTTCTATCATTTCTTTGGCGATTTTACTGGAAAACGACGGCACTTGATCTTGCAGTAATGCCAGTTCTTTTGTAATTGTTTCTGGCAGCATATCAAATCGCATCGATAATAATTGGCCAATTTTAACAAAGATAGGTCCCAGTTTTTCTAAGGCTTCTCTGATTTTTTTTGCGCGAAGTTTTTTTTCTTCTAACGATAAGTTTTCCCATTTTTTTGAAAACAAGAGACCTTGTTTAGCTAAAATATAACTCATTTGTATTAATCGGCAGGTGTGAGAAAACAGTTTCATACCATTGTCTCGCATAATTGATCAAGTCTTGCTTGTAGTCGATCAACATCGGCGCGTATGACATCGACATCATCTAAAAATCGATTCACTTCGAGTCGTGTGGGTAATATTAAAGATTCTTCTTGCAGGTATTCAGAAAGACTTTCGGCCGTATTGTTTAATAACTGGGTGTTTTTTTGCTTTGTGTATTGCGCAATCCGTTCGAGTTGATGTGCAAGAATATCGCCTGTCCAAGGGGATATTGCCTCAAACCAATCAATATTCAAAGATAAAAACAATTGCTGTATTGCCTCTACGGTATTGAAATCTCCGTCAAAAGAAAGCCCAAGCTGTGCTGCTTGATGCGTATTTTTGGTTAAGGCAAGATGCATAAACGCTTTAATCGGCCCGCGAATACGGGCATCACTATTTTTTAAATTTTCTGAATTTTTTTGGAAGTCAAATGATACACCTGTGTTTGTAAAATGTGTCAAAAAAGTTTTTTCAATATCGGTTAAGAAAATTTCTAAAGAACTGCCTTGTAATTTTTTAAGATAATGGATCGCATTGGGATCTAAAGCCAGTGTGCGATTTATGATGGTTTCTATTCCCATATTGCTAAAGTTTATATCCTATATGTAAAGCAACGATGCCTGCATGAAGATTTTGATATTCTGTTCGTTCAAATCCTGCTTCAGACATCATAGATTTTAAGGTTTCTTGATTGGGGTGTACACGAATTGATTCGGCCAAATATCGATAACTGTTGGCATCGTTACAAATCCAGTCTCCGAGCTTCGGTAGTATCGAAAATGAATAAGCATTATACCATGCGCTTAAGATTTTGTTATTCACTGTAGAAAACTCTAGAATGATGACCCGCCCCCCCGGCTTTAGCACGCGTAACATTTCCCTTAAAGCTTTGTTGGGATGTGTGATATTGCGTAAGCCAAAGGCACAAATAATGCGGTCGAAACTTTGATTCGCAAATGGAATAGATTCCGCATTCACTTGTGCCAATCGAATAGGCTCTATTAATCCCGCATTGACTAAGCGTTCACGTCCTTTGATTAACATGCTTTCGTTAATATCCGCTAAAACACAGAGGCCTTCTGTGCTGAGTTGTTTTGCGATTTGCCGAGTTAGATCACCGGTGCCACCGGCTAAATCTAAGACAGAATGGTGTGGGCGAATGTTACATTGTGCGATGGCTAGACGTTTCCAAAAACGGTGCAGCCCAAAAGACATCAGATCATTCATCAGATCATAGCGGTTAGCAACCGAGCGAAAGACAGTCCTGACGCGTGCCGTTTTTTGAGCAGTAGGGATGGATTGATAACCAAAGTGTGTCGTTTCTTCCGCCATCTATTGTGCGGCGCGTTTCATCGACTCGAAAAAGATTTCATTCGTTTTGGTATCACGTAAGCGTTCCAATAAAAATTCCATGGCTGCCAAATCATCCATGGGGTGCAATAATTTACGTAAAATCCACATTTTCTGGAGATCTTCAGGTTTAGTCAACAATTCTTCTCGGCGTGTTCCGGATCGTGCGATATTAATAGCCGGATAAACACGTTTTTCAGAAATACGTCTATCCAGATGTAGTTCCAGATTGCCGGTACCCTTAAATTCTTCGTAGATGACTTCATCCATTTTAGACCCAGTGTCAATTAAGGCAGTTGCAATGATGGTTAAACTGCCGCCCTCTTCAATATTACGCGCAGCACCAAAAAAGCGTTTTGGTAGATGTAATGCATTCGCATCAATACCACCTGTTAGAACCTTACCAGAAGGGGGAATGACTGTATTGTGAGCACGCGCCAATCGTGTAATAGAATCCAGCAAAATGACAACATCTCGTTTATGTTCAACCAAACGTTTCGCGCGTTCAATCACCATGCTTGCGACTTGTACGTGGCGGCTGGCAGGTTCATCAAAAGTGCTGGCAATAACTTCGCCTCGCACAGAACGCGACATTTCGGTGACTTCTTCTGGGCGTTCATCAATCAATAATACAATTAAGTGACATTCTGGATGATTAACCGCAATAGAATGTGCAATATTTTGCAGCATAATGGTTTTACCCGCTTTAGGGGGCGATACAATTAGGCCTCGTTGTCCTTTGCCAATGGGGGAAAAGAGATCAATGACACGACCGGTAATGTCTCTGGTACTGCCATCAGCCGTTTGCATGATCAGCGGTTTATCAGCATGCAAAGGTGTTAAATTTTCGAAAGCTATTTTATTACGGGCTGCTTCTGGTGGCTCATAGTTGATGGTATCGACTTTGAGCAAGGCAAAAAACCGTTCTTGATCTTTTGGCGGGCGAATTTTACCAAAAATTTCGTCACCTGTTCTTAAACTAAAGCGTCGTACTTGACTGGGGGAGACATAAATATCGTCGGGACCTGGCAGGAAAGAACTGTCTGCGGAGCGTAAAAACCCATAACCGTCTGGTAAGAGTTCAAGTACGCCGCTGCCATAGATATCTTCACCTTTTTTAGCGTGCGCCTTTAGAATGGCAAAAATAACCTCTTGATTTCGGGCACGAGCGACGTCCTCGATACCAAAAGTTTGAGCAATTTCCATAAGTGCGGTAGACGATTTGTGTCTTAATTCAGTTAAATTCATAAAAATTATTTCTTTAGTTGAGTTGAAGGATTGGGGATGTACATTGTTCCACTTCTAATAGGTCAATCGCATGACTGTTTGCAGTTTTGCGTTCGCTGTTAACACTACAGTTTGTATCGTATATCATTTTTCTTTAAAAAGCTAGCCCACATGGCTGTCTAGAAATTCAGATAATTGAGATTTCGTTAAGCTGCCTACTTTGGTTGCTACTACCTTAGCATTTTTAAATACTAACAAAGTTGGAATGCCCCGGATACCATATTTTGCAGCTGTAGCGTTATTTTCGTCTACATTTAATTTTACTATCTTAATTTTTCCTGCATAAGCTGTTGCAGCTTCTTCTAGAATAGGTGCAATGGCTTTACAAGGCCCACACCATGCCGCCCAAAAGTCGACCAGAACAGGCGTAGTCGATTGTAATACGTCCACATCAAAAGAGCTGTCTGTCACAGATTGTAAGTGCGTAGTCATGGAAAAATTTTTGCTCCTAGTGCTTGTTTCATTGTGTTTAAGCGTGCATGTGTATTAGTGTAACTCAAAAATTTGATTTTATGAACAAAATTGTCATCCCAAAATTTTTAAAAATGTGATTTAACCAACAAAAAATAATTAACTTGAACACATAAGGGGTATAGGCGTTGGGGTTGAAGGTAAGATAAAATACCTCGCAATGGTTTTACGATGGTGAATTTATGTTGCATACCTTAACAGCCTCGTCATGGACAACACTTTTTTCTACTGTAGAGCAGGAAAATGCAATAGCTGCCCTAGAGGATGGAAAAGTGCTTTATTTTCCAGCACTCCCTTTCGCGTTTAGCGCTGATGAACGGGCATTATTAACACCCGATGTATTGAAAAAAGGCAGCAAAAACATCAGCTTTAACCCCAAGAATGGCAAAATAAAAGGTACTGTAGGGCCTACAGAGCAACGCTTATCATTTTTAATGATGCATTTGATGGTTCGTTTTTTTAATAACAGCCGATTTTTATTAAATAATTTAATACCGCATTACCAAAGTTCATTAGAGATCGGGCGCACCAGTTATCGACCGATTGAAGTGGTGGGTAGGAAGACCTCTTTGTTAAAGGATGATACTCGTTTGCATGTCGATGCATTTCCAGCCACACCGAATCAAGGCAAAAGGATTTTACGGGTTTTTAGTAATGTTAATCCGGAAAATAAAGCACGGTTATGGCATCTTGGGGAATCTTTCGAAGCAGTTGTGCAACAATTTTTACCTAAACTCAAAAAACCTTTTTTGGGATATCGCAAATTGTTGTCTTTATTGAAAATCACAAAGTCTTATCGCAGTCTTTACGATCACATGATGTTGACTTTGCATGATGAAATGAAAAAAAGCGAGGCGTATCAAGACAAGATACCAAAAACCAAGATGCCTTTTCCTTCAGGCACTACTTGGGTTGTGATGACAGATTGCGTTTCGCATGCTGCGCTGTCGGGCCAGTTTTTGTTAGAGCAAACGTTTTATTTAGATCCAGCAAAAATGAAAGATCCTAAAAAATCCCCATTGCATGTTTTAGAAAAATGCTTGGGCCAAAAATTAGTATAAAATAACTCTAGCAATTAACAGGTTATCGTTCATAGTAATTGCATACCGTTTTGGAACAAATCCCGCTTAGCATGTAATATTTCTGCTACAGGCAAATGTTTTCCACCCGGTAATTGTATTTCTAATAGCGTTAATACACCATTACCTGTTGCGACATCAATGCTGCCTTGATGGACTTCAACAATAGTGCCAGGTTTTATTTTATTATTTAGGTTTGTGTTTAAATTTGGTTTTGCAGACCAAATCCGAATTGATTGTCCGTTTAATTCTGTAAAGGCAATTGGCCATGGATTAAAGGCACGAATTTTGCGATCAATCACTTCGGTACTTTCTTGCCAATCAACTTTAGCATCTGCTTTAGCAATTTTTGTCGCATAACTTGCCATGGCGGAATCTTGTGTTTTCGGGATAAGTATGTTTTGTCCTAGTTTGTCGAGCGTCTCTATCAAAATTTTTGCACCCAACATCGTTAATTTATCATGTAGCGTTTTGCTGGTTTCTTCAGAATCAATCATGCAAGATGCGCTTAGAAGCACATTGCCTGTATCTAATCCTGTATCCATTTGCATGGTACAAACACCGGTTTCTTTATCGCCTGCTAATATGGCATGTTGAATAGGCGCAGCGCCTCGCCAGCGTGGTAGTAAAGACGCGTGAATATTCATGCAGCCAAATTTTGGTATTTCTAAAACAGCTTTCGGCAAAATCAAACCATAAGCAACCACAATTAGCAGATCAGGTGCGAGCTTATGTAGTATTGCTTGCTCTTCTGGATTTTTTAAACTGACAGGTTGATAAACAGGAATGTGATGCGATTTGGCTAATGCTTTAACGGGACTTTGATGTAAAGTTTGTCCGCGTCCTGCCGGTCTATCAGGTTGTGTAAAAACAGCGATAACCGAATGTTGCGTATTTAATAAGGCATTGAGTGGTTGAACAGAAAATTCCGGTGTGCCTGCAAATACAACTCTCATAAGGCACGGTTTCGATTTTTCTTTAATTTTTTTTCTAATAACTCTCGCTTCAATAAAGACAGGTGATCAAAAAAAGTAATGCCATCTAAGTGATCGATTTCGTGCTGTATACAAGCGCTTAATAGTCCACCATTAGCCCTAAGGTGCTGTAATTTTCCATGAGGGTCACGATACGCTATTTCGATGTCATGGAAGCGTTTCACTTTAGCATAAACGCCTGGGAAAGAAAGACAACCTTCATCCCATTCAAGGGAGCCAAGCTTGGTCACAATTTCGGGATTGATGAGTATGAGCGGTTGATTTTGTTCGGGAGAAATATCGATCACAATCAGACGTTTATGCACGTTTATCTGTGTGGCTGCGAGTCCCACCCCTTGTGCTTCGTACATTGTTTCAAGCATGTTATGGATAAGCGATAGAATACTGTCATCAAATACATCTACCGGTTCGGCTATTTTTTTGAGACGAGGATCTGGAAATTGTAATATGTTTAAAAGCGTCATCATTGAACCCTTAGCAAGCCATAAAACTAATTTAATGCTGCCATAAAACCTCACTATACTCTACTCTATATACACTGAATACACTGACGAATAAATATTTTCAGGAGCAGACAGGATGATGCTTAAGGCAGGGTTTCTCATAATAGCGGTAACATTTTTAATAAGCGGCATAGCCGATGCGGCTACGACACATGACGGATTGAAAACCGTCAAATTAAAACCGAAAATGCGAGAATCAACGATCGTTACACCTGTTACGACACTTTCGTTAGAAACACTGCGGCCTTTTATGAAAAGTGCCGTTATTTTAGCAGATCAAAAACAATTTTTAACAGCGCCTTATGTGATAGCGCAGAATGAAAATCGGATTGAAGGTGTTCCGGGAAGCGTGTTATATGTTCGAGGCACGCAAGGTAAGGAAGCGTCTGCCTATGGTATTTATCGAGAAGGTCAAAGCTATAAACATCCAGTCACGGGTGAAAAACTGGGTTTTGAAGCGATTAATATTGGTACTGCGGAATTAAATATGGCTGGTGATCCGGCTGTGTTTAAAGTCGTTGCTGCGACAGAAGGGATAGAGCTTGGTTCTAGGCTTTTGCCGAGTTTTAGAGCATCTTCGTGGAATACCTTAACGATTCGTCCTGCGCGTCCGCTGGCCACAGAGGGCTTTATTCTTTCTGTGCGAGATGGGATCAATCAAATAGGATGTAATAAAGTTGTGGTGATTAGCTTGGGTCGTAGAGATGGGCTGATAGAAGGTAATACGCTTAGTATTATGCAAAGCGGTAAAAAAATTGTCGATCCGCATATCAAAAAATGGCGCAAGACATTCGTACAATTGCCTGATGTACGTATTGGAAGTTTGTTAGTCTTTCAAACCTACGAAAAATTGAGTCTAGGATTGGTATTAGAAGCAACAGAAATTGTAAATTTATTGGATAAGGTTCAAAGTCCTTAAAACAAAAAATAATGTTTATGAAGAACTCAAGATGAATTTTAAAGATGAATTTTAAAAAAGAACAGTTACCCTTTTTACTCGCTTTGTTAAGAATTCCTGGTGCAGGTCCAGTTAAGTTATGTGAAATTCTTAAGCAGTATAAAGACTTGACACAACTATTCGATGCAGCAGGCAATTGTAAGGTGTTGTCAGGCAAGGCGAATTGGTCTCGCGTTGATCAAGATTTAGCCTGGATGAATCGTAAAGATTGCCACATTCTTACGCAAGATGACACATGCTATCCCTCTTTGCTCAAAGAAACGCACGGTGCGCCGCCTGTTTTATTTGTACAAGGAAATCCAAAGTTATTAGCAAGACCCCAAATTGCCATCGTGGGCAGTCGTAACCCAACGCCGATTGGATGCGAGAATGCGCTAAAATTTGCGAGCCATTTTTCAAGTGTTGGGTTTACAGTGACGAGTGGGCTTGCTATTGGTATTGATGGTGCTGCGCATAGGGGAGGATTATTGGGTGTGGGTAATACCATTGCAGTGTTGGGTAATGGTTTAGATATTCTTTATCCCGCTGTTCATCGACCACTGGCATCTGAAATGCTGGAGAAGGGAGGGGCTTTAGTGTCGGAATTTCCGATTGGTACGCCACCTGCACAGGCGCATTTTCCGCGTCGTAATCGGATTATCAGCGGTTTGACCGCGGGTGTATTGGTCGTTGAAGCGACGTTAAACAGTGGTTCACTTATTACAGCCAAAGCAGCTTTAGACCAGGGGCGAGAGGTTTTTGCGATTCCAGGTTCTATCCATAATCCTTTAGCAAAAGGCTGTCATGCCTTAATTCGACAAGGCGCAAAATTGGTTGAGACCGCAGAAGATGTCTCGGAAGAATTGAGTGCAATATTAAAATATGTGATACGCCCCAAAGAAATAGTGTATAAAAAACCAGTATTCCAGCAAGGTCTTGATGCGACAGAGGAAGCGTTATTGTCTCAAGTAGGGTATGATTCCACTCCTATAGATGTCGTTGTGATGCGCAGTGGATTGACGGCTAAGGTTGTATCTATCATGCTATTACAGTTGGAATTGAAGGGGCTGGTTACTTCGGTTCCGGGTGGTTATGCGCGTTTATTGGCTTAATATGGATGCAAAGAGTTATTTAAATTATGGCAAAGAACCTTGTTATTGTAGAATCTCCCGCCAAGGGTAAAACCTTAAAAAAGTACTTGGGAAAGGATTTTGAAATTCTAGCCTCCTATGGCCATGTGCGTGATCTGGTTCCTAAAACCGGCGCGGTTGATCCTGCGCATGATTTTGCAATGAAGTATCAAGTGATTGAAAAAAATGCTAAGCATTTCGAACAGATCTGTGCGGAGCTAAAAAATGCAGCGTCTTTATATCTCGCAACCGATCCGGATCGCGAAGGCGAGGCTATTTCATGGCATTTATACGAGCTACTTAAAGAGAGAAAAGTTTTAAAAGATAAGCCAGTGCATCGCATTGTGTTTCATGAGATTACGAAAACAGCTGTTCAAGCAGCTATTCAAAACCCAAGAACATTGTCGATGGATTTGGTGAATGCACAACAAGCGCGTAGAGCCTTAGACTATTTGGTTGGTTTTAATTTATCACCTTTACTCTGGAAAAAAATACGTCGCGGGTTATCTGCTGGTCGCGTCCAAAGTCCTGCCCTTCGTATGATTGTAGAGCGAGAGGAAGAAAGAGAAAAGTTTGTTACACAGGAATATTGGACCGTTGATGCTGATCTCAAATCTCAGAAACAAGCATTTAGTGCGCGTTTAGTCGAGTACGCAGGTAAAAAGTTTGAACAATTTTCTGTCAATAATGAGCAAGAGGCCAGAACGATTGAGGATGCGCTGCGTACGCTGGCACAAGGCAAACTGAAAGTCGAAAAAATTAGTAAAAGTCAAAGAAAACGCAATCCAGCAGCACCGTTTACAACCTCGACCCTGCAGCAAGAAGCGGCCCGCAAGCTTGGGTTTACTGCGCAAAAAACGATGCGTGTTGCGCAGCAATTATATGAAGGTGTTGATGTTGGCGAAGGCGCGGTTGGTTTAATTACCTATATGCGTACCGATTCTGTTGCATTGGCGAAAGAAGCCGTTACTGAGATTCGAGATTTAATTTTGGCACGATATGGTGAAAATGCGCTGCCGCCAGAGGCTCGTGTGTATAAAACAAAAGCGAAAAATGCACAAGAAGCGCATGAAGCGGTTCGCCCGACAATGGCGCATCTGATCCCTGAAGAAATCAAGAATGCTTTAACGCCTGATCAATACAAGCTCTATCATTTGATTTGGAAACGAACGATTGCTTGTCAAATGATACATGCCACAATTGATACGGTTGCCGTTGACTTATCTTGCGGCATGAGCAATCGTTTTCGTGCAAATGGATCTGTTATCTCTTCGCCAGGCTTTATGCAAGTTTATTTAGAGGGTGTAGATGATGTTAAAAGTGCAGAAACAGATGGTGAACGATTGCTGCCGCCCTTAAAAGAGGGCGAACTTGTCGATTTGATAGCGCTGCATGCAGATCAGCATTTTACAGAGCCGCCACCGCGTTTTACAGAAGCTTCTTTAGTGAAGACCCTAGAAGAGCATGGTATTGGGCGACCTTCGACGTATGCAGCGATTATTTCAACGCTTCAACAACGTTCTTATGTAGAATTAGAAAGTCGTCAATTTAAGCCAACGGATGTTGGGCGTATTGTGAGCAAATTTTTAACACACTATTTTACACAATATGTGGATTATAATTTTACAGCTAAATTGGAAGATGCATTAGATGCGGTTGCTCGCGGCGAAAAAGAGTGGGTTCCTTTGTTGGCAGATTTTTGGAAGCCCTTTGTTGATTTAATTCACACGACCGAAGAAACAGTTAAACGACAAGACGTTACACATGAAGCATTAGATGAAAAATGCCCAAAATGCAGTAAAGCGCTATCTATTCGTTTGGGTAAACGCGGTCGATTTATAGGATGTACTGGTTATCCAGAATGTGATTACACACGAAACCTCGAAGAAGATAGAGAAACCTCGTTACAGCCGCCGGAAATTGTTGCTGATCGCCGATGCCCGACTTGCGACTCAGAATTGGTTATAAAACAAGGAAAATATAGTAAATTTATTGGTTGCAGCCAGTATCCAAAATGTAAATTTAGTGAATCTTTAGATAAACCGGTAGACACTGCAGTCACTTGTCCTGAGTGTCGAAAAGGCACTTTAGTAAAAAGAAAATCACGCTATGGGACATTTTTTTATTCTTGCAATCAGTATCCCGATTGTAAATATGCTGTTAACAGCCCGCCGATTGCAGAATCATGCCCCACATGCCATTGGCCAATCTTAATGATTAAAACCACCAAGCGTCGTGGTACAGAAAAGGTTTGTCCTCAAAAAACGTGTGGGTTTGCAGAACCGTATGCCAATCCTGATGCAGAACATTAATGTCAGTACTGTGTGCCAGTATTTGTTGGCCTTACAAACTGATCTTTGTGAACAATTGTCTCTGGAAGATGGAAAAGCTCAATTTGAATCCGACCCTTGGGCGCGGCCAGAAGGGAGTGATGGCCTGTCGCGTATACTGACAAATGGCGCTGTTATCGAGCGAGGCGGTGTTAATTTTTCCCATGTGTTTGGTGATGCTTTACCACCTGCTGCATTACCGCATCATCCCGAATTAGCAGGATATCGATTTGAAGCCATGGGGATTTCAGTGGTGATTCATCCACATAATCCGTATGTGCCAACCGCACATGCCAATGTACGTTTTTTTTTGGCGCAAAAACCAGATGCGCCGACTGTGTGGTGGTTTGGTGGCGGTTTTGATTTAACGCCGTATTACGCATTTGCTGAAGATTGTGTACATTGGCATCGAATGGCGCTTGCTGCATGTGAACCTTTTGGTTCTGATCTCTATCCACGTTTTAAAGCATGGGCAGACAATTATTTTTATTTAAAACATCGTGAAGAAGCGCGTGGTATTGGTGGGCTTTTTTTTGATGGTTTAAATGAGTGGTCTTTCGAAAAATGTTTTGCCTTTATGCGATCTGTTGGCGATCATTTTATAAAAGCCTATCGACCGATTATTGCAAAACGAAAAAAGCATTTATTCGGGGAAAAAGAACGTGCTTTTCAACTATATCGCCGCGGTCGTTACGTCGAATTTAATTTGATTTACGATAGAGGGACTTTATTTGGATTGCAATTTGGCGGCCGTATCGAATCTATTTTAATGTCTTTACCACCGCTTGTCTGTTGGCAGTATAATGGATACAGTGATTTAGAAAATCAAGAAAATCCGCAAGTCAATTTAAT
The DNA here is from genome assembly GCA_044225595.1 of Gammaproteobacteria bacterium. Taxonomy (GTDB): domain Bacteria; phylum Pseudomonadota; class Gammaproteobacteria; order UBA6186; family Azoamicaceae; genus CADEGZ01. Next base: position 161,044 of record JBGAIG010000001.1, read on the forward strand.
GACGTTTTTAAAACCGCGGGATTGGCTTGGAACGTGCACAAAATAACTTCCCCTTTTTTCGCTCGCTAAACTCGCTTCGCTCAGACAACGCTCGCTAAACTCGCTTCGCTCAGACAACGCTCGCTCAAAAGTGAAAGTTATTTTGTGCACGTTCCTTACAGTGTTTGCTTAAACCTGATCCTCTACTAAAATAAAACATGTACCGTTAATTTATTTTTATCATAATCATAACCATAATAGGTCGTGTTATAAGGAGAGGGTGGGCATATGGCTAAAAAAACCGGATTAGTTGTTTCTATTGCGATGATTAGTTTATTAACGAATGCAACCTCGAATGCAAGCGATCAATGGTGGAAACATTACAGACCTTACATTGGTGCAGACGCACAAGTGCGTCGCATGGATTTTAAAGGCGGTTATGGTGATAACCTATTGCAGCACCATTCACCGCAGGGGAATGTTTATGGTGGTGTTAGATTAAATGATTGTGTTGCGATAGAAGGTGGATATGAATCAACTATCACAAGAACGCGCGAGGTGACGTTGCATACGGGGGACATAGTATCGGGTTCGGTTGTTCATGCAAATTCATCACCGGCGGTTTTTAAAAGCAAAATGAAAATAAAGGGACCTCACGTTGATTTAGTTGGCTTTTATTCTTTTAGAGAAGATTTGCCTGTTCAATTAATCGGGTCAGTAGGCGTAAGCTTTTTCAAAGGTACTGTCCAACGTATAGGTGTATCAATGGGCAATCCACCGCAAGCAGGCAGGGTTCGAACCTTGAGTAAACGCAAACCAATCGTGCGTCTTATGGGCGGATTAGAGTATAAATCCGATCGACATTTGGGAGTGCGTGCAACTGTTGGTCTCGTTAAAACAGGAAAGCTCGTTATTTTTTCAAATGACGGACTCGCAGGCGTTACACCAGAAATCAAGCCCAAAGACAGCACTGTCTATGGGCTAGGTGTGTTTTGGATATTCTAAAAACCTGCTGCTATGATTGAGTCTCTTAGTAGTCTGTGATGTTCTTTTAGGTTGGGGGCTCCTGTCGAACAAATTCTTGAGAAGGCTATTTCCGCTGCTTTTTTTTCTGCAGCTGCTCGTTGCCGTTCCTCTTCTGCTTGCCGTTCTTGTTCTGCTGCTAAGCGTCTTTCTGATGCTGCCTGTTGCTGTTGTAATAACAACATAGCATTCCGCTGGTGTGCCTGTGCCTGTTCCTGCTGCAACTGAAGGCTTCTTGCTTGCTCTTCGGCTGCTATGCGTACTCGCTCTGCTTCTATTGCTAAGTTTCGTTGTGCTTGCTCTAATTCATTGCTATCAGTTTTTCCTGTTATTTTTTCGTCGGGTTTTGGTTCTGGTGCTGTTGTTGATGTAGCCTCTTTGTCATCTGTCTTTACTGTAGCGCTTGTATCAGAAGGCGTAGCAGCTAACGGCAGCGGTTCTAGAACTGGCGTTGATGATAAGTGTGCCTCTATTTGTGCTGCTTCTTCTGCTGCTGTTTGGTTTGCTATTTCTGCGCCTGGATGTGGCTCTTGTGGTGGTGTGAAAACAAAGGCTACATAGTCAGGGTCACGCGTGAGTGGTAATGGATCTGGCTGCGCTGGTTGTTCAGCAGAAAAATACCCAAAAAGATTCCAACTTGCTGCTGCGCTATTTGCTGGTTCTAGTTCTTGTTTTTGTTCTGCCTGCGGCTGTAGCGACTCATTAGCGTTACCCCAGATAAGACGACGAGGATCAAACCAATGATAAGTTGGTGATTCTGATGATTCTGTTGTTGCGACAGAGTTAGGACTGTTTGGATTTTCCATGGGTATAATCTCCTTGTATATGTGTACCTATTTGAGCCGGCCAAGATCTGAAAAGTCATTGGTCACCATGTGATTCAACAACCGTAAAAATGCTATCGAAAAGGGGATTTTTCGTCAAGCGTTATTAATTGTCTTGATTAAAACAGCGTGCTGTTATGGATATTTTTTCTTAGCCGAGAATTTAGTTTGTCAAATTAAATCTTTTCTGGATTGGTTAAACTAAATATTTGACAAAAGTGCAAGTAAGGGTATAGCATTGCGGTTCGCCTGCAAGAAAGGGGCAGTTCTTTAACAAATCGTATAATTGAAGCCAAGCAATTTGTGTGGGCACTTGTGCTGTAGCCTGAGAAGGTTACAGTAAACTTGAGAAGTGCAAGAGTTAGGACAACTTGAGAATTAGGCTGTTTCTTAGGTGTTTTATAACACCGAAGGATATAAGCCACA
>JBGAIG010000043.1:0-2433 GCA_044225595.1 Gammaproteobacteria bacterium
CACACCTAATACCATTGCCATGGCGTAATCATAAACATAACCCGTCTGTACGAGGCGCAATGTTTTAGCTAACCAGTTAATCAATCGCCCTGAACCATTCACGCAAACTTCGTCTATCATTTTCACATCACTCACTTGGTAAAGTAGCTGCCCCGTGTCTTTGGTTCCTTCGACTACCACTTTTTGGTTAAACGCATCAAACCCATATTTTGCGAGCAAAATACGGTAAAACCAGGCAAAGCGAGTTTTTAATGCCTCTGCCCATTGCGGGAATGCGCAAATAGATAGCCAAGCGACAAAAATACCGGCGATCACTAACCAAAAAGTCAGATGTGTTCCTGCTTCAAGCGCCATTAATTTTGCCCCATGATATTCGATCGCTAACTGTGCTAACACATCATGTTGCGGTAACACAAAAATCGAACCGGCTAACCATTTACCTTGCGAAAATAAAAAGCGATCGATCAGCAATTGCCCGGACACAATGCTAGGAATAGCTAATGCAATCAGCGGGAATAACACCACCCACGGCGATTCTTTAATATGCTGCAAAGTCTGCGGTTCCATACGCTCATTGGTATGAAATGTCATGAATAAAGCGCGGAAGGTATAGAGTGCGGTAACGAAGGCACCTGCTAAGACGCAATAATAGGCGTAATTCGCCGCAGGAAGCGTACTCAAACGTACCGCTTCGATAATAATATCCTTGGAATAAAATCCTGAGAAGGGCGGCACGGCACATAAAGCCAATGCACCGACGACAAAAGTCAGGTACGTCACTGGCAGATAAGAGGCTAAACCACCCATCTTTCGCATATCTTGTTCATGATGTAATGCCATGATGACCGATCCGGCTGCTAAAAATAAAAGTGCTTTAAAAAATGCATGTGTCACCAAATGAAAAATAGCCGCATCATAAGCAGACGCTCCTAATGCAACCGCCATATAACCTAGTTGCGACAAAGTGGAGTAAGCAATCACACGCTTAATGTCATATTGCACAATAGCTAATAAACCCATAAAGAAAGCCGTGGTACCACCGATGATCAAAATGGCATTCAGTACAGCAGGCGCGTATTCGAATAAAGGAGAGAGGCGAGCGACCATATAAATACCTGCGGTTACCATCGTCGCGGCATGGATTAATGCTGAAATAGGCGTTGGACCTTCCATCGATTCAGGTAACCAAACATGTAGGGGTACTTGCGCCGATTTCCCCATCGCACCAATAAATAAGGCCGCGCAAACAAATGTGATTATATTAATTTGGTAGCTCGGAAAAATATTGACGGATTTATTAATGACTTCAGGTACCATTTGAAACACCGTGTGATAATTCAATGAACCAAAATAAGCAAATACCGCCGCCGTACCAATGATAAAACCAATATCACTAATTCGATTCACTAAAAACGCTTTTAAACTGCCAGCCACTGCTGATTCACGTTTAAACCAAAAGCCGATTAAGAGATAAGAGACTAAACCAACTCCTTCCCAACCAAAAAACATCAGTAAAAAATTATTCGCAAATACTAAAAGCAACATCGCGAAAGTAAAGAGCGAAACGTAGCTAAAAAATCGGGCATAACCTGGGTCTTCCGCCATATAACCAATGGTGTAAATATGCACCATCAAGGAAACAAACAAGACAATGGTGGCCATCACCACGCTTAAATGATCTAGCAAAAAGGCCATTTCAAATTTTGTCGCTCCTGCCGTCGCAAAAGTATAAAAGCTCATTTCCAGTGGTTGATGGTGGTTAATGACTATTTGTTTAAAGAGATAACAAGCGAGAAAAAAAGCGGTGCCAACACCACCGATTGCTACTCGATGCGTCCAACGATGACCTAATTTTTTACCAACAATACCGGCGATAATGGCCCCTAAAAGAGGTAATAAAGTGGCAATGAGCGCGCATTGCATCAATAAATTTTCCACAGTGTCAGCCTTTTAATAAATTAATTTGTTGAATATCAATCGTTGCCCGTTGGCGGTACAAGATCACGAGAATAGCTAAACCAATCGCTGCTTCAGCAGCAGCAACGGTTAAAATAAAAAATACGAAAACTTGGCCAATACCATTTTGCAAAAAATAAGAAAAAGCGATGAAGTTGGTATTCACCGCTAGCAAAATTAATTCTAGTGACACAAGCATGGTAATAATATTTTTTCGATTCAGCACCACACTCGCTATACCCATGCCAAATAGCAGCGCAGCTAACATTAAATATTCAGCTAAGGATGGCATTGTTTTACTCCGCTTTCTTTTCAGGTGGCATGTTGATTAAACGTACACGATCTTCAGGTCGAATTTGTATTTGTTCTGCTGGTCTTTGTACACGACGTTGTTTAGGTGTGCGGTGCGCTAAAGTAATCGCCGCAATAATGGCAGCCAACAAAATGACACCCGCGATTTCAAAAGGATAGACATAT
>JBGAIG010000044.1:0-2277 GCA_044225595.1 Gammaproteobacteria bacterium
TGACAACGCTTTAGCCCTATTTTTGTGTTGAGAACGTTCATCCTGACATTCCACCACAATACCGGTGGGTAAATGCGTAATACGAATAGCAGAATCGGTTTTATTCACGTGCTGACCACCAGCCCCTGATGCTCTGTAGGTATCAATTCTCAAATCAGCAGGATTAATATCGATTTCTTCAATTTCTTCAACTTCAGACATAATAGCAACGGTACAAGCTGAGGTATGGATCCGACCTTGCGATTCTGTCACAGGAACACGCTGCACACGGTGCGCCCCTGATTCAAATTTCAAATGTGCATAGACACCTTGGCCAACAATTCGAGCGATAACTTCTTTATACCCACCATGTTCCCCAAAGCTTTCGCTAATGATTTCCGTTTTCCACTTTTTTTGCTCAGCATAACGACAATACATTCTAAATAAATCACCAGCAAAAATAGCCGCTTCGTTTCCTCCGGTACCTGCCCTCACTTCTAAAAAGACATTTTTATCATCATCAGGATCTTTAGGAAGTAAAAGCACTTGTAATTCTTTTTCTAAATTTTCGATCTCCCCTTCGATTTGCTCAATTTCTTCCTTAGCCATTTCACGCATTTCAGGATCATCGTCATCCTCTAATAAGGCAAGAGCTGACTTTTTTTGTTCTAACTTATTTTCATACGCTCTAAAAGTTTGAACTAAGGTTTGGAGATCAGCATATTCTTTAGATAATTCTCTAAACTTGGTCTGATTGTTTATAATATCTGGCTCGGAAAGCAAAATACCAATTTCTTCATGTCGTTCAACCAATGAAGATAGTTTTAATTTAAGTGATTCTTTCATGCTAGGCTACTCTGTCATTTTATTCTAAGCAAAATAATTCTTTTGCAATATCGATTTTCTCATCGGAAGATTCGCAACTTAATTTGCGCAAACCCATGGTAGGTTCATGTAATAATTTTTGGGTTAATTGATGCGCAAGTTGGGTTAAAACAGTTTTAGGATCATCACCTTTATCTAACTGCTTAAAGCTTTGCATTAATGCAGTATTTTTTATTTTTTCTGCTTTCATCCTTAATGCTCGCACCGTTTGCATCCTTTTTTGTGCTAGCATCCAGTCCATATAGTTGTCAGAGGCCTTAAGAATGATTTGTTCAGCATCTTGTGCTGCCACCATTCTTTGTTGCAAGTTCTGAGTGATAATACCTTGTAAATCATCAACCGTATACAGATAAATGTCTTCATTGAGCCCAACTTGAGGTTCAATATTTCGCGGTACACCCAAATCAATCATGAGCCGAGGTCGTCTTTTGGATTGTAAGAGGAGCTCTTCTAATTGTGTTTTCGTAATGATTGGCGCATGGCAAGCAATAGAGCTAATAATGATATCGGCTTTTGCCAAACAACTGCCCAATGCGTCTAAGGAAAAAGCTTGTGCATCAAAACGATCCGCTAATGACTTCGCATGTCCTAGCGTTCTATTCACAATAAAAAGATGTTTAACTTGTTTTGCCGCTAAATGCTGTAATAAAAGCTCTGTGTTTTCTCCTGCTCCTATTAAAAGGACGGTTGCTTTTGAAAAATCGCTAAATATTTGCTTAGCCAAAGTGACCGCTGAAAATGCAACTGAAACGGGATGACAAGCTATTTTGGTCGTAGTACGAACTTTTTTAGCAATAGAAAAACTGGTCTGGAAAAGCCGTGATAATTGACTACCCATCACCCCTGTTTTAATAGCGGTATGAAACGCTGTTTTAAGTTGGCCTAAAATCTGTGATTCCCCTATCACCATCGAATCTAAACCACAAGCGACTCGCATGAGATGTTTAACTGCATTTTCTTCTGAATGAAGGTACAGATAAGGATCCATGTCAAAAGCAAGGCGATGGTATTGCTGCCACCAGGATAATAATTTCTTTTGTAGGAAACGATCGGTAAGAGAAGTTGTACAATAAAATTCAGTGCGATTGCAGGTTGACAATAATGCAATTTCTTCTAACCCCATTGTTTGCACTAATGCTTTGAGTGCTTCAGGGATACACTCTTGGGAAAATGCCAGTTTTTCCCGCACTTCAATGGGCGCCGTTTTATGACTAACTCCTAATGCTAATAACACGGTTCGCCTTTTTAGTTAATTATCAAAAAAATGACTTAAGGTTTTTGCTTTAAGGCCGTTTAAGTAACTACAAAACTAACATAAGTTACTTAACAAATTTTTGACATGTAAAAAATTTGACGCGGTATCAAGGATGAGGACTCCGTATGAAGCAGGCAACCAAATATATTTTACCTCTA
>JBGAIG010000045.1:0-2271 GCA_044225595.1 Gammaproteobacteria bacterium
AATATAAAAAATAAAAAAAAGTGTATCATCATAAAAAGGTGTATTACAGTTATTCGATTTTATAACTTCAAGTTATGCAAATACGTGATTGCTTTTTTAGGTCAACCCATTCACTCGCTTAGTATCAGATAAAAAGTGTATCGAAACCCTAACCGTCTAGATATTTCTGCTTTCATTTCCCTTTCAGCAAGCCAGAAAAAATATATCAAATCGACCTTCACGAGTTACCTGTCGATAACACTGTCCCATACCAACCACCGTGACGAAGTACTCTATCATGGATTTAATTGTTGCTCTTAGATTTGATTATCCCGATGGACCGTTCTTAGTTGGGGGCACTACAATTATCGCTTCCAAGTCAATTAAACTCGGAATCAAAATGTTTTATCTCTTTTATAATTGGCCGGCAAGTGTTAGTAAAAGGAAAATTTCTTTTTTCGAGTAAATTAGATAAACCAGGCACGGTACCTATTCCAAGAGACATAACATATCTAAAAGTTTAGAGGCCTGACCCCTCTTTGGAGTCTAAAGCATGTATTACCTGTAATGCTCCCCATTTAAATCGGTCCATCTAGTTATAACTTAATGACTAGTAATAGGACTATGATTATGACTATATCTAAAACCGCTCAAGTGTCTGAAGTTATTTGTTCAACCCAGAAAAGAAGACGGTGGACGCCCTTCGAAAAGCAACAAATAGTTCAAGAAACCTATCAAGCAGGCGTCACAATCTCGTTTATTGCACGCAAACATGATATACCTCCTAGCCAATTGTTTTACTGGCGAAGACTTTTGGAGCAAGGCGCTATGGCAGGAATAAAATCTGAAGAAGAAGTTGTCCCACAAAGTGAAGTAAATGCACTTAAAAAACATATCCGCAAATTAGAGCAAACATTGGGTCAAAAGACCTTAGAAAATGAAATTTTACGCGAAGCGGTAAAGATAGGACGTGAAAAAAAACTCATCTCGCGGCAACCATTGCTAGGGCTGGAAGATTTGGATTAAGAGCCATTGCCCGGGCATTAGAAGTAGCCCGTTCAAACTTAACGAGAATGTTAAAAGCGATGATAAAAAGAGCGACTCGATACAATAAACAGCAAGATGAGGAATTGCTTCCTTATATTCGCGAAATAATCGATGCTAAAGCAAGTTATGGATATCGAAGGGTAACCATTTTGTTAAATCGTAAATTAACCTTAAATGGGAAGAAAAAAGTAAATCACAAACGCGTTTATCGAATTATGAAGCAACACAAATTGCTGCTCCCTATTTATGGAAAGAAACCTCAAAGAACACATGATGGCAAAGTAGCCACATTATTCAGCAATACTCGCTGGTGTTCTGACGGATTTGTCATCCAATGCTTTAATGGTGATAGAGTATTTGTTGCTTTTGCTATGGATACTTGCGATAGAGAAGTTTTAGGTTACATTTCTTCAACGATTGGAATAGATGGCGCAGCCATCCGAGATTTAATGCTAGAAAGTGTTGAATATCGTTTTGGAAAGATATTAAGATTGCCCCATCAAATACAATGGCTAAGTGACAATGGTCCTTGTTATGTCTCTCATGAGACGGTGGCATTTGCTAGAAACCTAGGCTTTGAAGTATGCACGACTCCTGCATATAGCCCTGAAAGTAATGGAATGGCAGAAGCTTTTGTAAAAACCTTTAAACGTGATTATGTTTGGTTCGGAGACTTAAAGGATGCAATTAGCGTTATGAATCAATTGCCTGCATGGTTCAAAGATTATAACGAGAATGCACCTCATAAAAGCCTAAAAATGATGTCACCTCGACAGTTTTTGAGGGCATCAAACGGAAATTAGGTGGTCCGATTTAGCAGGGGCAACTCCACGCCATAAAATAGTATGCACACCCGCACCATAAGCAAAAGTTATAGCCCCTAAAGAGGCTATAAACAATTTGTGCTCATAATCTTGATGAAGCACTTCTCCCAAAACCCATCCTGCAACAAAAGTCATGAGAATTTTAAAAGGTAATTTCATTAATGCTCCTTTTTGGTCATATCATTTAAATTATTCACGCCCTCTGACATTACAACGCCAGATATAGCTAAACCGACGCCTACAGGTCCACCTGTGACCGCGCCTAACACCACTGCGGCAACAAAAGTTCCCAAATTAAAATGAAACCCACCGTGAATTGAGGTTAATTCTTTTTGTGTTAATTCTCTCATATTGTCATCCTTAATGTAATTAATATATAGTCTTTGCACTTGAATTTTATGCTTTGTTGGCTGCACAAATT
>JBGAIG010000002.1:0-152795 GCA_044225595.1 Gammaproteobacteria bacterium
TTCGCCAAGCTGTCACTTCTGCTGCAACATCGGCTAACGATAGTTCTCTCATCATTTGTGCCTCCTCCGTTTAATCCTTCAGAGGCTAGAGTATCAACTTGTTAAACATCAAAAACAGGTGGTATTTTCAGGGGCATACGTAAGAAAAAACAAGGCATGACGGAAAAACAAAAAAACCCTTATGGTAAAAATAGCATGGCGTGGGTTTCATGGATTATTGCACGATTGGGTGGTTGGAATGGATATCGTAGTGAAAGCCCACCAGGACCGATCGTTATGCTGCGCGGATTGCAAAGGTTTGAGCTTCAATATGAAGGGTGGTTATTGGCGCAATAAAATGTGTGCATCGGATAGCTCTAAGGCACCTCTGCCTTCGATACGGCGTAAGACGCTTAATAATTGCGGTGCGGTGATTTCCGAGATAGCACTTTTGCCAAGCCATGGAAAAATATCGCTTTCTAAACGACCGAGAATTTTATCACTGTAAGTCTTGACCCAACGAGCAGAATATTTGGCAAACCATTCTCGCCCCACCGCTTCAAAAGTATTTTCAGCAGCCGTCTGTGTGGCACGTTTAGCGACTTTTTTGGCACTGTAATTCAAGTGGTTTTAAGATAGTTTGAGATGCTGTGAGATTCTATAATGGTGGCTATGGGTGGACTCGAACCACCGACCTCAGCATTATGAGTGCCGCGCTCTAACCAGCTGAGCTACATAGCCAAAAACTAAAGAATACTTAAGATTAAAACAACTAACTTAAGTGCGTTACATTTTAAGCTATGATAGCATTACGTCTATTATGAAATCAATTTACTTTTGATTTGCAAAAACGAGAGAAGGTTACACAAAATGACAATACGTACACGCTTTGCCCCTAGCCCTACGGGGTTTTTACACGTCGGTAGCGCACGCACTGCACTTTATTCGTGGCTATATGCCAAAAGAATGGGTGGTCAATTTATTCTGCGCATCGAAGATACTGATCTCGAGCGATCGACACCTGAAGCTGTTGATGCCATATTAGAAGCAATGGCTTGGCTAGGATTAGATTATGATGAAGGTCCATTTTATCAAACGCACCATTTCGATCGTTACCGAGAGGCAGCGGATCAGTTATTACAAACCAATTGCGCTTATTATTGCTATTGTTCTAAAGAACGCTTAGAAAAATTGCGTGAAACGCAGATACAAAATAAAGAAAAACCACGTTATGATGGCCATTGTCGAGATTTACACTTATCTGTCCAAAATGAACCACATGTGATTCGATTTCGTAATCCTGATCACGGCAGCGTTGTGATTGATGATTGTGTGCGTGGTCGTGTGGTCATTCAAAATTCAGAGTTGGACGATCTAGTTATCGTGCGCTCTGATGGAACACCAACCTATAATTTTACGGTTGTAGTTGATGACTGGGACATGAAAATTACACATGTGATACGCGGAGATGATCATTTAAATAACACACCCCGTCAAATGAATATTCTAAAAGCCTTAGGCGCGCATTTGCCTACTTATGCTCATCTTCCGATGATCTTAGGAAGCGATGGCAAACGATTATCTAAACGACACGGTGCAGTGAGTGTACAACAATATCGTAATGAAGGTATCTTGCCAGAAGCATTGTTGAATTATTTGGTTCGTTTAGGATGGTCACATGGCGATCAAGAAATTTTTACGTGTGATGAAATGATTCAATATTTTGATATTCATAATATCAATAAAGCGCCTTCTGCGTTTAATCCTGAAAAATTATTGTGGTTAAATCAACATTATTTAAAAACAGGTGATCCTGCTTTACTGACAAAACATTTACATTGGCAGATGCGTCAATTAGGGATTGCAACAGATGCGGGCCCTGCATTAGAGCTCGTATTATTGGCACAACGGGATCGTGCTAAAACTTTAAAGGAAATGGCGGAAAAAAGTGTTTTTTTCTATCAAGACATAGACGTTGATGTAGAAGCACGTAAAAAACACTTAACATCAGAAGCATTAGAACACTTGCGACAATTACAGGTGATATTAGAAAAAATTTCTGATTGGCAGGCATCCAGCATTCATCAAGCTATTGAGAAATTTGTGTTGAGCTTAGACATGAAGCTGGGCAAGCTTGCCCAGCCCTTGCGTGTTGCAGTAACCGGCGGCACTACTTCTCCGCCAATTGATATTACTTTGCAGTTGATCGGTAAAAAACGTGTACTAGAGCGATTAGAAAGTGTTTTGCTTTGAAAAAGACGATCGGATAAAGAAGCCTTGACAAGAAGGCTTTGTGCGTTATAGGATTTTGGCTTCTGTGAAGTAGAAAGCCTAAAATCTTTTTACTACGTGGGGGCTATAGCTCAGCTGGGAGAGCGCTTGCATGGCATGCAAGAGGTCGGCGGTTCGATCCCGCCTAGCTCCACCAACTATCCCATGGCACATGGCAATCGCACTGAAATCCCCAGTTTTTCCGAGCTAAGAAACAAACTTTAAATTTATATTAGCTTGCCTCTCACAGATCTGCGCATCACTCGCTTTATTTGAAAAATATTAAGACTTGTCCTTATAAAAACCAAAAGCCTGACCGGAAAACTTTAATTTCCTCGAAGTTTATTAAATAATGGCGCCGCTGCCTTAAGACTGTTGCGCTAAAGAGTGGTCAGCCGTTAGTACTTTCAACAAATATTTGTTGTCCCATCCAGCACTCTTTCGCCGGCAGCTAATACCATTTTTATGGGTTGATTCTTGTTTTAATAAATTTAAAGCAATACGGCGTATTAATGCTAAATTTTGGGCAGCGTTTTTTAAACGAACTTGACAATGATCTTCTCTAAAACCCACATCAAGAGACCAATGCAAGTCTATTTTAATTTGCCAATGCTTTCTTACTGCTTCCATAAAGGTATCAATGTTTTCGTAATTTAAGCTCGAAAGAAAATATCGCGTCGAATGTTCCACTTGATTGTTGGTTGTCCGCGTAATATCAATTTTACCTATTCCCGACGTTGTTGAGAAAATAGCTGCGGACGCTAAAACCCTTTGTTTATACTGTAAAAACCTTTAAACTTTCGTGTAAGGTGAGGCAACATGGGTATAGCAAGCACAGGACATGGCGAAAATTACATCTAGCGATTGATGCAAATAATCAAGAAATAGAGCCTGCTGTTGTTACAACGAATGATTTTAAGGATAGCGAAATTTTATCGGATTTATTAGGACAAATTAATTCCAAATTAACTCAGGTTAGCGGGGTAAGCAAGCTTTGGCCTATTTATATTTTGTTTATCCAAATATAATTGGACGTGAATAGCCAATTACGCCATATTTGGCTATTCAACTAAGAACAAACAACATTAGAATTTTGAAAGAAAATCGTTCAGGCTGTCATAAAAAAGGCTGAAAGCCTTGTTTGCAATGCCCAAGGAATTGAGGTACTTTAAGGAGTACCTTGAAAAGTTAAAAATAAATTCTTTTCTAATATCAAAGGATTAAAGCGCAGTGCTTAATTTTTTTTTACTTATGCATTAAATAACGATATAATGCTTCACACATAAATGAGCATGGTGACTGTATTCTAAGATAAGTTACTCAGCTTTTTTTATGAAGACAAGAACATAGCGTCTTTGTCCCCATCGTCTAGAGGCCTAGGACATCGCCCTTTCACGGCGGTAACAGGGGTTCGAATCCCCTTGGGGACGCCATTTAAAATCAATGGCTTGCAAGTAATTTTGTGTTTTTAACCATTAAATACCTTTTAAAGGAGTCAGACTTAAAATATTTAGTCAACCATCTATTTTTAGATTTTAATAACCCTCTTGCTCCAACAATCGCCTTAAACGCTTCAAAGCACTTGTCTGAATCTGGCGTACACGTTCGCGCGTTACACCCATTTCAGCACCAACCGCTTCTAGTGTAACCGCTTCATGCCCCAATAACCCAAACCGCCTAACAATCACTTCTTTATATTTCAACGGCAATTTTTTTAACCACAATATGACGTATTTTTTTAATTTTTGTTGTTCGACTTGTTGCAACGGATCTTTAGAAACTTCATCAGGCAAATCGCTAATTTCTTCAGATGAACGATCCATTTCTTTAGCAATTTCTTCTCGACTCGGAAAATAATGTTTTTCAGAAGCCCATGCTTTTACAATTCTAAAACAATAATTGATCCCTTTTAATTTATGGATCGGCAGTCGCACAATGGGTGCTTGATGCATCACAGCACGCTCTATCGCCTGACGAATCCACCACATCGCATAGGTTGAAAAACGAAACCCGCGCTCAGGATCAAATTTTTCAACAGCATGAATTAATCCTAAATTACCTTCTTCGATTAAATCAGACAGTAATACGCCTCGATGTCGATAACGATGCGCAAGTTTTACAACTAAACGCAAATTGGCTTCTATCATTTTTTTACGCGCCAACTTATCACCTGTCTGTAATTTTCGTGCCAAAGATTTTTCTTCTGTTGCAGAAAGTAGGGATTGCAATCCAATTTGGTTGAGATACATTTGTGTAATATCATGTATTCTATCCGCGCATCTTGTATCATAATCACGCATGAAACACCCCATTTTCTCATATGGTCTGAGAAAATTGTCTTATATGGCTTTTAGACACAACAATCTTATGAAAATTACAAGATAGTGCTGACAAAAAAATAAGTTATTTTTGCTGATGGCTTAACTGAGCTGATAATTCGTAATCTTAAGCAGCGTTTTTCTAAATAGCGGTTCAACCTTAGGTCCACCCCAACGTATAAGAGCCGCAATCAATAAAAATCGAATTGTACGGCCTGTTAAAGATGCTAAAAGAAACCAACCAAAGTGTAATTGCATAGCACCAGCACCAATCGTAAAAATCTTATAGGGTATAAAAGGCGTTACACATCCAAACAGAATCGCCAAAAAACCCCATTCCTGAAACCATTGTGCAGCTAATTGATAATATTCATGATACCCCATCATATGAATGAACGGATTAACAATTGCTTCAAAAGCAAAAAGACCTAAAGCATAGCCAATCATGCCCCCAAAAAAAGAAGCAATAATTGCAATGCTGGCGAATTGAAAAGCACATTTGGGTTTAGCAACACTCATTGGCAAAACCATCAATAAAGGCGAGATGGGAAACAATGACGCATCTATAAAACTAACCAGCGCTAAGTATCGTGTTGCTTTTGGATGTTTAGACCAACACAATACTTTATCATACCAAGAGACCAAAAATTGCAAGCGCATTACCGCGCAGGCTCTACTATTAAACAAAAAGTCTCATTCTTCTTAATCATGCCTAATTCCGAGCGTGCACGCTCTTCTAAGGCTTCTGGTCGCACTTTTAAAAGCTTTAACTCAGCATCTAACCGTTGATTTCTTTTTGTTAATTCTGCGATCACTTTCTGCTCGCTTTTAATCGCCTGACGTAATCGATAAACATCTATTAAATTATTTTCATCCATCCACAATCGATACTGCAAAACAACAAGCATACAAAATAGAACCAACGTTAATCCTTTTTTGCTCAAGATAGTCTCCCTTCTCCCCATTTAGGAGAAGGTACCCGAAGAGCAGATAAGGGCGCATACTGGGCATCACTACCTAATGCTTCTTCAATTCTGAGCAGCTGATTATATTTAGCGACTCTATCGGTACGCGACAAAGAACCTGCTTTAATCTGACCGGCATTCGAGGCAACCGCCAAATCTGCGATTAATGTATCTTCAGTTTCGCCGGAACGATGTGAAATAATCGTTGCAAAATGGGCTTCTTGCGCCAGTTGAATCGCATCAAAAGTCTCTGTTAACGTACCAATCTGATTGGGTTTAATCAAAATGGCATTCGCAATTTGTTCTTGAATACCGCGCATTAACATTTTTGTATTAGTCACAAAGAGATCATCACCCACTAATTGAACGCGGTTACTCAAAGCCTCCGTTAACTGCTTCCAACCTGTCCAATCTTCTTCTGCCATGCCATCTTCCAAAGATAGAATCGGATATTGATCAACCCACTTTGCTAAATGTGCAACCCACTCTTCAGAGTGAAAAGTTTTATGATCTGTCATCAAATGATAACGACCGTCACTATAAAATTCACTACTGGCTAAATCCAGCGCCAAAAAAATTTCTTTTCCGGGCGTAAAACCTGCCATTTTTATAGCTTCTAATATCAATTCAATCGCAGCTTCATCCGAAGATAGATTAGGCGCAAAGCCCCCTTCATCGCCAACAGCTGTACTCAACCCCTTTTGTTTTAAAAAACTTTTGAGTGATTGAAATACTTCAACGCCATAACGAATGGCTTCTTTAAAACTCGGTGCACCGACAGGTACAATTATATATTCTTGTATTTCGAGATTGTTGTCGGCATGCGCACCGCCATTAATCACATTCATTAAGGGAACAGGCAAACTGACTGGTTTAGTTTGATTCTGGCTTTGATTTAAATATTGATAAAAAGGCACTTTAACGGCGTTCGAAGCCGCTCGTGCTACTGCTACAGAAACAGCCATTAACGCATTTGCGCCCAAGCGGCTTTTATTTGGCGTATTATCCAAATGAATTAAAATATCATCTATGCCTTTTTGATGACGCACATCATGCTTTAATAAAGCGGCCTTAATTTCAGTATGAATATGATGAATGCCTTTTAATACGCCCTTGCCATTATATCGCTTTTCTTTATCTCTTAACTCTACAGCTTCATGAATGCCCGTAGAAGCGCCAGAGGGCGTACTTGCACGCCCCACCACGCCTGAGGCTAATATCACATCCACTTCGATTGTCGGCGTACCTCTAGAATCTAAAATCTCTCGCGCTCTAAGATCTTTAATCTCCGCCATCTTTAACCGCCCTATCCAATTGCACTAAAATTTTGAGTAAGTGTTCCATTTTATCTAAGGGCCACATATTGGGACCATCACTGGGTGCTTTATCAGGATCAGGATGCGTTTCCATATAAAGACCCGCAATGCCAACCGCAACAGCTGCACGCGCTAATACTGGTACAAATTCTCGCTGCCCCCCGGATACATGACCTTGCCCTCCTGGCAATTGAACTGAGTGTGTCGCGTCAAACACAACAGGACAATGTGTTTCTCTTAGAATAGCCAACGATCGCATATCCGACACTAAATTATTGTATCCAAAACTTACGCCACGCTCACAGACCATAATATGGTGGTTGCCTACGCTACGTGCTTTGGAAACCACATTTTTCATATCCCAGGGTGCCAAAAATTGACCTTTTTTAATATTGACGGGCAAACCGCATCGCGCCACATTTTGAATAAAATTGGTTTGACGGCATAAAAACGCCGGGGTTTGTAAAATATCGACCACGGATGAGACTTCGGATAAAGGCGTATCTTCGTGTACATCTGTTAAAATGGGAACACCTATTCTCTTTTTCACTAATTCTAAAATGCGCAAACCTTCTTCCAAACCTAAGCCGCGAAAAGAGCCATTTGAAGTTCGATTGGCTTTATCAAACGAAGATTTATAAATAAAATGAATCCCTAAGCGATCGGTCATTTCTTTTAGCAAACCTGCCGTCTCTAAGGCTAAGGTTTCGTTTTCGATAACACAAGGGCCAGCAATTAAAAAAAAGGGATGATTATTGCCAACCATGCTGCCGCATAATTGCATTTTTGATACTGTCATGATTAATTTTCTCCTCTCGATCTTCGAATAGCGGCGCGAATGAATTGCGTAAATAAGGGATGACCATCGCGCGGCGTAGAGTGAAATTCAGGATGAAACTGGCAAGCTACAAACCAAGGATGATAAGGGATCTCGATCATTTCAACTAAGTTACCATCCAGGGTTCGTGCTGAAACTTTTAATCCTGCTTTTTCGAGTAATGGCAGTAATTGATTATTCACTTCGTATCGGTGTCGATGCCGTTCTTGAATAATCTTTTTACCATAAATTTTTTCAGATAGGCTATCAGAAACTAATTGACATTTTTGTGCACCTAACCGCATAGTGCCACCCAAATCACTGGCTTCTGTACGGGTTTCGCGAATGCCATTTTCTGTTAAAAAAGAAGTCACCAATGCCACCACGGGGAAAGGCGTGTCTGGATTAAATTCCGTACTGTTAGCAGCAGACATATTCGCTTGGTGGCGCGCAAATTCAATCACGGCAATTTGCATACCTAAGCAAATACCTAAATAAGGGATATGATTTTCTCGCGCAAATTGTGCTGCTTTGATTTTACCTTCAATACCACGTATTCCAAATCCTCCTGGCACTAAAATTGCATGTGCGCCTTTTAAACATTCAACACCTTCCTGCTCGATTTGTTCAGCATCGATAAATTGAACATTCACACGTGTTTCAGTTTGTATACCCGCATGCATTAATGCTTCATTTAAAGATTTATAAGCATCTGCATAATTACCGTATTTACCCACTAATAATAATTTAATTTCTTGCTTCGAATTTTTTTGTAAGAATACCACTTTTTCCCATTCTTGTAGATTAGCCGGTTTTGCTGAAAGCTTTAATTTTTCTAAAACAATATCATCTAATTTTTGTTCATGTAACAATTGAGGCACTTCATAAATAGATGACATATCAACCGATGTAATAACAGCCCGCTCTTCAACATTGGTAAAAAGCGCTATCTTTTTTCGTTCTGAATCTGGCAGTTTAAGAGAGCAGCGACAAATTAAGAGATCAGGTTGAATACCAATCGAACGCAATTCTTTTACAGAATGCTGCGTTGGTTTTGTTTTAATCTCGTTGGTAGCGGCAATATAAGGCACCAAGCTTAAATGTATAAACAAGCTTCTCTCTACGCCCAACTCCATACGTAATTGACGAATGGCTTCTAAAAAAGGTAAAGATTCGATATCACCGACTGTGCCGCCAATTTCAACTAACACGATATCAAAGGCTTCTTTGTCTTGCACAATGTTACGCTTAATTTCATCGGTAATATGTGGAATTACTTGAACGGTTGCACCTAAATATTCGCCTTTACGCTCACGTGCAATCACTTCTGCATAAATCCGTCCAGTGGTAAAATTATTGTTTTTAGACATCATGATACGAGCAAAACGTTCGTAATAACCCAGATCAAGATCGGTTTCTGCACCATCTTCGGTTACAAAAACTTCCCCATGCTGAAAGGGACTCATAGTGCCAGGGTCAACGTTGACGTAGGGATCAAATTTCAAGAGTGTCACCTTAAGACCGCGTGATTCTAAAATAGCTGCTAATGATGAAATCGCTACGCCTTTACCTAAGGAAGAAACAACACCGCCTGTTACAAATATATATCGTATATATCGCGTCATTATTACCCTAAGTTATCCCAATTTACCCCAATTATTAGCTTCAACTTTATCAGATCAAGGCTCAAAATTCAAACGTATAGAGACGGTTTCCTGACTAACAATAAGTGTGTCTTTTAAACGATGAATTTCATACAATCCTATCTTTAACCTCGGCTTAGCCCCTGATTTAGCCATCAAAACTTCACGGTCGATTCGTTCCATATGTGCACGGCTGGGTAATGCATGTCCTAAACCTTGCAACCAACAACGAATAACACCCCAGCGACGAAAACGCCCGAGTGCTACAAGAGATGATACCGAGAGTGAATCTGCAACTAATCCTTTTACGTTTTCTAAATCTTCTGCTGCAATCGCTTCACTCGCCATCGCTGCTTCAAAACAAAGCGCTCCACCTCGAGTGATAGAATGCACCGCATGCGGCCATCTCGCCTTTAATAAAGGCATGATTTCACGTCGCAAAAAATTCCTATCAAAACGCGTATCTTGATTACTGTCGTCTTCGATCCAATTTAATTTTTTTTGTGTAGCATAAGCAAGAATGACTTCTTTCGAAACTGCTAACAACGGCCTAATTAATTCGCCTTTTCCTAATAGCACTTTTGATCGAATACCGCCTAAGCCTAATGGCCCAGAACCTCGCAATAAGCGGAGCAAAATCGTTTCTGCTTGATCAGTTTGATGATGTGCAAGTAATAAAGCTTGATTTTGATCAACATTTTGATTAAAAAAATGACTAAAAGCAGCAAAACGCGCTTCTCTGGCAACCGCTTCTGGGCTGCTGCCATCTGTCACCTTTCCATTCACAGAGAGCACTTTGAATGGCAGTTTATAATCTAAACAGATTTTTTCACAATGTGCTGCCCAAACATCTGCGAAACGACTAATGCCATGATGAATATGCAGCGCGCCGATTTGAAAGCCTGGCATGTTAGCAACAGCACATACCAAAAGATCTAACAATACATGTGAATCAAGCCCGCCGCTAAAAGCAACCCACAAAGTTTTGGCATTCGTTAATTTTTGAATATTTTGCAAAACAACTTCGGGGGTTAAGTCCCCATTAACATCCATCGTTGATACCGCTTTTGTAGTAATTTATCCATCGAAAGATTTTTAAAGGTCTGCAAGCTTTGTACTAAAGACATTTTTAGATTCGCAGCAGTTTCATCAAAGTTTCGGTGTGCACCGCCAACTGGTTCTGAAACAATTTCGTCTATCAAACCGAGCTTTAAAAGTTTAGCCGCCGTGATGCCCATCACTTCAGCTGCTTCATTCGCTTTAGAGGCGCTTTTCCATAAAATGGTCGCGCAGCCTTCTGGCGAAATAGTTGCATAATACGCGTATTGTAACATTAATGTTTTATCACCCACGCCAATACCCAGCGCACCGCCAGAACACCCTTCACCAATCACAACAGATAAAATAGGCACTTCCAATTGCGAAAATACTAAAAGATTACGCGCAATCGCTTCGCTTTGTCCTCTGGCTTCGGCACCCACCCCAGGATAAGCACCTGGCGTATCAATAAATGTAACAATCGGAATTTGAAATTTTGCAGCCAATTTAGCGGCACGCAAAGCTTTACGATAACCTTCAGGATGCGGCATCCCAAAATGTCGCGCAATTTTTTCTTTGGTGTCACGCCCCTTTTGCTGTCCAATAATCATGACAGGCTCGCCTTCTAAACGCGCAAGCCCCATCACGAGTGCTTTATCGTCTGCATAAGCGCGGTCGCCATGCAGCTCTTCAAAATTTGTGAAAATACGCGAAATATAATCTAGGGTAAACGGCCGCTGTGGATGGCGCGCCAATTGTACCACTTGCCAATCTGTTAGCGCACGAAAAATGGATCGGGTTAAGTCTTGGCTTTTGACTTCCAAGCGCTGGATTTCTTCCTGAATATTAACCACGCTATCGGTACCGACTAGCCGAAGCTCTTCAATTTTGGCTTCTAGCTCGGCGATAGGTCTTTCAAATTCTAAATAATTTGCACTTAAAGTCATTCAACTGCTCCCCCTATCATAATGGGGTCAAATCTAGAGTGCGTACTGAAGTATCGTACAGTACGTAGTCTAGATCTGACCCCATTAGCTTAATATCCAACATCAACCGTTGCAACACCCGATAAAACCTTTAACGCATTAAGCAATGTTTCCTTTGGATTAACACGCCAATCTTCCCCTAAGCGCAATAAGACCGAAGATTCAGCTCGCTCATAAATGATTTGTACAGGACAACCTTCTTGCACTTGATAGGGTCTTATCGTTTCCATTAAACGCTTTGCAAAATTGTCATCCAAGTTTACCGGTGACACAACAACTTTTAAAAATTTCGCTGATTTTAATCTCGATTTTTCCAAGCTCATGATTTCTTTACAACGCATTTTGTAACCGCCCGAATAGGTATCAATACTGACTTCCCCACTGACAATCACTAAATTATCTTTGACTAAAATTTCTTTATTGTCTCGGTATTGATCTGAAAAAACTGCAATTTCTTGTCTGCCCGTTCTATCATCTAAAGTTACAAAAGCCATCCTATCACCTTTGCGTGTCACCAGTGTTCGAATCGCAATAATTAATCCTGCAATCACGCAATGCCGATTTTGGTCAGCTTTTAAATCGCGAATCTTAGTCGTACAAATACGCGATAATTCTGCTTCATGCTGCGTCAAAGGATGGCCTGTTAAATAAAGTCCTAATGCTTCCTTTTCGCCTTCCAAACGCACTCTTTCAGACCAAGGTTCAAAGTTTTTTGGCCTAAAAGATGCTTTTATATCTTCTGCTGAAAAAACATCTCCAAATAAATCTACTTGACCATGTAATCGATTTTTAGACATTTGTTCTGCAGCATGCATCGCATCATCCAAAGTTTCCATCCATTCTGCACGCTCAGAAAATCCCGTACCAAAACTATCGAAAGCACCCGCTCGAATAAGCGCTTCTAAAACACGGCGGCTTACCTTTCGGCTGTCTACGCGCGCACAAAAATCAAATAAATCTTGAAAAGATCTGGTAGCACGTGTTTCAATGATGCTTTCAATGGCCGCTTCTCCAACGCCTTTAATAGCACCTAACCCATATAAAATATTTTTCTCTTCATCTACAGAAAATTTAAAGAGACTTCGATTAATATCTGGCGGAATAATATTAATTTTATTTTCAGCACATTCGTGTATAAAAACCACTATTTTATCCGTGTTAGCCATATCAGAAGATAAAACTGCTGCCATAAAGGCTTCTTTGAAATGTGTTTTTAACCATGCTGTTTGATAGGTAATCAGCGCATAAGCCGCAGAGTGCGATTTATTAAATCCATACCCCGCAAATTTTTCCATCAAGTCAAAGATATGCATAGCTGTGTGTTCAGACACGCCATTCTTTAGCGAACCGGTTACAAATATTGCACGTTGTTTTGCCATTTCTTCTGGTTTCTTTTTACCCATTGCACGCCGTAATAAATCGGCTGCACCTAAAGTATAACCGGCCAACACTTGCGCAATTTGCATCACCTGTTCTTGATATAAAATAACTCCATAAGTCGGCTTTAAAATATCGGTTAACTTTGGGTGCAAATATTCGGGCTTTTCACGGCCATGCTTACGATTAATAAAGTCATCCACCATACCAGATTGCAAAGGCCCTGGTCTAAACAACGCAACCAAAGCAATAATATCTTCAATATTATCCGGCTGTAAGCGTTTAACTAAATCCTTCATCCCTCGAGATTCCAGCTGGAATATCGCCGTTGTATTACACGCTTTTAATAAATCAAAAACTTTAGCGTCATCCAACGAGATCTGTTCAATATCGATCGGTAATTCATTATTTTTGATATGAATTTGATTAATCGCCTCTACTGCCCAATCAATAATGGTTAAAGTTCTTAAGCCTAAAAAGTCAAACTTAACTAAGCCAATCGTTTCCACATCGTCTTTATCAAATTGCGTCACCAAATGTCCTTCTTTGGCGTCGCAATAAAGCGGCGTAAAATCAATCAGCTTTGATGGCGCAATCACAACGCCGCCGGCATGTTTACCGGCATTTCGTGTGATACCTTCTAGCTTTTTAGCCAAATCAATTAATGTCTTAACCTCGGCTTCTGCCGCATATTGCTGTTTTAAAACTTCTTCTTGATTTAAGGCTTTTTCTAAGGTAATACCCAACTCCAAGGGGATTAATTTAGCGATTTTATCGACAAATCCATAGGGATGCCCTAATACACGCCCCACATCTCGAATAACCGCTTTCGCAGCCATGGTACCGTAGGTAATAATTTGCGAAACAGATTCGCGACCATAAGTATTTGCGACATACTCGATCACGCGATCGCGGCCTTCCATACAAAAGTCAATATCAAAGTCAGGCATCGACACGCGTTCGGGATTTAAAAATCGCTCAAACAATAAATCATATTGCAAAGGATCTAAGCCCGTAATGCCCAGTGAAAAAGCAACCAGCGAACCTGCACCCGAACCGCGGCCCGGGCCTACGGGGATTTTATTATCTCGTGCCCATTGAATAAAATCTGCCACAATTAAAAAATAACCTGCATATCCCATGTTATTTAAAACAGTTAATTCTGTATTCAATCTATCTTGATACAAATCCGGAATAGGCCTGTTAGCAAACTTTTGCTGCAGACCCTGCTGTGCTAACCTGATAAAATACTGTTGAATGGTTGTATCAGCAGGCACGGGATAATTCGGTAAATAAATTTTCCCGAGCTTTAATTCAAAATTACACCGTTTAGCAATTTCAACGCTGTTTTCAAGGGCTTCCGGCAAATCTGAAAAAATCGCTTGCATTGCTTCAGGTGTTTTTAGATATTGCTCCTCACTATAATTTTTAGACCGTTTTGGGTCACTTAATGTATAGCCCTCGTGAATACAGACGCGTGCTTCATGCGCCTCAAAATCAGCTCTTTCTATAAATCGAACATCATTCGTCGCAACTAAAGGACACCCCGTTTTTTCGGCTAAAAAAACCGCTGCTTGAAGATAACTTTCTTCTTCACTACGATGTGTTCGTGTTACTTCCAAGTAAAATCGATCATCAAAAATTGCAATCCACTCTGCCAATAATTTTTCTGCCAAAATCTCATCTCTGTCTAACAAAGCTTTGGCAATATCACTTTCTCTGGCAACAGCAATAGCAATAAGTCCGGCGTTTTTCTCGTGCAACCACGCTTTTTTAATTTGTGGCTTATCTGAAAACTGGCCCTCTGTATACGAACGTGAAACCAATTCTGTTAGATTTCTATAACCCGTCATGTTTTGACAAAGCAAAATTAAACGACAGGGTGATGTAGTATCCGCCTCGCTCATCAACCAAATGTCTGCACCAATAATTGGCTTTATACCAGCAGATTCTGCAGCTCGATAAAATTTAACCATGCTAAATAAATTAGATTGATCGGTTATCGCAATAGCAGCGCCTTTTTGATTCACAATCGATTCTACACATTCATCAATACGGACAAGCCCATCCACGAGCGAGTATTCGCTATGAACATGTAAATGCACAAATGGAGAATCCGTCACTGTTCTGTCTCTGCTTTTAATGCTTCTTTAACTGGGCTAAAGCTTAAACGATGCAGTTTACAAGGGCCAAGTCTTTTTAAAACACTGAGATGCATAACGGTTGGATAACCTTTATGTTTTGCAAAGCCATATCCTGGGAATGTTTTATCTAAAATAACCATTTCGCGATCACGCGTTACTTTTGCCAATATAGATGCTGCGCTAATCGCAGGTACAAGATTGTCGCCATTGATGATTGCCTTTGTTGGATAATCTAAAACAGGACAACAATTGCCATCAACCCAAATCTCTGCTGGCAAAATTTTAAGTGCAGCCACCGCTCTTTGCATAGAGAGTAATGTAGCTTGCAAAATATTGATTTCGTCAATTTCAAAGGCTTCTGCTCGACCAATACCAAAAGCAATCGCTTTTTCACAAATTTCAATAAAGAGCGATTCGCGTTGAACTTCGCTTAATTTCTTCGAATCTGCCAAATTTTTAATCTTTTTGTTGGGGTCTAAAATCACAGCTGCCGAAATAACCGGTCCTGCTAATGGACCTCTACCGGCTTCATCGACACCTGCTATCAACATGCTTACCTCATGGTTTCTGAGCTAATTTTTGTTACACTATCCGAGCTTAGATAGCCGAGTTTGTAGAGTAACAGGAGTCAAAAATGGATGCAATTCAACCCACAAATCAACCGATACCCCCTCGCAGATTGACCTTAGTAGACTTCGAGCATCCTCTCTTACGCCAAGTCACTGAAGCTGTGTGTTTCCCCTTAAACGACGAAGACAAACAGCTGATTCGAGACATGAAATATTCAATACAAGTTGATCAACTTAAGGCGGCGGGTGCTCCCTGGGATTCGGCTGCGGGCATGGCGGCCAACCAATGGGGTATCAATAAGCGCATTTTTCTTTTTTGCCCAGATAAAGACGATGATATGAAAGTCATCATTAACCCAAGTTATGATCCTTTAACAAATGCGACAACACAGGTGCCTGAAGAAGATCTCTGCTGGGAAGGCTGTTTCTCTGTACCTTTAGGCACCGGCAATGTAAAACGCTATACGCACATACGCGTAAAATACCAAGATGAAAATGGTCAAACAATTGTACGCGAACTAAAAGGGAGACACGCGCGCGTTTTTCAACACGAAACAGATCATTTAAATGGATTTTTGTATTATGAATTAAATCCCAATAAATGCATCGATAAAAGAACCTTTGACTCTAGGGAAGCTGTCGATCAATTCTACGATACCCTCTACGAAGCTCGAAAAAAAGCCCAAGAAAATCTTATCAATTGTCCTTGTGGTTCTAACGCGGATTTTCAAACCTGTTGCGCCCCTTATCTGTATGTCACCAAATATGCGCCTACGCCAGAAGCTTTAATGCGTTCTCGCTATACCGCCTATTTCAACGGAAACTTAACCTATATCGAAGCAACCATGCGAGGGCCAGCATTAGTAAAATTTCATCAACAACGTCATATTAAACGCTCTTATGAGTGGGCAGGGTTACAAGTTATTACAGCGTATGGTGATGTCGACCCAAATGTTGGTTATGTTGAATTTATTGCCAAGTATAAGCACAATAACCAAACAGGTCAGATACACGAGTTAAGTAAATTTCATCGTGAAGACGGTCGATGGTATTATGTGGATGGTGAGTTTTTAAGCTAAATGCAAAAAGCTAGCGCTTCATTTCAACAAATCAACACCTGCTTTTTCGGCCGCAGTACACAAAATTTTATCAAAAGAGCTTAATGGAATATTCTTTCGAATTGCTAATTCCAAATAGGCGGCGTCATATGCAGACAATGAATATTTCCTAGAAATTTCTAAAATTCTTCTATTTGGCAATTCTTCTACACTCATATCAATTTCGATAGGAAGTGCATTGATTAAATTGACAAAATTGTTCGACTGAGACACAGTAATTCTTTTTTTTCGTTCGCTAACATGCAAAACATTTATTACTTCTAATGACCAAATACTCGGCACAAGCGCCTTTGTTTCTTTTAATAATTCCAGTATTTTATCAGCGTATTCATTCGCTTCACCAGCAAAACACCATGACATGGTCACCGAACAATCTAATACAAATGTCTTCAAAACCGTCTACCCTCATCTCTCAATTCTCGGATAGACAAACCGTTTAAATGCACCTTTTTTCTAGCCGTCATTAATGCTTGAATCGTCTCTTTAACAGGCGGTTTTCCTTCTTTATAAGGCACTAAACGCGCCACTGGTACCCCATTTCGAGTAATAACAATACTTTCCCCATGAGACACAGAATCTAATAAAGCAGGTAAGTGCGTTTTAGCTTCGTATGAACCAACCATTTTACGGTGCATATACAACTCCTCACAATGCGAAAACCGGTCTATAGACTAGTCTATAATAAAAATAGAAAAATTACAATCAAATCATAACCCGTTGATTTATAATAATTATATTTTTAAAACACCCGTCATCATTCGATAAACTTAATGAGATGATTTATCGCTTGCGCCGCAACATCACTTGCATTTTTTCTTAAACTTAAATGTATTGCGGTAAATTTTTCAACCAAATTTTTACGATCAAAATTGGGAGATAACAATTGCAGTAACGCCTCGCTTAATTTTTCGGGTGTTGCATTATCTTGAATAAATTCTGGCACAATCATTTCGCCTGCCAACAAATTGGGTAAAGCAATATAGGATAATTTTACCAAACACTTAGCAATGTAAAAATTAATGGGATGCGTGCGATAAGCAACGATCATCGGTTTTTTATGCAGCATCACTTCTAAAGTTGCGGTACCTGACGTAACTAGAACAGCATCTGCTGCGCGCATGGCTCCATATGCATTACCGACCATGATTTTTATAGGTAATTCTGGCACAATGGTGTGACATAAAATTTCAAGTTGTTTTTTGTGCTCTGCTGAAACCAACGGCATTACAAATTGTAAATTTTTTTGTTTTTCAAAACACAATTGTGCGCTTTTTATAAATATCTCGGCTAAATATTTGATTTCACTTTGTCTACTTCCCGGCAAAAGTGCAATAACGGGTCTAGCAATATCAAACCCCAGCCCTTCTTTTGTCTCAATCGTATTCACTTCTAAGGGAATTTGATCGGCCAAGGGATGCCCTGTAAAACAAACGGGCACTCGATGATCTTCGAAAAATTTTGCTTCAAAAGGAAATAAGGTAAGCATGAAATCAACAGACTTTTTAATCCCTTTTACACGACCTTGACGCCAGGCCCACACACTGGGACTAACATAATGTACCGTAGGAATACCCTGGGCTTTTAGTTTTTTTTCAATGCCTAAATTAAAATCGGGCGCATCAACACCAATAAATACATCTGGCGGATTTTTGCAAAAGTGTCGTATGAGATGCCGTCGAATGCGCAATAACTCAGGTAAACGCCCTAAAGGCTCAATAAGCCCCATCACAGAGAGGCGTTCCATGGGATACAATGATTGTCCGCCTTCTTGCAATAAAGCAGGGCCTAAAATGCCTTCGAAAGTAAGATCGGGATACAGCTTGCGTAAAGCACGGATTAAATTCACCGCTAAATTGTCACCTGAGACTTCGCCAACAACAATACCGATTTTCATAAGGCGAAATGGGGTTACCGAACAATCCCACGCGTTGACTTAGCCAAGAAATCAACCAGCAGCTGTATTTCAGGCGTTTCCATTGTCATCGTTTTCAATGCATTCACTGCTTCTTGGAGCGTTAAAGTCTGCCTAAAAATAATCTTATAGGCTCGTTTTAGGGCAGCCATGGTAGCAGGCGTATAGCCTCTACGTTCTAAGCCCACCGAATTTAAACCATGTGCTTCTGCTGGATATCCTGAAACCATCACAAATGGTGGTACATCTTTAACAATGATCGCACCACCCGCGGCAAAACTGTGCGCACCAATAGCACAAAATTGATGCACGCCTACCATACCGCCTAAGCAGACAAAATCTTCGACTTTGACATGCCCTGCAATAGAAGCATTATTTGAAAAAACCACTTGATCACCAATCGTACAATCATGTGCAACATGTGTATAGGCCATAAACAAATTATCGTTTCCAATTTTCGTTATGCCCCCGCCTTGTACCGTACCGCGATGTATACTACAAGATTCACGAAAAATATTGCGATCACCGATTTCTAAATAAGTACGTTCACCGGAATACTTTTTATCAGGCGAATCTTCTCCAATGGTTGCAAATTGATAAATACGATTTTCTCGACCAATACGGGTTGGTCCTCGAATAACCACATGAGATGCAATCCAAGTCCCTTCTTCAATTTCTACATCTGGCCCAATCAATGTCCAAGGTCCAACAACCACATTAGGCGCGAGCTTGGCTTTGGGATCAACAATGGCGTGCTTATCTATCACAGGTTTACCGATCCTTCCGCACAGGTCATTTCAGCGGTACAAGCAATTTCATTATCAACCAAAGCAGTGCCTTTAAATTTCCAAACATTCGCTTTACGTTTTAAAATTTCTACGCTTAAATATAATTGATCGCCTGGTACAACAATTTTTTTAAAACGCGCATTTTCAATCGCGCCTAAATAGAACAAAGAACGATTGGAATCGGATTCGGCAGTATGGCTTGCCAAAATAGCGGCGGCTTGTGCCAATGCTTCTACGATTAATACGCCCGGCATTACCGCTTTTATCGGAAAATGACCTGCAAAAAAAGGCTCATTAAAGGACACATTTTTGATAGCCAGTAATGTTTTATCACGCTCAAATTCTAAAACACGATCGACCAACAAAAAAGGATATCGATGCGGCAAACGCTCCAAAATCTCTTGAATCTCTATCATTTATTCGTCCTCCAAAAGCCGCACATTCTCTAATGCCTTATTTTCCAAAACACGTAATCGCCGCGCCAGACTATCTAAATTTTGAAGACGCGCCATATTCTTTCGCCATAAGTTAGCTGATTGTGCTGGCATACCGCCACCATACACACCGGGCGTTTTTAGAGAATTGGCTACCATAGTACCGCCGATGAGATGCACCTGATCAGTAATTTCAATATGTCCTGCGATACCAGAACCACCACCGATTAAACAAAATTTCCCAATATGGGTGCTGCCCGCAATACCCACACATCCTGCAATCGCTGTTCCTGTATCAATAGAAACACCATGACCTATTTGTACTAAATTATCAATCACAACGCCGTCATGCAATACAGTGTCTTCTAAAAACCCGCGATCAATGGTCGTATTTGCGCCAATCTCAACGTGATTTCCAATGACAACAGTACCCAAATGCGGTAATCTCGTCCACGCACCTGCTTGATTCGCAAATCCAAAACCATCGCCACCAATCACTGCACCGCTATAAATAACGCAATGCTTACCTATTTGGATATTGTCATATAAAGTAACCTTTGCCATTAATTTTGTATGATTACCCAGGATACAATCATGACCAACCACACATCCTGACGCAATAACAACATTTTCGCCTAAAACAACACGATTACCTAAAACAACATTCGCACCAATAGAAACAGAATCCGGAATTGTACATCCCTCTCCTAGAACAGCGCTTTGATGAATACCGAGAACCACTTTTTCTTTTTTCTCAAACAGTTTAGCCGCTTTTGCTAAACTTAAGCGCGGGTTTTCGGAAACAAGCGCATTTACAGGACAAAAAACTGCTTCATGCGAACTCAAAATAACCGCTGAAGCCTTAGTTGCAAGTAAATCTTTGCGGTGTACAGCAGGCAAGTCTTTGCGGTATTCCGCATTACTTAAAAAAGAAAGCTGCCCTTCTCCTGCACGTTTTAAAGGGGCAAGGCTCGAAATAAGGCAATTGGGATCACCTTGAAGGTGCGCGCCAATTAAACCAGCGAGCACCTCTAGGGTATAAGATTGGGAATGCTTCATCATTCGTCATCAAGTTTTCTTTT
Source organism: Gammaproteobacteria bacterium (assembly GCA_044225595.1). Classification (GTDB taxonomy): domain Bacteria; phylum Pseudomonadota; class Gammaproteobacteria; order UBA6186; family Azoamicaceae; genus CADEGZ01. Next base: position 20,758 of record JBGAIG010000002.1, read on the forward strand.
CTTCGATTTTTCAGATGATCCGTCATCAGATTTTCTTTTCTTCTTTTCTAATCGTTCCAAGACTTTTGCCGTCACATCAATGCGATCGGAAACATATAATGCCGCTTCTTGTGATAAGACCAAATCATATTTATCTTCTTCTGCCAGTTTATCAACCACATCTTTTACTTCTTTGATAAACGAATCCATTTCCTCTCGATGCCGCGTGGTGTAGTCTGATCTTAATTCTTCGTCCATGCGACGTAGATCTTGTTCCATTTTTGCTAATGCTTTCTCTTTTTTGCCACGTTGCTCTGCAGACATGACATCTCCATCTCGCTGCATTTTCTCACGTTCTGTTTGAAATTCTTTTTGTTTATTCATGAATTTATCTTTGGGTCCTTGAAATTCTTTTTCAAGACGCTTACCTGCGGCTTCTGCTTGAGGCGCTTTTGACAACAACAGCTGCCAATCTAAAACACCAATTTTGCTGGATGTATCATCAGCCATCGCTACTGAACCAAAACCTAGGCAAATAGATAACAAAATAGAAGTCATGAAGCTTAAGTGTTTCAAGGTAACTCTCCTCGCAGTCAGCATACAAATTAATCAATTAAAACTGAGTGGCCATAGAAAATGTGAAGTAACGCTTTTCGTCACCCGGCTTTACATTCAGTGGTTTAGCCAAACTAAATGATAACGGTGCACCCAAGGGCGTATGCCAGGTCAGCGAAAGACCCGCAGCATACCGCAAGCCGTGTGGATTACGAGACGTGCCATTCACAATACTTTTTCGATAGCTCGTATCATATACCTGACCGGCATCTAAAAACAATGCTGTTCGAACCGATTTTGCATCGGGTTTAATCGGATTTGGGAAAATGAAGGATGCCGTTCCTAAAATAAGTGTATTACCACCAAATGAGCGACCTGCCGAATCCTTGGGGCCTAATGAACTTTCTTCAAAACCTCGTACAGAGCTGATTCCCCCCGCATAAGAGTTTCTATAAAAAGGTAGCCGAGGTGTTTTTCCATAGCCGCCACCATAACTTAAGTTTCCTTTCAAACCAACAACCCATTGTTCGGATTCTGATAAGGGATGGTAGGCTAATGCTGAATAAGACAACTGATAGTACTGTTGTTTTGCGCCAGGCACCACTGTACGTTCGCCCTTAGATTTCGATAATCCACGCGTTGGGAATATGCGTTGTTTTATACTCTCGTACATCCAGGCTTTTCCGGCTACCATTTCACGAAACTGCGTACCATAGCGACCCGTAAAATCTTTAATTTCTCTTGGTGCAAACAGCGAATCAATTTTTAATCGCGTGTCATCGTAACCCGCAGACACTTTTATAAACTCATATTTATCTACTGGAAAGAGCCAGCGTAATTCACCGCCTAAGGTATCGGTTGTAAAATTGGAAATACTGGTGGTTTTACCCAGGTTAGTTTGGTTAAAATAACCGTTCGCACCCATACCAACACCATCGATTGTAAAATACGGATCCATATAGCCCAACCCGTAACTCGTGCAAGCTTTACTTTTATCGAAATTAAAATCAACAGCATTACCCGTTCCAAAGAAATTTTCTTGAGAAACCGCAAAATTAAACATCAGTTTTTCAGTTGGTGAATAACCGAGACCTCCGCTGATTTGGCCTAAACGTGCCTCTTCAATTTTATAAATAACATCTAATTCATCCGTTGTACCAGGCACCATCGGCGTTTCAACATCTACTTCGGAACCAAAACCACGTCGTAAAATCTTTTCTTTGCCTTCTTTCACCAATGCATTAGAAACCCATGTGCCTTCCATCTGCGGCAGTTCGCGCCGCAACACTTCATCTTTTGTGCTTGAATTACCTTTAAATAAGATACGGCGCACACTCATGCGCTTACCAGGGTGCATCTCAAAAACAATATCCACTGCTCTCTTGCCTTCTATAACTTGATGGTTTGTACGCGCTTCGGCAAACGTAAAGCCTTCGTCTCCCAACCGATCTTCGAGCGCTTGTTTAACCTCTAAAAGCGTCTTTCTTGAAAATGCACCTCCCGCTTCTATAGGTGCGAGCAGCGGGCGCAACTCTTCTTTGGGTACAATAAATTGTCCAGCCAAGCTCACATGACCAAAGTTATATTTATCGCCTTCGGTAATATGTATTGTAATAAAGATACTTTGCTTATCCGAAGATAAAGAAACCTGAGAAGAATCAATTTGAAAATTAATATACCCCCGATCCATATAATAGGATCGTAAAGTTTCTAAATCCGCATTTAATTTTTCTTTATTATACTTGTCATCACCGTAAAACCAGGATAACCAATTAGTCTTAGCCGTTTTAAAGTCTTTTAAAAGCTCTTTTTGAGAAAAAAGTGTATTGCCTATCAGTTTAATTTCTTTTATACGTGCAACATCTCCTTCATAAATGCTGATTGTCAGAGCTACTAAAGAACCGAGTTCTTCTGTTACCGTTGGTTCAATTTTGACGCCATAACGACCTCGACTGTAATAGTAACGTTCGAGTTCTTTCTGTCCGCGTAATAAAACAGCCGGATCAAATAATTGCCCTTCTGCAACGCCCACTTCTCTCAGCAGTTTTTTAATTTTCTCTTTATCTTTGATACCGACAAGGGTTAATTGACTGATAGTCGGCCGCTCTATGACATTAACCACTAAAACATTACCGTCGCGATTTAAAGTAACTTCTTTAAAAAATCCCGATTTATAAAGCGCACGAATGGCTTCTGTCGCTTTTGCATCTGTGATTGTCTGTCCTGTTTCTATCGGCAGATCTTCTAAAACTGCGCCTTTAGAAATGCGTTGCAGCCCTTCTACACGAATGCTTTGTACGACAAAAGATTGAAAAGCTTCCGCTTGAAAGAATGCAAGGCAGCCAACTAATATTAATAGTAAAGCGCGTGTGTTTATCGTTGCCATCGTTTTTGGTTTCGCTCCTTAAAATCTTAAAGAGCATCCTAACACAAAGGCCATGACTGATGAAGGGGTCAATTTACCTGAAAAAATGCATCAAATCATTGTATAAGGCTAATATCATAAATCCAACTAATATTAAACCGCCAACCCATATGCCCATATTTTGGGCGAATACTGAAGCACGCCGGCCAGTTATCACTTCGTAACAGCAATACATAATATGACCGCCATCTAAAATAGGAATCGGTAATAGATTCAAAATACCCAAGCTGATACTAATGACACCTAAAAAAGCTAAAAATTCTTTGAAGCCAATACTGGCAGACTCTCCTGCATATTTCGCAATGCTAACCGGCCCACTAATATGACGCGCAGACACTTTGCCAAGAATCATTTTTTTTAATAATTCTAAAGTCAACGCTGAATATTGCATGGTTTGAGAAACCGCTTTCACGAACGCTGTGCCTGCGCTATAGCGTTGGATACGCATGAATGACTTTGGCATTTCTTTTAAGGGTGAAAATTCTATGCCCACAAAACCAATTTTTTTATGATCTTCTTCTGATATTTTAGTCACAGTCTCTAATACCAGCGAGAGCTTTTGATACCCACGTTGAATCCGTAAATGAATTTTTTTGTTAGGCGACGATTGTATGTAATGTATGATCTCCATACGAGAGGTAATTACCTGCCCATCTGCGCTTAAAATACGATCACCTGTTTGTAATCCCGCTTTAAACGCAGGCAATCCTGGTAAAACATGGCCGACAACCGCAGGAACGGGATCCATTGGCACCAATCCCAAACTCTCTAACCAATCTGATTCTGAAGTATCACTCGATACAATGCCTAAATCCAAAGTTTTATTTTGTAACGGTGCTTCCGCATGATCCCTCACACGCACCGTAATTGTTTTATCTTCTCCAATCTGTGCCAATACCTGCATAGAAACAGATTCCCAGCTAGGTGTGGATTTTCCTTCGACAAAAACGATTTCCTGGCCTTGATGCAATCCTGCCAATCCCGCAGGCGAACCTTTAGATACCTGGCCTAAAATGGGAATAAAGGTTGAAACCCCTATCATAAAGAGCAGCCAGTAAGCAGCAACCGCAAATAACACATTCGCAAAAGGCCCCGCAGCCAATACCATCATTCGTGCCCAGACTGGCTTAAAACGAAAGGCTTGTTGCCGTTCTGATGGCAAAATCGTTTGATCACGTTCCCCAAAAAGCGATACATATCCACCCAATGGAATAAGCGATATCATATATTCTGTTCCCAGTTTATCGTACCAACGGTAAAGCGGGCGTCCAAATCCAATTGAAAAACGTAATACTTTAATACCAAATCGTCTGGCTACCCAAAAATGTCCAAATTCGTGAATACCGACCAAAAGGCTAATCGCAATAATAAAAGCAAAAATAGAAATTAAGAGTTGAACCATAAATCCTCCAACACCAACTCAAATGCAGGCTTAAACCAAGGCGTATAATGCTCCGAATACAAGTTCAATTCTCTCTCTAATCGTTCCTGAGATAGCCAACGAAAATCCTGAGCTTCTGTGGGATCTAAAACAATCGATTGTACGCCATCATATTCGCCAAGTAAGACATGATCGAATTCATGCTCAGTCAATCCATTCTCAAAAACGGCTTTATATTGAAAAGAACCGACTTTTTTCAAGGTGAGCGTGATCGCCATCTCTTCTTTTAAACGTCTTTGACCAGCCAATACCACATCTTCATTCAGACGTGGATGACTGCAGCAGGTATTTGTCCAAAGCCCGCCGCAATGATATTTATCGATGTGACGCTGTTGCAATAAAAATTCAATTACATTTAAATTTTCAGGATTTTTTCTGTAAACAAATACTGAAAAAGCACGATGCAACAAACCCAATTGATGAGCTTTTAATTTTTCTTCCAAGCCAATGACATTATCATATTCATCTACCAACACGATTTTTTCCATCAATGCAAGTCCCCCTGATCAAACGGTGCAATCGTGATTAATTCTGGAAACAGCATTTTGACAGCGCCTTTATCTTGCTCTAAAAATAATAATTTTAAATTGGGTCCTGCATCTTGTGTAAAATAAAGTGGTAATCCTGCTTTTCTCGCATGCCAGATTTCATGCATCGCTGTCAGGGTTTTTGCCTCTGTATATAAAACGGGTGGAGATGCTGCCAACATCATCGCATGCATGGCCAAAGCATTAGACTCAGATGTTTCACCTAATTCTACAAAATTCTGCAAAAGAATGGCCTTTTTTAAACGCGCTAAATCTTCTGCCTGTTTTTCTGGCCACACCTGATAAAAAGGCGAGGTTAATTTCGTTACCTCCATCGCCTTTCTCGAACTGATGCATTTAGATGCTGAATTGAGTATTAATAATCCAATGCGCAATTCAGGCCAACTATTTGGTAAAGGGACGCCAATGCTATCTGTTCCATTTTCTAAAACACCGTTTTGCCATTCTACAAACCCATGCCAAAATGATCGGCAAGCACTCCCGCTACCCAAACGTGCAAGCAAAGACAAGGTCGACAGCGGTAACTGCCAGCCATATAATTTATCAACAGCACCGATTAATGCTGCATAACCGCAAGCGCTCGATGCCAATCCTGCACCAATCGGCAGATTGACTTCTGTTTCCACACAAAAATGTGTTGTCGGCCTGGGTCTAAATAAATTTAAGTATGCGGTTAAATTTGAAACAAAGGCGGGATCACTGTTAATATCAATTTGCTTACCATTGACAATAATCTTATCACTTGCAGTCTTTTCTGGTAACAAAGAAAGCTTTGTCTTAGCACCATATTCGCCTAATGAAATAGAAAGGCTTGCTGTTACAGGTAGATTCAATTCTGTATTTCGTTTTCCCCAATATTTACAAAGCGCAATATTAGAGGGCGCAAAAAACGTGCCTGTTTTGTTTTGAGGCTCTTTTGAATAGGCTTTTAATGCGGCCCCTACAACAGCATTTTTATCCATAACATACGCCTTGTTGTGAAACAGATAATGGTATTTTTTTAATACTGCTATTTTCTTGTGCTACTTTTAAAAAGCTATCACTCTCGGCGTCAAAACCAATACCAATCACACAATCCCCTAGCCCAGAACCTGAAATTTTAGCGCCATAAATAGTGGGCATGGTATTTAAGCTGTCAATTAATTGATTTAACACTGGCGTCCCGAGACCAAGCGCATTCATAATCCCTTGTTGAATATTCATGATTTCCCCCAGTTTCGCCCAGTCTTTATTTTCGATAAAGACAGAAGCATGATGGACAGCTTGTTCGATTGCATCATATAGCGTATCAATCAGATTTGCGTATTTATTTTGTAAGACCTCTACTTTTTTAATAACAATAGGGGTTGGTATTTTGGATCCAGAATATATGACAACCAAGGGTAATACATGATTTATTTTTTTTATAATAGAAGGCGACTGCTGTTGGTAAACAATCACACCACCATAAACACTGGCTGCTACATCTGCGCCAGAACCCACCCCTTGAACATCGCGAATAATTTTTCGAGCAATCTCAAACAGCATATCTGTATTTTTTGAACACAGCTGCAACAAAACAGCAACCGTTGCAACCGTTACCGCTGCTGATGAACCTAATCCACAATCATGTGAAAATTCAGAATGAATAACCAAGTCAAAACCTTGATTATTTTTTTTTAATGCTTCTTTAAAATGTTGAATCACTGCAAGTATAAATTGAAAAGATGGTTGATCTGAAATCTTGTCTATCTCATGTAAGTTAAACTCGAAGTTACCCAACTGTGATGAAATGACAATTTTTTGATCAAACCGAGTATGCAAGATAACCGTTATGCGTTTATCAATCGCTAGTACAATCGCAGGCTTATTATTCAATACAGCATGTTCACCCAACAGCATTAACGTGCCTGGCGCTGAAGCGCTAAACGATTTGCGTACCATATACGTCCCCGTAAACTGATTGAAGACTATAACCATAATTTTTTGTAATCGAAGATAAATCCCGATCGGCATCCGAAACAACCAGCACAATGCCTGCATTGTTGCCTTTTATCGCGCCTGCACCACAAATTTTAGCTGCAGCACCTTCTTTCTCAAGTGCCCCAATAAAATCTTGCACTTTTGGCGGTACAACCCCAATGTCCACTAACAGTTTATGATTTTGTCGAATGCAGGCTTGAATGCCAGTCATATCTTTAGCTTGCAAAGCTTCATCAAAAAGTTCGGTAATTGCAGCAAAATCATTTGCTCTTGTTCCGCATCTAAAATGTTTTGAAACCATACTCACACATTGACCTGTCGTCGATTCTGGGGTTCCTGTTTGCACCATTTGAAATGGCATCTGTGGTAAAACACGTGTGACTGTGCGGCCTTCTTCAAACCGCAGACAACCACCTTTCATTGCTAAATGCAAATCCAAACCACTAGAATAACCATGTTGTAAATTTTCGGCTTCGCGCCCCAATGCTAAAAATCGCGCAGGATCAATATCCAATTTGAGAAAATGTGCCAGAGCATATAAGGTACTCATCACAATAGCTGCAGAAGAACCCATACCGCAACCAATCGGAATTTCTGATTCTGTACGAATATTTAAGCCTTCAGAGAGTGTCACATTTAATGTTTCTAATAAATGTGTAACCGTATACTGTAATAGTTCAAAGGGCGTTTTTAATACTTCTCGAATACCACAACGGCCTTCCAAAAAAGCGTGGTATTTATCTTGCAATCGATGCTTGATACCTTCCAATGCTTGTAGCGTAAAAGACTTAGCAGATTTAAAATTTAAACAATCAAACAAAATAGCCGATGATAAATTCGTATTGATAGTACTTTCTGCATAGCGATTAATCGCCATTGCAATAGCAGGTTTTCCATAAACAACCGCATGCTCGCCCGATAAAATTAATTTGGCGGGCGATCGTGCTTTAAATTGCGTATTCATCAATCCGCTTTCTCGTAAATACGTTTATGCTGCTCTATCGCAGCAAGACGATATTGACGTTTATTGTGGTGATTAATCACCAACGTCTCGCCATTCACAGGATAGCAAAAATTATAAAAAGCAACGTAATCTTCTGCTGAAAGCGCTTGACGGCTTTCTAACATTTTTTGATGTTCCTGTTTTTTCAATCTATCTTGGTAGCCTTTTTGGACGATGCCGCTAAAGAACTCGGCAATACACCCAGAACCATAGCTATAAAAACCAACCCGTTGATGTGCTAAATCTTGAGAGGTATTTTCTAATAGAGAAATTAAGCTCAAGTAAAGTGCCGCTGTGTAACAATTGCCAATAATACGCCCATATTGCAACGACGCGCCTACTTGCTCCTGTAATTCTGCAGGAGATAATTTAGCTAATCCATTGAATTTTGCTAAACATTGATGCGCTTTTTCGACCAAACGCGGCACGGGCGCATGGTAACAAAAGCGTGCATGATCTGAAAACATGCGACCTGACAATTCCGTATATTGCTCCCAAGTTTTTTGTACCAATTTTAAATAGAGATCACAGGAATACTTACCATCGACAATGGCTTCTTCACGATAATTGGGACGCCAGAAATCCATGACATCTTCGGTGTAAAACCCGCTCTCTGGCTCAATGGCTAAAATTCTCGGATTTTGAGACAGCACCATCGCAACTGCACCCCCGCCTTGCGAAGACTCACCCGTAGACTCTAAACCATAACGTGCAACATCTGAGGCAATCAATAACACTTTTTTATTAGGATCAGCACTTAACATCGGCAATGCCATTTGTAAGCCTGCCGTAGCGCTATAACAAGCCTGTTTTAGTTCAACAATTCGACAGCGTGCCGGCAAATTTAATAATCGATGTACAAAAATACCAGCTGCCTTAGACTGATCAATAGCACTTTCGGTTGCAAACAGTAATAAATCAATGTCATTCAAATTAACATCTTGCAGCACACGAGCGCCTGCGTCTGCCGCCATCGTGACAACATCTTCATCCGGCGGAACAACCGCCATTTTTTCTTGACCTAAACCCGTATGGTATTTGTTCACATCCACACCACGCGCGGCTGCCAATACCCGAAGATCCAAATAATAATGAGGGGCGTAAAAGGCTATTGCATCAATGCCAACTTTTATCATATTGTTTACTTAACCTTTTCCGATGCTAAACGTTCTAATCGCAAATGACTTTCCATTAATGCGCCTGGATTGGTTTGAGCAGCTAAAAGCGAAAGCTCGCCGCATAAAACCGTGGCACCCACAATCGCTGCTAAACGTCTGCTATTTTGCCCAGGCTCACGTGACTCTAAACAACCCAAACGTGCTAAATTTTCTTGCACGAAAGGCAGTTCCTTTCCATTACCAACTGTTCCAACGATGACATTAGGCAGTGTCACAGAAAAATACAGATCTTGATCGCGCAGCTCCGCGTGCACAATGCCTTTCGAACCCTCAATAATATTGGCGGCATCCTGCCCTGTCGCTAAATAAATCCCAAGCAGCATATTCGCAAAGTGTGCATTTGCACTGCGAATACCACCTGCTAATAAGGTACCCATCAAGTTTTTTTTGATATGCAACTTAACTATTTTTTCCGGCGTGGTTTTTAAAGTCCGCTCGCAGATATCACGTGAAATGACTATTTCTGCAACCACATATTTTCCACGACCTAAAATACCATTAACTGCAGAAGCTTTCTTATCGGTACAATAATTACCCGAAATAGATACATAATGCAATTTCGAAAAACGCTTTAAAATCCAGTCTAATAAAGCATCTGCCGCTTTGGTAACCATGTTATGACCAGCAGCATCACCCGTTGACATTGAAAAACGGATATATAAAAGGTTACCCACAATTTGCACATCCCAATCTTCTAATGAAGCAAAACGGCTGGTACTGCTAACAACAGCTTTTAATTCATCTTTATTTTGCTTGAGTTGACGAGCAACATGAGCGACATATTCGGCATCTACACCTTCAACCACCACTGATCGGGTCATACTTTCTTCGATAATGACAACTTTAATTCCGTTAACTAACCTTGAAACTATAGCCCCCCGGTTTGTTGATGGCCATAAAGGTGTTTCAAAGGTTGCAAGCGGCACAGACACCTCTTCGTCGAGTATGGGTCCCGTAATCTTAACAGGACCAATGCTTCGCATCGGGATTTCAGCGTAAAGTGGTGATTTTTTCAATGTTCGCCCCAGGGATCTCAAGAGAAATATTGATTTAATTAAAAAACATAAAACCAATGGTAAAAATCGGCACGGCTGCTGTCAAGCTATCAATACGATCGAGCACGCCACCATGTCCCGGCAAAAGTGTGCCGCTGTCTTTTAGATTGGAAAGACGTTTGAATAAACTTTCAAATAAATCACCCACAACGGAAAAAGTCATGGTGATGAGCCCTAACATGATCCAAGAAAACAAGCTGTGATTAAATTCTAAAAAACGATAGCCTAAAATAATCATAACAAAACCCGCGATAAATGCCCCAAATACTCCTTCCCAGGTTTTACCTGGACTTAGCTTAGGTGCAAGTTTATGTTTTCCAAAACGCTTTCCAACAAAATAAGCAGCCATATCGCATACCCAAGTCAAACTCAAAATATACAATACCAACCAAGGATTTTCATGCTGCAACGCCAATAATAAAAACCATGCGGGTATCAATATCATACAGCCTGCTATCACGCTGATCGGCTTTTTTTTCCAAAATTCTATTAAGATAGGATAAAACACAACCGAAATCGCAGCAATGAGCCAAAATATTAAAATCAGCAAAGGTACACCTTCTTGAAACAGCCACTTACCTAAATGTAGACAAGCTGAAACCGCTTGAAACATAGATAATACAAAGAAAGTACCTGCAGGCATTAATAGCAAGCAAAAGACACGCGAAATGATCGATTTAAATCCAGCTAACCGTGTCCATTCCCACATGGCACACCCAAAAACAATCGCAGCTAACCCACCAAATGCCCAAAAAGGTAAAAACAATGTGCTTAAAATAACAAAAAAAATTAAAGCCGTCGCTGTAACAACACGTGTTCTAAGCATGGGTTTTGTACTGCATAAAATCAGGTGAGACATCTGTTTCACCTGATGCTGTTTCATCGGATACTTCGCCACTCGAACCAAAACGGCGTTGGCGCTTAGCATAGGCACTTAAGGCCTCTTCAAATTGTTCTTCTCTAAAATCAGGAAAATAGGTATCTGTAAAATATAATTCCGTATAGGCTAGCTGCCAAAGTAAAAAATTACTGATGCGGTATTCGCCACTCGTACGAATTAATAGATCTGGCTCTGAACAATCGCTTAAGACTAAGTGCTCACTAAAACGCTCAATCGAGATATTTTCCGGCAAAAGCTCTCCAGCCGCTATTTGTTTTGCTAAGCCACGAGAGGCTTCTACAATATCCCAACGCCCACCATAATTAAAGGCAATATTTAACTTCAAGCCTGTATTTTTTTCGGTTGCTTGCTCTGCTTCTACGATAGCAGTTTTGAGTTCTTCTGAAAAATGGCTTCTATCACCGACAATTTTTAAGCGTATATTATTTTCATGTAGCGCTTTAGTTTCGTTACGTAAGGATTTTAAGAAAATCGAAAATATAAAGCTAATTTCATTTTCAGAGCGTCGCCAATTTTCGCTGCTAAAGGTAAATAAGGTTAAACAAGGAATTTCTTTTTTAACACAGCTTGTAATAATCGCACGAACAGATTCTAATCCTTGTTGATGTCCAGCAACGCGCGGCAACAATCGCTTTTTTGCCCAGCGACCATTACCATCCATTATAATTGCGACATGCTGTGGGAGTTTCATTAAACGCGCATTAACTCTGTTTCTTTGGTTGTAATCAATTTATCAATTTCCGCAATAAACCGATCGGTTAATTTTTGAGTGCTGTCGGCAGCGCGGCGCTCGTCATCTTCCGTAATCTGTTTCACCTTTAAAAGCTGCTTAATATCTGCGTTAGCATCACGCCGAATATTACGTACTACAACGCGCGCATCTTCCGCTTCTGTTCTAACATGCTTCACTAAATCTCGGCGGCGCTCTTCTGTTAAAGGCGGTAGCATCACACGTATGACTGTACCTGCTGTTGTTGGATTTAAGCCTAAATCACATATGCGAATAGCCTTATCAATAGCTTGCACAGCTGTTTTATCAAAAGGCGTAATCGACAACGTACGCGCATCTTCTATCGAGATCGTCGCCACTTGATTTAAAGGCGTTGGATTACCATAATAAAGCACAGAAATTGAATCTAATATGCTAGGATGTGCCCGATCAGTTCTTAATTTTGCTAAGCTATGACTTAAGCTTTCAACCGCCTTTTTCATACGGGTTTCTGTGTTTTGTTCAATTTCCTTTAACATGCCCTCGTCCTAATCTGTTACTAAAGTACCTTCATCTTCGCCCTCAACAATACGCAAGAGCGCGCCTTCTTTTTTTAGACTAAAAACACGAATTTTCATATGATGATCGCGGCATTGACAAAAAGCTGTTAAGTCCATCACACCTAATTCTTTTTTTAAAGCTTCATCATAGGTTAAAACACTGTAACGTGTCGCATACGGATCTTTGGCAGGATCGCTGGTATAAATACCATCAACATTTGTGGCTTTAACTAAAATCTCCGCATCTATTTCAATGGCTCGAAGACTTGCAGCCGAATCGGTAGTCACCAAAGGATTTCCAGTACCCGCGGCAAATAAGACCACGCGCCCTTTATTTAAATGATGCATGGCTTTACGTCGATCGTAATAATCAACAACACCGCTCATATGAATGGCAGACATGATCCGCGTTGTAAAGCCCGCACGCTCTAAAGCATCACGCATGGCGAGCGCATTCATAACTGTCGCAAGCATCCCCATGTGATCACCGGTAATACGGCCAATACCCACAGCAGATAAGGCCTCACCGCGAAAAAAATTGCCGCCACCGATAACCAAACCCACTTGCACTTTGCATTTAACCAATTCGCCGATCTCAAATGCTAAACGATCTAATACCGCAGGATCAATACCAAAAGATTTGTTACCTAATAGCGCTTCACCGCTGAACTTTAACAAAATGCGTTTGTAAATCGGTTGGCTCATCTGCAAATGCCCTATTATTACCGAATCTGTGCCATTACCTCTGCAACAAAATTATCTTCTTTCTTCTCGATGCCTTCTCCGACTTCAAATCGTACGAACGAAGCAATAGCCGCATTTTGTTCTTTCAAAACAGTTTCAACGGTTTTCGCAGAATCTTTTATAAAGGACTGCCCCAACAAGGTAATATCCGCAGCAACAGCTTTGCGAGCTTCAGGCACGTCAGCTAGCGCTAAATATTCTGGATTCATCGCAGCAACTTGCATGGACAAATCACGCGCTAATTCCAGTGTACCCTGCGTTAACACAACCAACACGCCAATGCGTGCACCATTTGCATCCCCATGCGTATAAGAACCAATAACACCGGACGATACTTCATGGCAAGCTAAACGACGAACTGTGACGTTCTCACCCAACTGCCCAATCAAGGTTAAACGATCGGCATCAGTTTCTTGCTGCAAAGTTTCAATGCTGGTAAAAGTGCCCTTTAATGCCTTTTCAGCGGCTGTTTTTGCAAATTGCTTAAATTTATCTTCTCTGGCAACAAAATCGGTTTCGCAATTTACTTCGACTAAAACCGCTTTTTTCCCATCAGAAGAAACGAGAACAACAATGATACCTTCTGCTGCAATGCGACCTGCTTTTTTAACAGCATTTGCAAGTCCTGCTTCTTTCATGGCTTCAATGGCTTTTTCGATATCACCCTCTGCTGCCATTAAAGCTTTTTTACAATCCATCATACCAGCATTGGTACGTTCACGAAGTTCTTTTACTTGTGCTGCTGTAATTGTCATATGCTTAACCTTCTGCGCTATTTTGAGAGTCAACGTCTATATCTGTCTCTGTGTTTTCATTCACATCAACAAATTCCTCTTTAAATTTGGTATTCACCACTGCATTCTTTTCAGATTGCTTTGCAGCCAAAATCGTATCCGTCACACTCTTCAAGTACAACTCAATAGCACGCATCGCATCATCATTACCCGGGATAGGATAGTCTACCCCTGCTGGATTATGATTTGTATCGACAATACCAATCACGGGAATCCCCAAACAATTGGCTTCTTTGACAGCAATTTTTTCGTTACCGACATCGAGTACCAAAATGGCATCCGGTAATCCACCCATTTCTTTAATACCACCGATACTACGTTCTAGTTTTTCTAACTCTCGCATTAAGCGTAAGCCTTCTTTTTTAGTCAATTGTTTTAAAGTACCATCTTGCATAAGAGCCGTTAGCTCTTTCAGGCGACGAACAGATTGCTTAATCGTTTTGTAATTGGTTAATGCCCCGCCTAACCAACGGTGATTAACATAAGGCATACCGCACTTTTGCGCATATTCCATCACCAGTGTTTTCGCAGAACGTTTAGTCCCCACGAATAAAATTCTGCCATTTTTAGAAGCCACTTTCTGCACAAATTTAAGCGCGTCACGAAACATGGGCAGGGTTTTTTCTAAATTAATAATGTGAACCCGGTTTTGAATACAATAGATGTATGGGGTCATGCTCGGATCGCGAAAGCGAGTTAAATGGCCAAAATGAACGCCAGCCTCCAACATCTCGCGCATACTAACCGAAATAGTCATCTTAAAACTCCTAACTACATTAAGGGCAAACTACAAGGCGGATACAACGGTCCGCCTTTACAGGGTTTGCCCTAGGGTTAAACCTCCATGCACCCCATCATCCAACCTAGCAAGCTTGCAAAAACTTGCTTAGCACCCTAGATGATGTGACGATGCATGTGTGATATAAAAACGTGTGTCTAGACACCCGTAGAGAAGCGTTATAACATAGCAAAGCTCTAACTAGCAATAAGGATGCTAAGCCTTGTCTCAGATTAAAATCAAAACCCCAGACCAAATTGCAAAAATGCGCGTTGCAGGCAGGCTAGCTGCCGAAGTACTCGAAATGATAGAGCCGCACGTTATGGCTGGCGTCACAACGCTTGAATTAAATGATCTCTGTCACGAACATATAGTTAGTAAACAAAATGCGACTCCTGCTTGTTTAAACTATCGAGGTGCCAGTGCTATTCCCTTTCCAAAATCCGTTTGCACTTCTGTTAACCATGTGGTGTGTCATGGTATTCCAAACGATCGCAAATTAAAACCTGGCGATATACTAAACATTGATGTAACGGTGATTAAAGATGGCTACCATGGGGACACCAGCAAAATGTTTTTGGTAGGTGATTGCGCGATTTTGCCAAAACGTTTAACACGTATTACCCAAGAATGTCTTTACCTGGCCATTAAAGCAGTTAAGCCAGGAGCAAGACTAGGCGATCTGGGTGCTATTATTCAAAAGCATGCCGAATCCAATCAGTACTCGGTTGTGCGCGAATACTGTGGCCACGGCATTGGTACAGAATTTCATGAGTCCGCATTACAGGTTTTACATTATGGTGTTGCTGGCACTGGCCTGCCATTAGAAGCAGGCATGACATTTACCATCGAACCCATGCTCAATGCTGGAAAACGCTTCGTAACGTTATTAGGAGATAGCTGGACGGTGGTCACAAAAGATCGCAGTTTGTCTGCACAATGGGAGCATACAGTGCTGGTAACAGAAACGGGCGTAGAAGTTTTAACATTGCGCTCAGAAGAAAAAGCATTTTTTTCTTGACTGTTCGGCAAAGGGGATCTACTTTTGGTCTTATAGTGTTTCAGATAATTATTTTTCTGAAATGCGCGGATCAACAAAATTAGTGGGGTGAAAACGTGTCGGAATCAATACTATACGTTGTCTATCATATTGCACCACAACAAAAGGGAAGCGAGAAGTCTAACCATCCCAGTTTCAGTGCAGCCAAACCGCAAAATCCTGAAGCAGAAAATAAAGGCGTTTGGGAATTTTTACATGCCGTACAACCGCCAAGAGAAGTGGTCGACAGCTATACTGAGATTCTTGCAAATCGGCGAAACGCCAAATGGCCGGAATTACAAAAAGCGCTGGATATCTGCCGTCAAAAAAAAGCGACCTTGCTCATAACTGAACTCGGTACATTAGCCAGTCAGGAATCTTTTACACAACGCTTGTTATCTTCAAATGTCGCCTTTCATTGTCTTGATCAACCCTTCGTCAACCAAACCATTTTAGAAGCCCTAAGCCAACATGCTAAGGTACAAAAAAATCTGCATGGTCAATTAATCCGCAAAGGCTTAAAAATGACCACGGCAAAATCCGGCAACCCAAATGCAGCAGCAGTCATCAGCAAAGTCAATAAACCTAAGATTGATACCGCCATCGTGTTTGCATTCTTATTACAGCTGATTATTCAGGATTATCGCCGTAAAGGCTATTCTCAAAGGCACATGGTTAAAACTTTAAATGAAGAAGGCTTTACAGCACCAGAAGGCGGAAAGTGGGTCTTAAGCCAGTTGCAAAAAGTCTTAGATCGTGTCCGGTTAAATGAAATCGCAACTGAAGTAAAAAGTCTCGCCGTCGAGTGGAAAGCAAACGCTTTAACACCAACCGACATTGTAAATACCTTAAATGCACAGGCAATTATGCCTTTAAAATTACCATTGTGGGATGAATCCCAAGTTAAAAAACTGCAAGATCGCATTCAACAAATTAAAGATATCACGCTGATTAATCGCTTTGTCTTAGAAGCGTTGCCGCTATTGCACGATTATCAGCGGCGTAATTTAAGCCCGAACGAGATGATACGAGAACTTGCAAAAGCTGGCATGCCTATTTTAGAAAATGATACGTTTCAAAACGATGCAAAGGCATCTACCGAAGCTGCCAAACAAAATCTGTCTGCGATAGAACGCCTTAAACAAACGCTGTTTTCTTTTGACACCAAAGCGAACGCCTTAGCGGGTTCTCGTTCACTGGCTTCTGCGTTTGAATCCGCTTCTAAACACATACCTGTTTATTTAAAAATCATTAAAGGACATATTGAACAATTAGCCAAAGTCTTAAAATTGGAAACGCACAGCAGCCGTAATCTAGACAATGTCGGATTGGCAGAGCCTGTTGTACAGTTAATCCAGCTCTTTCGCGAGCTAAAAGAACAAGACATTCAATTGCTGGATATGCTTGCGCGAGAAGCTGAACAATGGCAACCTTTAAAAACAGCAGCGAACCTAGAAACTTCTCAGGAAGACGCGTTAATGGCATAAATAGCAAAATGACTTTTCTCAGTGATTTCTGGAAAAAATTTAATAGTTCTGTTTCATCAGATCACGATGTTGTTTGCCCTAATTGCAATTCAAGCAATCTTAAGCGCTTAGCCCAGCTGCCTTCAGGATCACCTCATACTCACCGCTACCGCTGTTTAGTGTGTTTGCTAGAATTTAACGATGATTCCGGTACTGCTTTAGAAGGCATACAGCCACCGATTAATATTTGGATACAATGCTGGTATTTGATGGGCTGTACTGATTCTTTAACCTATATTGCGACGAAATTAAATCTCGATTTAGCAACGGTTGAACGCATGGCACAACAATTAAAACGCATTTTTAGCGTTCAAAAACCCATCACGCGCTCTTTAGATTTCGATACCTGGTGTAAACAATCGGAAGGACAAGTCAAGCAGCTCAAAGACGATCTGGTTAAACAGTACGAGCTTCTAGATGCGAATATTGCTGTTACACCAAAAGACTCCGCAGAATTTCGGCGTCAACAGCATTTGCGCCGTACGCTGGAGCCAACGCTAGATCCGACAGCTGCAACGCGCGGGCCAGCAAAGAAGCGATAAACCCCAGACCCCCATCAACATCATAACGGCAATATTCATAAATAACCCGCTCACCGTCACCATAAACTGCATCGGGACCCATCCTAAAATAAATCCACCGGGAATATAAAGCGTTAACCAAAACATCAACAGCATCATCCAGCGTGTTAAGGGACGATTTGACACACGCCTGATAGGCAACATAGCACCTCTTAACACATCACTCATCGTTCGCATCTTGCCACACATCAACCACAGAAAGAAAAACGTGCCCAATAGTACAAGCAGCTTAACAGCAGGCCATTCTAAGCATCGATATACCAAAGCCCAGTCTACAAAAACTTTATCTTGTATAGCCCAACCAACAACAATGGGTACAAAAAGTGCCTGCACTAATGCTCGTATGATTGAAAAACCAATAGACGAACGCGCGATCAAGGATGCCATCCAGGGAATCCAAATACTCCACCACCCCCAAATTAAATATTGTATTCTCGTGTGTAATGCTTGTTCACTCAACATGCCTGCAAAATAACTTTTTTCTGCCAAAGCGGATGAAACAGGCAATGACAAGGTAAACCAATCGGCTGAGCCATGCAGCCACAACAGAAATAAAGCAAAAGCCAAAATATAAATAATCAATACTTGCCCAACAGAAATGTGATGCTGCCCCATCCAGACAATCAATTTTTTATTAATGTTTTGAAAAACAAATATTAGCAATCCCAAAATAAACAATGTCCGAAAAGGCACCGCAAAAAGAGAATCCAATCCAAGATACGTATTAACTGTTTCACACAGCCAAAATAAGGTGAAATTCACAATAAATACAAAAGACAAGGTAATCATAACTTCGACGACGAGTGATACAAAATTGCGACAAAATAAAACAAATTTCGTTGACGGCTTACCGGCTTGTTTAAACAAAAATGCCCGTGTTAAACTCGGTTTTTCACCCAAACAAACACTAAAATAAGCTAAGCCTACACCTAAAACACTATAAATCACAAAAGGCAACAACCCTAATCCAATGACATTTTTCTGCAAAACGCCCATGATATAACCGGTTTCTACAAAAGATAAACGGGTTGTCAGCTGCGTTTGCTTTTCTAAAAAATGAAATAACACGAGAGAGAGACAGATAAAGGCAATTTGCCCTAACCACAATAGGCCTATTTGCTTTTCTTTAAAAAAGGACTTTGATGAGATCGCCATTTGCACCGCAGGGTTGGTGAGTGGTTTCGGATAAAGAAATGCTGTTGCAATACAACATAGCATACCCAATACGGCTAAAATGTTAAGACTCATGAAGATTGCAGACAATAAATCTGCGAATGCAAACCCTGCTAAACCAAGGCTAATAACCAATAACCCGTAAGCGCCGTAACCGCTCGCTGTTAAACCGCGTTTTAATTTTATAACCAAACTCTCCCAATCATTGGGGTCAGAGCTCGTCTGACCCCATTCGCTATTATTGTGCAGGCGACGAGGGCAAAGAATAACCTGTATTACTTTCTGTACTGCTGCTTGTACTACCTGCTGTTTTACCAATATCGCTAGGCGAAACACCGGTTGGAATACTCGCTGCAAGCGTTTGTGAATTACGCGCATTTTGCACAATTAAAGTGGCTAATAATGCCTCTATACGCTCCAATTGTCTAAACTGTTGATATGCCATCCAGTTTTGGTAGGCTTGCATCGCTGTCATTTCTTGCTGTAGCTGGATTTGTGTTGTCGACGGATTTTTAATCATTTGAATCCAAGCTGCGCTCATAAACCGTTTAATCGCTTCTGCTTCCATAATCTGCATTTCAGAAACGTTACCCGCATTTGCACTCGAAATGGTTCGTCTTGCCATCATTTCGCTAAAAGATTGTCTGGCCGCAGATAAGACGGTTTCGTCTGATAATGCCTGCGTATATTTTTTCAATAATTTTGGATCATTCACAACCGTTGCGACATCCAACTTA
This sequence comes from Gammaproteobacteria bacterium, assembly GCA_044225595.1. GTDB lineage: Bacteria > Pseudomonadota > Gammaproteobacteria > UBA6186 > Azoamicaceae > CADEGZ01. The sequence goes on from JBGAIG010000002.1 coordinate 40,446, forward strand.
CCGTTTTTTAAATCGCCACTCAAATTGGCTACTAACGGCGCACTGGGCGGCACAAATAAATTTGTTAAATAGTCCTGCGCTGCTTGTGTGCGAATGCCATCATCATAAGCGGTTCCTGCAAGAATGCTGCTGATTTTAACATCACCGTATTGCAGCAACGGATCACTCGGGCAATTACCGGTTTCTACGCCAGCACAATAACCATTAAAATGCCGCGTAATCATGGCTTTTGAAGCTTCGATGCCAGTACCATACAAAGCAGTGTTTGTACTGTTATTCATCAATGACAATACGCCTTCACTTAATTGTGCTATAAATTGTGTTGCTGTCTCTAAAATACCCGGCGGTAGAGGCGCTTGCGGACCTGTGGGTGATGCGGGAGGCGGCTGCGTTAAGGGAGAACCACTCAGCACTTGCTGTGCGACATCTCCCACATTTTTATCAACAGCAGGTGAATCAGGCGGTGGTGCACCCGCCGTGGCAAAAGCTGCCCACCCAAATAAAATACTCATCACAGAAGCCGTCAATACGGTTACCGCTAAATACCTTTTTCCCTTTTTAACCATTGTCATCCTTCTACTCCTTGTAGCAAGTTATTCACTTTGTTGTTCCAACGCTTTTAAAATTAAAGAAATTCGCTGAGGCGCAAACACTCGAGATAATAATTGCAGCCGTTCAAAAACCAAATTGCGCCTTAAAAACAATTGGGCGCACCGATCAGGTGTTTTGTCTTCACTTTCAACACTCGCTTCTTCTGCATGCATCAATAGTTGAGAAGCCGAACCCGGCTTTGCAATATCCAATGCTTGTAAAATCCGCAAGGCTCGGCTGGCTCGCGTATTGGCTAAAACGCGAACCACTTCAGCTTCATGGGTAAGTTCGAATCCGCTGGCCTGATCCATCGCTTCACCGAGCTGGATCAATGCCGCCTCAACAGCTGGAATGCTATCTAACACCCAATGTTCCACACGCTCCAGTGCTACGATAACGCGATACAAAGTCCGCCGATCATAGCTGTCCCAAAAAGCATTCAACGCGTCTAAATGAAGATCTGGCATAAGAATTCCTAGCGCCCTTCCTTAAACCTATTCTATAATGATATCGCTAGATAGGTGATTTTACCAGGAACACCTCGAGATATTTTAGGGAAGCGCCTGAAAAATCTATTCAAGATCCTATTTAGACAACCGCGTAATGATAAGGAGTAACCATGGGACTCTGGAAAGGGACCAAAAAAGCTATAAGTCACGTGGTGGACACGCGTGTGGATCAGTGGATCGATTGGCATTCACTGCAACATTCAACGCGCTATTTTTGGAATCACCTAAAAAACCTTTTGAATACCAAAAAACCGAAGCACACGGAAACCTTTGAAGAGGCCGTCAACAGAATGACGCTTTCACCAGAAGCCTTAACGAAACAATCACTGTATTTTCAAAAACTCTCGTTTTTGTTTTTACTGATGACAATTGCGCTCATTATTTATGCCGCAGTACTCTACCATTTCAAAAATTGGACGGGAACTATTATTTGTTTTTCGCTTTCGTTATATGCAATATCTCTGGCTTTCCGCTTTCATTTTTGGCATCTTCAAATGTCTCAAAAAAAATTGGGTTTAAATATTCGTGAATACTACCGATATGTTTTAGCGGCTAAAAGGAAAAATCAACCATGAAAAAAGGACTTATTTTTTTCCTTTTTTGCTTGATCTGTGAAGAAGTGTTTGCCGGTGTTTTTTCGGTCATACCAACCGACAAATCCCAAGAATATCTTGGTATTGTGTTTGGCGGCAGCGTTGGTGCCATTAATTTAGGCAGTACTAACAACCCAACTTTGTCGCTCATGTTTGAGCGATTCAATTTTATTATTGTCACAGTTGGCGCCATCATGCTTTCGTATATTGGTGTCATGACGACCATTAATACTGCACGCGAAGGCGAAGCCATGGGCAAAAAAATGTCGCTGTGGGTCCCACTTCGTGCTGTCTTTGGCATGTTATTGATGGTACCAGGACCCACCTCTGGCTACTCTGTTATACAGATGACTGTTATGTGGATCGTCTTAAATGGCATTGGCGCTGCCAACATGGTGTGGAATGTCGTCCTAGAACAATTGATGCAAAGTGTACCGTCTGCTGGCGGACTCAGCCTTAAAGTAACACCAGATGATTTATTCCCACTCACACAAAATGTACTACAAGCCAGCACCTGCATGTATGTCATCAATAATCAGATGTCAGAATTGAGAGCAAACGCAGGCCCCTTACAAAATAAATCTATCTCTGTTTATACGGTGGATGATCCAGCAAACAGCTCAAGCTCTGCAACAAAAATCGTTAAAGCAGCAAAAGTGCAAGTTGGTGTGCAGGATGCTCAAGGTCCATACAATGCCTTATGCGGTTCTTTCGCAGTCCAAATTACACTCAACTCAACCGATACCTATGCTTCTTTCAATCCCGCGACAGCGCAAGAAAGACTCAACATTAAAATTGGCGCCTTACAAAGCATGTTTAGTGCGGTTCAGCCGGCTGCGCAACTATTTGCAAGTGGCAGTTCAAGTACTTATATACCACCGGACGCCGGTTATGTTTATGCAGCTGGGCAAGCTTATATCAACCAAATGGTGCATTTAACAACCATCGATAGGAGTAATAACGCTAATTTTGTCTCACAATCGGGTAACTCAAACCCGAACAATGTCGCCGATTATAGTACTACAAATTACACAGAACTGAAAAAATATGGCTGGATTCATGCTGGCAGTTATTATTTTGAAATGGTACGCGCATCAAAAGAAATTGTTGATGCTGAACTCACATCCCCACCACCATTTCCAATGGCTACTTCAGTACCTAATTATTTCTCACCAGGGGGTAATGCCCTGCCACAACTGCTTAACGGAAATTGGCCCGTCACTGATACCGGCAGCCAATCCGCGCTTGGTCAAATATTATCGTCTACACTCCTTCCTTCTCAAGCTTCTTCCCAAGTAGCCAAAATGAATAACGCATTAACCTATGCTTTTAATTATTGGAAAAAAGATCAAAGCCAAGGGGGACCCTCAGTTCAAGGACTTGCCATACTCCCTGTCTCAACAGGCGATGGTACTTTGGATGCCATCGTCAACGGCATCAGAACAAAAATGCAAAAACCCATCTTAGAATACGTACAAAGCATTACCGATGGTTCCAGCACCATGACAAATTCAAAAGATCCACTTATTTCTATCGGACAATTTGGCGGCATTTTAATGCTCTCTGGCGAAATTTCAATATTTGCTTCCATCATAACTTCTTTTCTGTTTACTTTAGCAACAGCTTGGGGCTGGTGCACTTTCCCGGGCGGTGCTGCAATCTTAACGCTATTTATGACACTCATTCCGATGATTTATGCCATTGCCGTTGCATTGTGGACGTTTGGTGCAACACTCGGCATTTATATTCCACTGATACCCTATTTAATATTTACAATGACAGCCTTTGGGTGGATCATTCAAGTCATTGAGGCAGTTGTTGCAGCCCCGATTATTGCACTCGCTTTACTCCATCCAGAAGGCGAAGAAATTGGAAAAGCTGGCACCGCGTTGGGGATTTTGGCCAATATTTTTCTAAAACCGACTTTAATGATTTTTGGATTTGTTTTAGGTGCAAGCTTACTTCGCGCCGGTATCGCTATTATTAATTTTGGCTTTATTCCTGCCATCACCGGCGGTGCCGCAGCGAGTATTTTTAGCATTCTCGCCGTGCTAGGCATGTATATTGGTATTATCACCGTAATCGTTAATAAATCTTTTTCACTGATTTATGAATTACCCAATAAAATTATGCGTTGGATGGGTGGCCCAGCTAATGAAGGCGAGGCTACAAACATATCAGAAGTAAAAGACAAAGGCTTTGACAAGGGTGCGGAACAAGGTCAAAAAGGCGTTGAAACCGGGCTTGCAAAATCTAGTGGAATGGGTGAAGGGCTTGCTCAGTCATTTACGAAAAAACAAGAGGCACCGCGAGATCTACCGCCAGAAACTGGATCCAAACCTGGATCGGGGCCCGGAGCACCGCCATCGCCACCACCGTCAAGCCCCTAATTTGAAAAACCGGTTAGGGCTTAGGGGTAATAAGCGCCGCTATCTCCTTGAAACATGCCTGTCTTAGGGTTTCGAGATCCTTGCTGTTCTATATCATGTGGCGCAAAAGCAGCATCGTATCCCGCTGAAATTAAGACCACATCGAAAAGCATAAAAAGCGCCCTCATCATATCTCTGAATATTTTTTTGACAGGATCATAATCACTTTGCGAATCCACATGCTTGATTGATTTGTAAACATCTTGGCAATTTTTTTCAAACAAATCAGTAAGTTTGTCAACTGTACTTGTTTGTGATTGAAGGTACATTTCCCAACAGTTCGCAAAAGCCATTAATGTTTGTTCTTGTCCAAATAATGCTTGAAGCGCTATAAATTTCTCATAGTCATTTTGTTTAGCATTTATTGTCGCTAATGCTGTCTCAAGTTCAGTAGACTGCGCAACCTCAGCCACCTTTTTTAAAAAAACCGCCATGGTATCTGCCACCCCAGACTGATAACGTAAAGATTGAAAGAATCGAAACTGTTCTCTCAATTTTGCACGCCGTGCTTCAGGCGTTAATTTCTTATGTTCAGCAACCAATTTTTCTGGGGTAGTCTGCGCTAAGGCTGTTAAGCCCTTAAAAGCATTCTTGAAAGCGGGCGTAAAGAGCGCGTCTTTGTGTTTTTTTCCTGGCATATTTTCATCCCCCAAAAAATCAGCGGTTCATGATTAATAAATGCTATTGATTCATCGAAGTCTTATTAAATCATAAAGGGGATGCTCAGTCAATAGTTTGCTTATTAACTTCTTAAGCAGGTGATACTACTCTACCTAAATTTTGGTGTTCCATTATCATGCTTTGCTTTTTCATCTGGTTCTGGAGGCGACATTGATCCCCGTTGCTGCTGCATCTTGTTATGAGCAGGCGTTATAGCTTCTCCTTCATGAGGTGCAAGCTCATGACCATTGTTTTTTTGGGCAGCAAGCTTTTCTCTTAGAGCATTGACTTTTTTATACACCAACTTACCGCCTTCGACGAAGGTTTCATCTACCCCCCGTAATGCCATACCAACATTATCCCAAATCTTCTCCCAGGGACTTATACCTGAATCATCTGGCTTTTTAGCACCCTCTCGAGGTGGTTTTTTTGAGGAATCGTCCTTAGCGCCCGTCAGCGTTGTATCGTCGTCTTCTCTCTCTCGCCCTAGCGTAGTAGGATCAGCATCGGGATCCGGCTCTCCCGGTTTTACCAGGACTGTTGTAGAATCAGCAGCAGGAAGAGATCCGGCCAGCCTCTTTGCTTCTTCTTCGTCTGCAGCTTGCTTCTTTGCTGCTGCATCGGGATCAATAGCCATCATACACCTCTCTAAAAATCCAGTTTTCTTATTGAATTTAGATAAGGCATTTATCGAGAAGTTCACCAAAAGTTAAATATTAATCGTTATTCTTCATCAGTACTTGTATCTTCACGCTTTTTTTCAGATTCCGCTAGTGCTTTCTCTTCTGTTTCAGTTTGGTCTGCAACGTCTTCTAACAATTCTTCTAGATTAGGCAATTCTGGAAATTCTGGCGTTTCCGTCCAAAGCGCTGTGCCACCACCTGTCTCCTCTTCCACGGCATCTTCAATGGATTCTGAACCTCCTTCTGTATCATCTGTATCAGAATGAGAACCCGTACTGGCTTTAAGTCCTGCAATATCTAAAGGTGCACCGCCAAACATCACAATCATATCGGAAATGTCTTGCAATAGCTGATCGGGTTCCACATCAAATTGAATCAATGGTGGGAATTTTGTAGCACTTTCAATATCTTTAATCAAACTGTTTGCAAGCTGTTTTGCTTCTTGTTCGGATTTACCTGATAACCGTTCGACATGAATTAATTCTTCGGTCGTATTACCCCGGCGAATTAAAGGCAATGAAAACATTTCTTGATTTTCTTCGCCAATCATTCTGATCACCATCGGCGTTGTAAATACTTTAGTAAAAGCAGACATCTCGTGTTCTACACCCGGATCTTCAAAAGGCACGCTTAAATCTCGTTGCTTTTGAACTTCTTCTTCTAATAACGAAATCAACGCTGCAATACCACGCTCAAAAGGTTTTAAATTAATAGCACCCTGAAATGACTGCACTAATACCTGAATATCATGGCTTTCAGGCGGTGTTGGAAATTCATAATGCGGCACTGCAAACACCTGGCTAAATCGTTTAAACCGTTTATCCATGTCAACCAATTGCGCTTCTGTAGGCGCTTCTACTTTTAAGAATTGGTTTAAGCGCATTTTTTTAACCGGCTTTGGCGAAGCAAAAAAGGTTTCTGCACGAATAATTTTGGATTTAAAAAACACATGGAATTCACCGGGTCGTTGATCTTTCATATCTAAGAGATCAATGCGCTGTCTTTTATCAACAGAAGCACTGCGTGTATCCATATAATTCATGGTTAAGCTGCCAGAATCCATTTGAAAACCGCTCACATTAGTGGTATACGATTCTCCTGCCACTTTATTAAAAAATTCCCAAGTTTCTTGAGGATCTTCCAATTTCATACAAATCTTAATGTTACAGTTTGCACCAATAGACGCTGCTTCTTCCTTAGAAGCTTTTTGAAAAGCGGGTAAATCTTGCCCAGCAAAAATAGCCGAGAACCCCAGTGAACGGGCTTGCGCGGGCACCACCGCAAATCCTTCTACCGCATAATAACCATACTCATCCATAATCGTCAGAAAAGGCGATTGTGCCGTTGTCGGTTTTCTTAAAACCACATCGCGATAGTCCCCTTCAACTTCATCGCCTAAACCTGCAGCCATCATGGCTTTTAAAGAAGCGACAATAATTTTACCCAAATTAGACAATTCTTGCGGTGACTTTTCGAGAGCTGGCAACAAAACTACCATAATCCGACGATTTAAAACCACGTCTTTAAAATCAACTTCTGCCAAATTGGTTCTAATAATATGCCCATAAGCATCTGCAAGCGAACCAAAAACCCGGGTTAATTGCATGGTAATAAATCCATGTTGTTCTCGTACTTCGCTGCCTTGATTCCCCTTTTTCTGACGATTATAACCCGGCAAGTTATCCATATATGCATTTAAGGGTTCTAAAATCTGCTTGGGAAAATTATCCAGCGGAATGCTATAGGTGTCTGATATTGGAAATCGCTTATCAATCACAATTTGTTCTAATTTCTCTAAAATAAAATAACTTCGAATACTATTGGCATCCAATAAAATATGGCCTGCATCTCGCATAGCCGCCAACACTTTCATTAAAGATTCTACAAAGTTAATGGCGCGATTTGTCCACATATCGTCACCGCCGCCTTGTTTACCACTCGACATTAAACTCACGACTAGCTGCGACAACATGCTCGAAGAACCTCGAGAAAAAGGATTCATGGTATTGGATAAGCGGGTTTTTTGAGGTCCTAAAACATCTCGTGCGCCTGTCATAAAATTAATGAGCAGCATGTCATCATCACGTCCCATGCCGCGCACCATCGAAAACACTTTGGCAAATAAGCTATTGTCGCCTTTTCCATCGATATAAATAAAACCACTCGAAAATAATAAAGAATTAAAAGCCATTGAAACTAACGCTTCCGTTTTACCACTACCGGTAGAACCAAAAATCAAAACGTGCGTACGCATATCATCATTAGAAAACCACAATTCTTCTTTAGTAATGCGATCATTACCTAAAAAGAAAATACCTTCCCCTATTCGCGGCTTATTTGATCCTGGCAGTGGATCGTTATAATCTTTTAGGTGTGCCGACTTCGGAATTCTAAAAGGCAAGGTTGTTTTACGTGTAATAGAAAAAAGAAAAAGACAGATACAAACAATAAAAAGAAGATCGGTGAGCACCGGATAAACAAAAGTCGCACCTATGCTTGTTCCAAAGATAAGCAACATAATCTCGGGTCTTGCAAGCGCTTCTCCAATCCTAACGCCTAAGGGTCGCGTGTCTCTTGCAAGCTGTCTTGCTGATTGTTCTTGTTTGGCATCCAACCCACGTATCATAAGGATTGCTCCGCTGTTGTCTCTTTTGCAGTATTCGCTGTATTTTTTGCTGCTTCACGTTCTTTGATTAAGGCCTCTTTTTCTTGCTCATCGGGTATATAAATCACTTCGGACAAAGCAAGATTTAAAGCTTCGACTGCGCCATCAATGCGAGGGGCACTTAAAGAACGTTTTAAAGCCATTTCGTAATACCAATGACAAAAAATACCCGCAACTTCAGCCCCGGGTGTTTGCCGGCCCACATTATTGATAACGTACCATAACCTTCTATCAATAGGCTTAATCCACAAAAAATCAGCAGAGGCAACAACACCATCTTCTCTGGCAAACAGCAAAGCGGAAATAAAAAGGGTAAACTCATAAGCATGCATGGTACATATTTCTTGGACTCTTTTTACTTTTATTTGTTTTTTCCACAATTCATCTGCACCCGAACAATCCAATTGTCCATCGGCAGCAGAAGTCGCCAATTGTGCGACCAGCGCTAAAGCTGCTTTACTATCCCGATTTCCACGTGCAAAAAATATGGCAATCAACGCACGCCTATGCGGTGCCATATTTTGTATACCATGATAACTGTGGCCCAACTGTACTGCAAAAGCACGCTCTGCACGAGCCCGATCGAGTATTACCTTAAATTCTGCACCTGGCGCTTTAGAAAATTGTGTTGCAGAAACATCTGCAAATTCAACCTTAATCAATTTATTTTTTTTAGAAAATTGCATAGGCGTCATCGCCATACTCCAAGGACCGGAATCTAAATCTTCGTTTAAAATATCGATTTTCGTTGTTATCTTAATTTGAGGCCAATTCGCTTGTTCTTGACGTGATAAAGATTGCATATCATATTTTTTTTTCAATCGCATTTGCACATTGGTTTTAAAAATAATGATTGAAAAACCTAAAAGACAAATAGCGAAAGGATACCGAAAATACTCCCCAGTCATCACGCTAAAGGCATCCGCTATGTCCATTGTAATGCTTTCGGGAGTAACGGCATAAGCCAAATTCAAGTTAGACTCTACTGCCATCAGTAATTGCTGAACAGACTCTCCTATCCAGGGAAAATCTGGCGAAAACAGTCCCAAGAAAAAATGGATAGCGCTTAATTCATAAAGCCGAACCGCAATAAAAGCCGTTTTGAGCTGATAGGCAAAAGCCCACCAAATGATCCCCCCTATAAAAACGAGTAAGGCAATCAACCAAAGAATATAGTAGGCGTTGCCCCCAGGTTGTTCTTGTCCGCCGCCTGCCTGTCCAGCCATTTTGTATCCTAATATCCTATTTCATTAATCGGTCATTAAATCATCTAAAGCAATTTTAGTGGGCGAAGGCGCTTGCTGCATAAATTCATGCAATACATCCGTTACACACAACAAACGCAATGCTGTTGGTGTGACAGAATCAAAGAGCACCGTCACCCCCAAGGCAGCTGCTTCAGAGCGCTCAAAAGTTAATCCTAGCCCATACCCCAAACAGAAAGAAGCCAATTGGTCAGCCCGTCTTAAGATAGCTGGCAATAACCCTACCGTTGAAAAGACATACTCATATGTCACGGGTTCGCCCTTGATGGTATACCCGCAACCCATCGCCCTTGCAACAGCAGCCAGTTGTGCTGAAATGTCCACGGCTTACTCCTTCCTTTCATTTAATCTTAGACTAAATTACATTTTCTCCCATACTATAGATGTGTGTATAGATTTTTATTATGCTAATGGGGTTTAGCGCTTGAAGAGAGGAATGCGAATGCAACGAACATCTGTTTTATTATCTACCTTATTACTGGCGCTCACAGCCAACGGTTGTACCGTTCTTAGAAATCCATCTGAAAAATCTATCACTTCTGAAACTCGAAAAACACCTAAAGAACAACAAACCGGGTTTAACGGCGCTAATATAGAAACGCAGCTCTTAACCACAGCACAATCGATTGAACAGTCTTTAAGCGCGCTAGCCGCTATTGAAAAGGCTGAAAGCCCGCCTATTTTAAATACAGCGCCTTTGGTGACTTCCGAAGGCGGTATGGGCGGTAAAATTGATATCGACTGGACAGGTCCAATAGGCCCACTCGTCACAAAATTGGGTTACCTGACAAACTACCGTGTCAAGTTTTTGGGAACGGAACCCGCAATTCCTATTTTAATTTCAATCAATGCAAGAGGCACCATTATTGCAGAGGTCTTACAAAATGCCAGTTTGCAAACGGGTAAACGTGCCCATATCCTTGTTTTCCCTGCCAGCCGCTTAATTGAAGTGAGGTATTTATCTTAATGAAACTAATGTCCCTGGTGTTCTTAAGCCTCATGCTGAGTTTAGCTGGCTGTGGAGTGCGTGCTAAAGCAGATAATTTACAAAATTTAAAAAAACTGTCAATGGGAAGCAGCAAAACGAAAATGGGCGCTATTCGTTCGCAAAATCTGAGAGACACCGCGTTAAGTCTTGGCGCACGAGGCGGTCTTGCCTCACGTGCTGCACAAATTAATCAGGTGCTCCTGAAACACGAAAGTATGTTATATCGTTTATTTAATTTTAATGCCATGCTCCTAGATAAAAATGTATTACCACCCGTATTAACCGACGCACGTAACACTTTAGCATTGGGGGGCACGGATACTATCCGTATTGCTGATAGAACTTTTCAAATCATTGAACAAGCAAAATTTGTAACGGCTGTTCCTGTGTGGCGAGATTATCTTTGGATGTCTTACGCACCGCCCGAAACACCCGACAAATCTTTGCTGCCTAAAAATCGAGAAGAGCAGATTGTTTGGAAAAAATTTATCGAAGATGGTTGGCGTGCTGGTATTCAACAAGCTGAGATTATCTTTAAAGAAAATATCGCGCGGCTTCAATGCCATTACAAAGGCATGATTCTATACCGTAGTTTGCTCGCTCAAAATATCGTCAGCCCCCCCTTTGTTGCACAGTTAGATATGGGTATTACAGGCGGTGGTTCTGATTTAACCGTTAATGATCGCGTCTTACGCATTACCGCATTTCCCATGCTGCAAAATAACAGTGCAGAATGGAAAACAGAGATTCTCCCCTATGAGTGAATATTTATTACCAGATGAACCCATCCGATTTTCAACCGAGACGTTTGATCGCATGTTGATGCATTGCGTTAATCTTGCGACATCTGATATTACTTTGCAAACCAATACGCCCATCTTTGCCGAAATTCATGGACGCATTTATCCCATTACAACCCGTAAATTATCAAATACTGAAGTCGGTGACATGTTAAATGCTATTTATGGTTCTAACGGCACCACGCAAATTTATAGCGGAAAAGATGTCGATACACAATATGAAATTCGGCCTAATCGTAATCAACGGTTTCGGTTTCGTGTTAATGGCACAGGCTGCCAAGTAGAAGGACATGATGGTCTCCAGATCACCTTACGAACGATTCCGACCATGCCGCCCGATTTAGCTTCGATGAATGTGGAACCCGGTATCATTAATGCGATGGCACCTGATCAAGGTACTATCGTTGTCACAGGCCCTACCGGTTCGGGAAAAAGTACTTTATTGGCTGCGATCATTAAGTCATTGGCGGAAGATAAAGATGGCAATCGCAAAATGCTTACCTACGAATCTCCCATTGAATTTGTATACGATATGATTGAAATGCCCTCTTCTGTTATCAGTCAATCGGAAATTCCTCGGCATTTACCCAGTTTTGCCGCTGGCGTACGCAATGCATTACGTCGTAAACCACGTTTAATTTTGGTCGGCGAAGCCCGGGATGTCGAAACAATTAGCGCGGTCATTGATGCTGCACTCACCGGCCATCCGGTTTACACGACGCTGCATAGTAATGGCGTTGCAGATGCCGTAAGACGTATGATTTCAACTTTCCCAGCGGAAGAACGTAACGGACGTGCACTTGATATTTTAGAAACATTAAGAATGGTCGTATGGCAAAAATTAGCGCCAAGTGTCGATGGCAAACGCGTTGCTTTACGAGAATATTTGGTGTTTGATCAAGAAGTCCGTGATATTCTGATCGATACACCCGTAGAACTTTTATCGGCTAAAACGCGTGTATTGTTAAAGGAACGTGGGCAACCCATGGTGGTTGATGCTAAACTGAAATTTGAGGCAGGCGTATTACCAGAGCGCGAATATCGGGTTATCGAAGCACGCGCTAAAATGGCGGATAAGGATGCGGGGATTTAGGGGGTTATATGGCGATACTAGAAAGTACACACTGGCGTGATGCAGCGCGTACTCCGCGCTTTTATTTTATGGATGCTTTTGCTGCTTTTCCTTTGTTGTTTTTTTGCTTGCATATTAAGCTTTGGACTTTTTTAACCGCAGTAGGATTTATTGCATTTTTTATATTGCTCGAAAAATTTAAATTTACGATTCCGGTCTTTTTTCGTTTTTTACGATCAACCTTAGCAGGTCCTTTAAGAACCGCTAGACCGTGGTGGAAAGAGTAAGACCCTGATGGCACAAGCAAGACAAGCAATTATTGCAGCACAAAGTCAATTTTATCGAGATGGCTTTAGAAAACTCGTCACCCTGCTGTTTGTCCTAATGGTGATTGCCTATGGATTACTTGCTTTTATTATCTATTCGCATATCACTCGCCCAGAACCTAAATATTTTGTGACGACTTCTAGCGGGCGTTTAGTGGAAATTACGCCTACCGCTGTTGCTCCCTAAAATCCCCTCGTCGAGGTAGGGAACTTACCCTCTGCCCTTTTGCTCCAAATCATATTTTAAAATCAACACGCCGTTCGGTGACTGTACCGTTGGTACACGCATCACAATCAATGTGATTTCAACCAAAGTACCAAAGTCAGATTTAACATTTTGATACTTAAACTGCATGGGAATTTTAATTTTCCACATATAGCGGCCTGCAAAAGGTTTTTCTAATAACAATTGCGGTGCATCGGTGGCAACGGCTCTTAACACATATTTTTTCTCTATAACAGTCTCAATAATTTTAGAGGTATTTAACGCATCTTTATAGCTCGTATATCCTTCTTTTGTAAAATACACACTCGCTGTATCCAAAACTGTATTGTAATCAATAAAATTAAAGGTATTGGTTTCCATCATTGCTTCTGTTATCCAATTTAATAATTCATTGGTTTCTATGCCTGGCTGATCTAAAGGTTTTTCTGGAAATAATGCACCATTTTCCATCGCTGTAAAATATACAGGTGGCGGCACAACGGAATCTCTTATCAGCAACATTAATCCTAAAATAACCACCGTCAATGCAATAGACAAAAGTGCCAGTATGACTACTTGTATAGACTTATCTTCACCATATCTTTGTTGCTCGACTGCTTTTATAACGACTCCTTCCACAACGCTCACATACACTCCTTTTTCATTTATGTATTCGTTTGAAATACCAATTGCGAAATCGCAAGACCTTCTTTATAACGTAACAAAGAAGCTCTTTCGACACGCATTAACACAACGCCTTTTTGCTGAATAATTTCATTCTCGGAATTTTGATAAATAACTGTCGCTGGCATCTGTAAATCCCAGCTGTAAGGCACGTCTGCACTCACTTGGCCCGCACGATTTAAAGTCGGCGGCGCTGTGATCTGTGCTGAAACAACTTGGCGTTTGGCTTTTATCGCTTCTAAATTGGTTGAAATTTTTAGCGCTGCCAAAAAGTCCTGATATCCTTTTGGCGTAAAATAGCTGTCCATACTTTGAAGCGTATAGCGCCATGTCACATAATCTAGTGCGTAAATGCTTAACACAGCACGCGAAGCCCAGTCTAAAACAAAAGCGGGATCTGCATACAAAGGCTCATCTAAACGCACCACTGCAATCGGTCGCCCATCCGGCGTGGTGGCAAAATATTTGGGTTTTGGCCATACAACCCGTTGATAAAAAATCAACCCGCTTAACACCAAAACAAGGAATAACATCAAAACAAAAATAATGCTTAGACGCCGATAACTTTCCCAATAAAATTGGTTTCTTGCTAAAACACGCGCTACACCGTGATGCTCCATCGCACTTCCTAATGTATATCAATATATGATAGGTAGTATAGCATTTGCAGTCACCTTCCTGTATGATTCACGCATACTAAATGACTATCAATAAGATTACAGCTGCTATACTAATGAAATTGATGCGTACGAGCTTCGCTGATTTTATTAAGTGGAATTTGACTGACTATGTTGCAAAAATACGGCTCATCTATTATCGTTCTGTTGTTGGCTGCACACCTTAGTTTAATGGGCATCACCTATTTTCAAATTGCAACGCGTTCGTCTAAGCATTTTTTTGGTCGTCTAACAAACGGACAAGTTTTTGAGATAACCGGCTTAGATAGGCCCAACGTATCTACTAAAGCGCTACTAAGCTGGGTAACCTTAGCTGCAACTTCTACTTTTACATTTGATTTCTTTAATTATCAAGACCAGCTAAATGCTGTAAAAGACTATTTTACAGCAGATGGTTTTAATAACTTTTTGGCGTCATTACAAGAAACAGAAGTCCTAAAAACCATCAAAGAAAAAAAACTAATACTCTCGGCAGTTGCGATTGGCCCAGCCATTGTCTTAACTGAAGAAGGTGTAGGGGATAAACACAGCTGGCGGATCCAAGTGCCATTGATTGTACGGTATCAAAGTGCAAATGTGGATGAAACACGAACACAAGTCGTGGAAGTCTTGGTCACGCAAGTATCCACGGAAGATGCGCCAAAAGGCATTGGCATTTCTCAATATATTGCTCGGGAGATTGGTTCTGAATTGGTTCGTTAAAATACAAGGCAACCCTATTCTGGCTATGCATCAGAAGTGCTTTGCTTTGCTGATTTGTTGTTTTGGCATTAGTATGCCTTTAGCAGCGGAGGTCACAAACGAGCAGTTAAATGCCTTGGTTCAACAAGCACAAGATAGGCAAGCATTACAAGAGAGCGGCGGGTTTAGCCAAAACAGCCTGCTCAATACATTGACCGAAGAGAAACCGGAAAACAAACCAACAACTTTGCGCGATGAAGCTTTTAAACAATTATTAGATAAAATATCACCTTTAACGCCTGAACAAATTATTCAAATGCGAAAACAAGACGATAAAACTCAGCAAGCGATTGCAACCACCCCCACGACCCCACCGCGCCCTGTTTCCTCAACACTTATCATTGATCTGTCGCCAGGCGTAACCCCACCGGTTGTTCGGTTGTCTGCCGGTTTTGTTTCTTCGCTGATATTTAGTGATTCCACCGGCCAACCCTGGCCCATTTCGGATTACAGTTTGGGCAATCCCAAAAGCTTTAATATCCAATGGGACAAAAAGAGTAATGCACTGTTTATTCAAAGCGCTGCAACCTATAGTAGCGCCAACTTAGCCATACGTTTAGCCGGATTGGATACACCTGTGATGCTGTCATTGGTCTCTGGACAAAAAGAAGTGGATTATCGGGTCGATTGTCAAGTACAAGGCCGAGGCCCCAATGCTACAATGCCGCTTGCAGGTGACGGATTACCTGCCGTCACACCTAATTTACTCAGCGTGCTAGACGGGGTCCCGCCACCCGGCAGCCAAGAATTAGCGGTCAGCGGCGGCTATGGCCGCGCATGGCTCTCCAAAGGCAAATTGATTTTTCGAACGCGCTTGACTGTCTTATCGCCTGCTTGGAGCGCCACTGTATCCAGCCCAGATGGTACACGTGTTTATGAAATGGCTAACACCCCTTTAATTTTGGCTTCACAAAACGGTAAAACCGTTAAAATTGAACTTAAAGGATTTTAGTAGATGGCAAAAAAATGGTTAGAAAAATTAGGATCTAATAAAAATCGAACCCTGATTTTATTGTTGGGCATTATTTTGTTCTTCGTGGTGATGGTGGTTATTTTCTCAAGCCGAAAACCCGATCCTTTAAAAACAGATCAATCGCGTACCACTCAAATCCCCCAAATAACAGCTATTCCCGGTGGCGCCACATCCGAAAAATATCAAGCACTGCAAGAAGCAGACAACCAGCGTATTGCAGAGCAGGCTAAAAAGAAAGGCGGCAGCGCAGTCGCAACCATTATCGGCAACAAAGATAATGATTTACTTTCTAAAAAAGAATCTTTCGGTATTGAAGGAGAATTCTTAAAAGCCGGTGAATGCAAATGCCCGCCATCGGGTGCAATGGTGAAACCTGCTTGCCCTAAAGACTTCGAACTCGCGCTAAAATCTATTATGAACAATAAAGAAGCTGCCAAAAAGATGTTGCACCAATGTCCCGCAATGGCAAAATTACTGGCTGAAAAAAACCCAGACATGTTTAAGCAATTGATGCTAGAGAACCCTGACCTTGCGAAGCTCATTGGAGATAGCTATCCAGAAATTCTTAAAAAATTAATGGATTCGGATCCTGAATTTGCTGCACAACTGACAAAAACAAATCCCGATTTGGTCAAAAATCTCATCACGAGTGACCCAGATTTTGCCGAAAGAATAGCAAAAGACAATCCCGATATGATTAAAGATTTAAACCGAGGCGACCCGGAATTTGCCAAAAAACTTGCACAAAACAATCCCGCTTTAGTCAAAAAAATAATGCTAAGCGATCCAGAGTTTGCAAAATTAATGGCCAAAAATGATCCAAATATGATTAAAGAGCTCATGAAGAATGATCCTGCTTTTGCACGAGCACTTGCCAAAAGCAATCCCACGCTCGTCAAAGAATTCATGAAAAACGATGCGGCTTTTGCTGATTTAATGGGTCAACAAAATCCTGACATGGTTAAACAATTAATGTTAGATGATTCTGAATTTGCAAAAGTCATGGCACGAAATAATCCTGAGATGGTCGCAACCTTAATGGAAAATGATCCTGAATTCGCCAAAGCACTTTTGAAAAAAATACCCGATCTCAAGACCATTATCGATTCAAGCCGAAAAAAACTACCTTTCCTAAACGATAAACAACGTCTTCAAGCGCTTGAGGACGCACGACGCAGACAACAGGAAGAACAAAAAAGCCGTGCAAAACAAACCCAATTAAACGAAATGCAGCAAAAACAAATTGCAGCATTAATAACAAATATGGAAGGACAATCTAAAAAAGCGTTCGATGAATGGAACACGATTACCCTGCAAACTTTTGTACAAGGTGATAAAAAAGATGATAAAAATGGCGCCGCTGGCACAAGCAGCAGTGGCACTAAAGGCGGCGGAACTGGTCAAAATTCAGGCGAGAAAGTGCTTGTTAAAGCGGGCACTATTTTATTTGCTGTTTTAGATACCGCTGTTAATACGGATGAACCCGGTCCAGTCATGGCAACAGTCGTACAAGGTGAATTTCAAGGTGCTAAAGTCATTGGAACGGTACAGATGTCTTCACAACCCGGCAACGAACGCCCCGAAAAAGTGACGCTTAATTTTACGACTATGAGCACACCCATTTTACCGAAAAGTTTATCCATTCAAGGCGTTGCAATTGATACCGATACAGCACGAACTGCTTTAGCTTCCGATGTTGATCATCATTATTTATTACGATATGGCACTTTGTTTGCTGCATCATTTATGAGTGGCTATGCCAAAGTGATTACTTCGGCTGGCACAGTACAAACCAATAGCGGAACAGGCGCAACCAGTACAACCACCCAACCGTTAAACGGCAGAAAAGAAGTATTTGCGGCCTTAGGTGAAGTTGGTAAAAAATTCGGAGATGCAACTTCCACATATTTTGCAACACCTAATACGATTACGGTTAACGCCGGTACTGGCGTAGGTTTATTGATTTTAGCAGATGTTACAGCCACGCAATAAGCCAATGGGGTTTGACAAGGAGATTAACACTGATGAGTGATGCAAACAAATCGCCCACTGGGCAAGGGAATGAGACTTTTAACGAAGACTTTGACTTTGGAGAAGGTGATACCCAGAGTCATCCCATAGAAACAAGCCGCCCAAATAAGCATCATAAAAAAGTTATTGTGTTGATTTTTATGATCGTTGTTTGTACAGTGCTATTTATAGGTTATAGAATTTACAGCCCCAAGCTTTTAGGCCTCAAAAATCCTCTCAATACGAGTGCATTCACGAAAAAGCCTACGTCTGTGGTAACCGCACCGCCGTCTGTTTATGCGCCTAAAAATGTACAAGAAACACCAGAAGAAATAAAAAAACAAGCTGATGAATTTGAAGCAGCGCTTGCAAGCATAAAGCCACCAGCAACAGCCGTACCTGCAACAGAGCCAAAAATAGTCGCACCTGTGCCGCCTATGCCAGCAGTCTCAAATACGCCAGAAGCAGAAAAAAGCATGATCTTAGAAAAAGGAGAAACCGAAAAACTGCAAGAAGGCTTGAATACACTGAATAATCAAATTGATTCTATTTTAAGCCAAATTAAATATTTAGATGCGTATAGCCGCGAAGTATCCGACAACTTAAATAAACTCAATGAATCTATTAACACCATGGATAATCGAATACTGACACTCAGCAATACCACTTCCACCTTGTCTAAAGATGTCGGTGCTGTCAAAAGCGAAATGGGACAAGTCAGAAATGTGCTCAGAGAAGATGGGCTTGATATGAGTCCAAGCCCTACATCTAAAAGCAAACAAGGACGTCTGGAAAAGGAAAGTTCGGTCGTCATTGCAGAACCCGAGTATACAGTTCATGCAGTTGTACCCGGTCGTGCATGGCTTAAATCTACGACCGGTCAGATAGTAACCGTTGCCGAAGGAGATTCAATTGGTAACTATGGAAAAATTCTCGTTATTGATGCAGCGAATGGCGTGGTTCTCACTAGTTCGGGCGTTGCGTTCCGCTAAGCACGTCGAAAAATTAATTTATTTTTTTTCCGCATATTTCATTTCTGAAAATGCATACGCCCTCGCCGACATGCAAACCATCCTGAATAATCTCAGCGGAATTATCGTGCCTTTAACTGGTATGGTACTTATCATCTCGTATGTCGCTGGCATTTATATGATTATCCATGCCCTCACCATGATGAAAAAATTTGGTAATATGTCAATGCAAGCGCAGCCGGGTGAACTCAGTGGCCCCCTAATGCAACTGGTTGTTGGCGCTGTTTTAATCTACTTACCCACTTCTACAGACGCCTTAACCAATTCTCTTTTTGGCAGCAGTAACTCTATTTTTGGGGGAAACGGCAGTGTTAATTACACCAATGCCGGCTCTGGCTCAGCGCTCTTAGGATACTTGCCCACCGACACTTTTGCACAACAATGGGCGTCCTTGGCAAACACTTTGGTGCTCTATGTTCAATTTGTAGGACTTTTGTCCTTTATCAAAGGATGGCTTATTCTATCTAAATCCGCCGGACACAGTGCACAACAAGGCAGCGTTGCAAAAGGCATAACGCATATTCTAGGGGGTATCGTCGCGATAAACTTTGTGAGTGCGGCAAATATTATCTATAACACAATTTTTGGTACATAATAAGGGTATGGAGATAGGATCAATAAAATGGGAGGTCAATATGAGGTCAACGATTAATTTCGGCATTAAAACAAGCGCGGCGTTCATGCTGATGCTAACACCAGCGGTTTTATTTGCCGCGGCAACCGATATTACCGCTGTTGCAACAACCGTTACAACACAAGCAAATGCCATAGCCAAGCTGCTTAGCGTCACGGCTTACGTAGCAGGCGTTGGTTTTGCACTGGCGGGTATTTTGCAATTTAAAACACACAAAGAAAACCCACAGCAAACGCCATTAAGCAAACCTGTGGTCATGATTGTGGTTGCCGCATGTCTGTTATTCTTACCGACAATTCTGACAATAGCAGGCTCCTCTCTCCTGGGACAAGGCGCTACTTCATCAGCACCCAGTGGCGGCGGTCTAAGCGGGCAATAAGCGCATGGATCTACTTCCTATAGCGCTTCGAGCAGAGCGCGGCAATTGGCAGCGCTTTATGAACCGAAAGGCGAATAAAGCGTTTGCAGATGTTAAAGATAAAATCTTTGCCCGAGATGATTTTACATGTCGTTACTGTGGTTTTCAAAGCAAAGAGTTTCAGGAAGTCTTAAATATCGATCAAAATTACGACAATAATCAACTGGATAATTTAGTCACCGCTTGCCATTTTTGTGCGCAATGTTTTTTCTTAGATTCGGTCGGACGCGACGGCAAAAGTGGTGGTACGATTATCTATTTGCCCGAAATCAGCCAGGCAGATCTCAATCACTTTTGTAGAACGCTCTTTTGCAGCATGCTACGTGATTCCCCCTACAAAGGAAAATTACAAGCCGCTTATTTAAGTCTAATGGATCGCGCTAAACCGGTAGAGGAAGTTTTTGGACCTCATACGCAAAACCCGATTACCTTTGGACAAACGATTATTGACACAGGTTTAACAGAGATGCAGCTAAAACATCCCATTTTTTCTGAACTCAAATTATTAGCAACTCGCAAATACTATAAAACCGAAACAGAATACTGGAAATCCACAGTTTTTGCGAATATTCCACTATAAAAGGTCTATATTAAGAGCATGAGTATCATCGATCCGATATTAGACAGCATTGACGGCATACTCGCCTGGTTAAGCACCTCTTTAGGTCAACTGGCAGAATCCTACTGTGATTTAGAAACGGCTGACGGCCAAGAAACCTTGGTTGGCAAAGACGGATCGTTGGTTTCGATTTTAAAAATCGATGGCGCAACTTTTTTAGTAGGTCCTGAAGAATTTACACGAATGCACGATGCTTTAACACATTCGTTGCAAACCTGTTTGTCACGCCCTGGTCATGCCATTCAACTCTTTTTTCAACACGATAAAGACACCATCGACCGAGAGCTTAACCAGATACTCGCGCCAGCACGCCAAACAGCACAACAACTCAATCTTTCATTGGATGATCTCTTCTCAGAACGTGTTCAAGAACTCCGTCGATATTGTGCTGCAGAATCCATGTATGTTGTTGTGTGGTCTTTTCCCTCGAGCTTAACGCAAGCACAATTAGAGCAATCCGCTAAAGATCGTGCGGAACGGGCTAAAACAGTTAAAATACCCTTAATCCGAAATGCACAAAATTTTATACGAGCGATTCCGGAATTAAGAGATGGTCACGACTCTTTGGTTCGCTCTTTGCTAAATGATTTTAATGGAATCGGTTTACTCACAAAATTGCTTGATGTGCATAGCGCTTGTCATGCTATTCGCGAATCGGTTGATCCCGATTTTACAGATGCCAAATGGCAGCCTTACTTACCCAATGATGCCATCCCCATCAGAGAAACAAAACATTTTGCGGGTGATATCTCGGATGTACTGTGGCCATCTCTCCCAAAACAATTAATACCACGAGATGGTGAAATTTTAGATCTTCGCACAGCACGTTTAGGAGATAGAGTTTATGGGACTGTTGCGATTGATTTATTTCCAAAGGAACTCTCTGCTTTTGGTGTTTTATTCAGCCGTGTTTTAAATGCACAAATCCCTTGGCGAATTTCTTTTTTAATACAAGGTGGCGGATTACAAGCAGTCGGATTAAAATCAACCCTTGCAACGATTTTAAGTTTTGCACACACCAACAACCGCTTAATTGGTAACGCTATTGAAAAACTGCGTTACTTAGAAGTTAACACAGACGAGGCTATTGTTAAACTACAGGTAACCGCCTCAACTTGGGCAAAAGTGGGAGAGGAAAAATTACTCCGTCTGCGTATTGCAGAACTCGCTAAAGCTATCCAAGGATGGGGATATTGTGAAACTTCTGAGATATCAGGTGATCCCTTTGCAGGCATGATGTCTAATACGCTCGGTATTTCGGCTAACAGTATTGCAACACCTTCCATTGCACCATTGTCAGATGTAACCTACATGCTGCCTTTTACACGCCCAGCTTCTCCTTGGGCAACAGGCGCTGTGTTGTTTCGTTCGGTAGATGGAAAACCATGGCCCTATCAACCAGGCTCAACCCAGCAAACAACTTGGATCGACTTGATGTATGCAAGACCCGGTTCAGGTAAATCCGTTTTATCAAATGCTCTAAACTTGGCTTTATGCCTATCTGGCGGTATACAACGTTTGCCGAACATTGCCATTGTGGATATAGGTCCTTCTTCAAGTGGTCTTATTTCTTTAATTAAAGAAGCCTTACCCAAAGATAAACAACATTTAGCGGCTTATCACCGAATGCGAATGCGAGCTGAAATGGCGATTAACCCATTTGATACGCAGCTCGGTTCACGTTTGCCAACGCCACAAGAACGCGCCTTTTTAGTGAACTTTTTAACCTTATTAGCAACGCCCGTCGGTCAAGAAAATGCTTATGATGGCATTACAGATATGTCAGGTATGATTATCGATGAGCTCTACAAATCCCTCTCTGATACAGGCAACCCGCGCCTTTATACGGCTAATCTCGAGGCTATCGTCGATAAAGTTCTACCTGAAATCAATATGACTGTTGACAGTCGTACCACGTGGTGGGAAGTGACCGATGCCCTATTTAAAGCAGGACGCACACACGAAGCAGGTATTGCACAACGTTATGCCATGCCTTTACTGGCGGATGCCGCATCTATCTGCCGCAATCAAACGGTTGCTGATCTTTACGGGGCGATTAAATCACCCACAGGAGAACCCATTATTGACGCCTTTGGGCGGATGATTTCGGGTGCTATTCGCGAATACCCCATTTTATCGCAGCCAACCGCCTTCGATTTAGGTGAAGCGCGTGTTGTCTCTTTAGATCTCGATGAGGTAGCAAAAACAGGCGGTGAAGCAGCCGATAGACAAACGGCTATCATGTACATGCTAGCACGCTATATTTTAGCGCGTCACTATTATTTAACAGAAGATGTCTTAAAAGACTTACCTGAACTATACCAAGCCTATCATAAACAACGTATTCTTGATATTCGAGAAGATCCTAAACGCATTGTATTCGATGAATTCCATCGTACTTCTAAAGCAAAGGCAGTGCGTGATCAAGTCATCGTTGATATGCGCGAAGGCCGAAAATGGAAAGTACAGGTTGCTTTAATCTCGCAATCTTTAGAAGACTTTGATCCTGTGATGGTTGAATTTGCTACTTCTGTTTTTATTATGGATGCAGGTCCTAAACAAGCAATTGAACGTTCTACAAAAGTTTTTGGTTTATCCGACACCGCACGACTGGCTTTAGAAACACGCGTGCACGGTCCACGTGCCGGAGGTGCTACTTTCTTAGCACAATTTTCGACAAAGCAAGGCGTAAACACCCAATTAATTACCAGCACCATTGGTCCTATCGAACTCTGGGCATTTAACACCACCGCAGAAGATGCTAGAATTCGAAATGCCTTGTATGAAAAAATAGGTGCTTCTGAAACCCGAAAATTTTTGGCAACTCTGTATCCTTCAGGCTCTGCTGCCCGCGTCGTCGAAGAACGCATGAGTCAACTCAAAGATCAAACGGGTTTAATCTCAGAAGATCACAGCGAAAGTGTTGTCGAAGCATTAATCAACGAGCTTCACGAACGCTATCAAAAAAACATAGTGGCCAATCCAACATCTTAGAGAGACTATAAAATGCTAATACTTGTTTTTGAGGAATATTCTTGAATTTCTTTATTCAACCCTTTTTTCAAATTTAACATACCCTTAAGCTTAACTCGATATTGACTAAGTTCTTCAATCGTTTTTCTATTTTTTTCATTTGTATCAACTGCTTGTAGTAGAAATTTTTCTAAATCATCACATGCTTCAAGAGAGTTCCTTAAGCACTGTCTAGTTTCGTATAGCTCTTTTAATATATTATTATAACTGTCTTTATCTTCTAAAGTAGGTTTAAACCATTTCATTCTATTTTGAATGTGTTCCAATCGAATTTGACGCATTTTTTCTAAAACCATGCTTATATCTGGCCTACTTTCTATAGGTCCTGTCATTTGACAAATCAACTGGCATAATGCTATCGCTGGAACTGATAATTTTCTACGCTCTTGGTATTCTGAAAATTTTGCACCAAAAATGATGGCGAAATTCCTTAAATAAAATTTTATAAACGTCTTGACTCTTGAACTGTCTGGATAAAAAAATTGGCAGACCCTTTTTAGATAATGATATTGATCTTTAGTTAAATTTAAGGTATCTACAGATAAATTTTCATAATAAACTTGTAAGTATTTTTCACCATATAGAGCCACATGATCTATAGCTAAAGCCAGAATCTCTCCTACAGTCATACCCATCGCATAAATATCATTCGCAAGCTTTGGTGCATGAAAAAAAAATTTTCTCTGTGATTTATCATAAAAAATTGTCTCCGGATCGGTGTACATAGGAGTACCTGCGAATACTGTGTTTTCCCCCACTTTATTAACAAAACCAAAATCAATCGTTACAGATTTTTGCAGAGCAGAATTAAAAATAATATTTTCTGGCTTAATATCTCGATGAATATATTTTTTTCTATGTAAACTTTCGTATGCTTCTATTACGCTGATATTAATTGCAAGGGCTTGCTCAAAAGAGAAAATTTTTAAAAGACCATCATCTAAACACATTTTTCGCTTATGATCTAATTGAGATTTCTGATAAAAAAACTCCTTTTCTTTAGAAATATCATCTATCATTTTTTTTAAATTCTTGCCTTGTATTAACTCACAAATGACGATATCTTCTTTTTTTCCTTTTTCAAAGGATAAAAGCATACCTTCTTCTGACAAAACATGCAACTCATTCGTCCTAATTTTTTCGGATCTTTTCATGCAATACCATTGGGCTGTTAACACATTTTGTACAGCATAAACAATACCATTCTGCCCTTTTCCTAAATAAGTACTCCTATTTCCCGAAAAAATCTGATACTGTGGATTGGTATATATGAATCCTCCATAAGGACTGTTAGGAACTCTATCGATCTCTTGATGGCGTTTTTGCATATCTTCTGCATAATTTTTTTTTAGACGCTCTCTCATTTCTTTATCAAACAAAAACACGCCTTCATACAAATCTTCAGCCTTAACTTTTTCTGGAAGATATTTCGAAAATCGTTTTTTTGAATTCTCTTCTTTTTCTTTAGTGTCAAAATGAATTTTCAAATCAACTAATGTCGATTTTATTTTATCCAATTGTTTTTCCATGCAAATTTCAGTATTCATTCAATAATCTCCAACTCATTTATTTACTTATTCAGTTAAAAATATCGTGCATAATCACGATTTTTAAATTTTACTAACTGCAAAGTATAATGATTTATAAAGAAAATAAACAAATTTATTTTTTAGGGGGATATGCAAGTTTTATGATTTTATGAGTGTATTCACACTGTTTTTTTATTATAAATTTTGGATTTTTTTTCTAGCCATCAAAGAGTAAGCAACAGGAATAACGAATAACGAAAACACTGTGCCCATTAACATACCGCCAATAATAACCCAGCCAATATCTTTTCTGGCAATAGCGCCAGAGCCCGCGCTAAATATCAGCGGCAGTGCACCAAAAATCATTGCGAAAGTTGTCATTAAAACAGGCCGCAAGCGCGCTGTTGCAGCTTGTAGCACCGCTTCTCTTAAACCATGATTTTGTGCGCGCAATCGATTTGCGAAATCGACAATTAAAATACCATGCTTGGTAATTAATCCCATTAATGTCACTAAGCCAATCACGGTATAAGCATTGTTTGTACCACCAATAAAATTAATAGCCCAGACAGCACCTGTAATAGAAAGCGGTACGGTTAATAAGACTACAAAAGGGGAAAGAAAACTTTCGAACAAAGCAGCCAACACTAAATAAATAAAAGCCAATGCTAAACCAAAGGTTATAAACATCGCATTGCGCGATTCGCGATATTGCTCAGCTTTGCCACCAAAACGATAACGTGCATCCGAGGGTAAATACTTTTTGATAATAGGCGTCAAAATTTGCATGGCTTTATCTAAAGAAATATTGGGTTGTAAAGACATATGAATAGAAGCACTCCGCATTCTCTCGTCATGCTTAATCTCATTTGGTTCTAATATTTCTTTGAGTGTAACCAAACTCCCTAAGGGAACCCACTGACCTTCGGCTCCCGCTACAAAATAGGTATTTAAACTATGTAATTCCGAACGATATTCTAAAGGTGCTCTCACTTGTACGTCGTAATCTAAACCTTCAAAATTAAAATCCGCGGCCTTTTTGCCCGATAAAAATGTATAAAGCGTTTCTTCAATAGCGCTAATGCTCACACCTAACTCTTCTGCTAACGGACGATCAATCGTCACGCTTAAACGCGGCCTTTCCCAGGTTTGTGAACTAAAAATAGCATCAAATCCTGGCAGTTTGCGTGCCTCTCTCATCACGTTATTGACGGCTTCTATTAATCGCTGCGAGGTACCTGCATACTGAATAATAATTTTAAACGAATCGTCTCCCTTTGCATTAATATTATCGAACAATTGGACTTCCGGGCCTACAATGGCTTTAAGACGCGGTCTTAATTCTTTTGCAATCTCAAAACTGGTACGACTACGCGCCTCGTTCGGTTTTAAAAGTAGTGTCCACCACACCCATTGATCTTGCCAAACACCCGTTAATACGCGATCACTTTCAGGTATGGCACTTAATATCGCTTCTACTTTTTTAAACCAACTTTCTCGAACAATATCTGATACTGCATTATCTGAACTAATATTTCCGGTCAAGATACCTTCATCTTCGTTTGGAATTAATTCTGAAGGCAATCGTTGAAATCCCACAATACCTAAACCCGCAATCACAACCAAGGCTAAACAAATTTTAAGCGGATGCCCCAGTGCAATGGCTAAAAAAACACGATACCGCTCTGCCAATCTTTCCCAAAAAAGAACTTTTTTTGCTTCTTTTAAAAATTTACCCCCTAAGGCCGGCGTTAATGTTAA
The DNA here is from genome assembly GCA_044225595.1 of Gammaproteobacteria bacterium. Taxonomy (GTDB): domain Bacteria; phylum Pseudomonadota; class Gammaproteobacteria; order UBA6186; family Azoamicaceae; genus CADEGZ01. The sequence goes on from JBGAIG010000002.1 coordinate 67,342, forward strand.
AGCCACAAATCCTGAAATTAACACGCTTCCGGCTAAAGTCCAAGCAAACTCGCGAAATAAAACAGCGGATTCATCGACCTGAAACACCAATGGCAAATAAACAGCCACTAAGGTAATCGTCATCACAACAACGGCAAAACTAATTTCCTTCATGCTAATCAATGCGGCTTTAAAGGCTGATAATCCTTCTTCCATATGTCGGTAAATATTTTCAACCACAACAATGGCATCATCGACAACTAAACCAACTGCCAACACCAATGCCAATAAAGTAACGGGATTAATACTAAATCCCAATACCCACATTAATGCAAACACACCGATTAAACATAAAGGCACCGTTAACATGGGTAACAATGCAGCACGTATTGATGCAAGGGAAAGCGTTACAATAATGCCAACCAAAGCAATCGCCTCCCACAAGGTATGACGCATTTCCACAAAAGCCGCCGCAAAGGGCTGTGTTGCGTCAAAGCTCACTACAGCCCGCATCGACGGCGGCATGGTCTTATTTAAATCTTGTACAAAGGCATGTAGTCGATTAACCACTTCTAAAGGATTGGCTTGCGGCTTTGGAATAATGCCTAAGCCAACAATCTCTTTACCATTTTCGCGTAATTTTAAATAGGTGGGTTTTTCAGACACTTCAATGGAAGCCACACTGCCAAGCGTTATACGCCCTTCAGGCGTGATTTTAAGCGTAATATTTGAAAGTTCTTCGGGCCTTTCCATCACTGCTTTAATAATAACAGACTCTTTTCCAGTCGCACCTTCAATCTCACCTGCAGACGCAAAGGCTTTTTCTTGCTTTAAGGCTTCGACGATTTCTTTAACACTAAGACCTTTTTCCAACAATAACGCAGGATCAGGCTTTACTGCAATTAAATATAGTTTATTACCAAAAGAGGACACAGCAGCGACACCTTCTAATAAACGTAAGCGGTCCTCAACCACGCGGCGAATATAATCCGACAATGCCTGAACACTTCTTGTATTGTCCTCAAATTTTAAATAAGCAATTTCCGCATTATCTTCAGCTTGCTCACGAATTTCGGGACGCTTAACGGCATCGGGCAAAGTGCTTAAACTGGAAAAGACTCTGTCGCGAATTTGGCTCAAGGATTTATGATTGTCGATACCTGTTTTAAATTTAACATGAATTTGGCTTCGGCTGTCTTGACTGCTAGATGAAATCTTTTTAATACCATCAATACCCGAAAGCGCATCTTCTAGCGGTTTTGTGACTTGGTGCTCTACAGCAGCACTATTGGCACCCGAATAAATGGTATTAATAGAAACTTCATTTTGCGCAACATTCGGCTTATGGCGAAGTTCCAGATGATGGTACGAAACCAATCCCATAATGAGTAAGACAATATTGATAGCCGTCGCCATCACAGGCCGACGTACAAAAACAGCCGACCATTGCATTACCAATTCTCCATCCAATCATTAGCAATCGCATTCGCTCCCTCAGATACGGCATTCGTCCGCACCATCACAACGGACTCTCCCAGACTTAAGCCGGATAAAACATGCACTCTCCCTTTGCTGCGCTCGCCAATGCGAATACTGCGTTTTTGTATTTTGCCATCTGCGATCACAAGAACATCATATCCTTCCATGGTTAAAATTAAACAAGATTCTGGAATCACTAAGGCTTTCTCATGCCGCTTTAAAATTTGTTTCACATGTGCAGACATACCTGGCCACAAATTTTGATCAGGATTTTTAACCAAGGCTTTAATTAAGATCGTATGCGTTTTTCGATCAACCACCGGCGAAATAAATTGGACTTCACCTTGAAAAGTGAGATTTTCATAGGCTTTAACTGAGACTTCAACCGTTTGCCCTATATCGAGCTTCGCAGCATAGTGCTCGGGTACGCGATACGTCAGCGTTAATAATTCTGCATCGACCAAATCAATCAGTTCCGTACCGGCGGTGATAAATTCACCCGATTTCACTTGCCAATCGGTTAAATAACCACTGAATGGGGCGCGTATTTCAGGACCAATACCCACCATATTCCCTAACACGGTACCGGCTTTTACCCAAGAGCCTGATTCCACAAAAGTTTGAATTTTGCCATTTACAACGGCTTTTATTTTTACTTCTGTTTTAGCGGCTAAATTACCAATAGTCTCTATGGCTTCTGACATCGACATTGCTTTAACACGTACGGTTTGTACCTGAATAACTGGCGGTGCTTCTTCACCCCCTGCTATAAAATATTGATACAAAAATTGCGCAAAAAAAGATAAAATCACAATACCTAATACGGCTGTCCACAAAACAGGTCTTTTTGAAAACCAACGCATATATACGGTATTAGATTTCAGTTTCTTTAATCGTTTCAGCATAAAGCACCTGGTTCTCGTATTATTGTGTTAAAGTATCGAGTTTAACACCGTTTGGAGCCATTTGCCATGAGCGACCTACAGAAAATGATAGAAACTGCTTACGATGTACGCGCAACTTTAAGCCCTGCTTCTGCTGAACCCGAATTACGCGAAGCGATTGATCACATATTAACGGATCTAGAACTGGGTAAATGCCGTGTTGCACATCCCCTTCAACCCTCCTGTGAAGGGGAGAGCTTCAAAAGAGGAACATGGCAAATCAATGAATGGATAAAAAAAGCAATTTTACTTTACTTTTGTTTAAACAAAAGTACCCCTGTTACAGGAGAATTCACGCAATTTTACGATAAAGTACCACTACGATTTACAGATACAACGGCAGCAGAATTTGAAGACCTCAGCATTCGGATTGTTCCACCTGCAACCGTGCGCCGCGGTGTTTATATTGCGCCCAACAGCATTTTAATGCCGAGTTTCGTCAATATTGGCGCATACGTAGGCAAAGGCACCATGGTAGATACTTGGGTCACTGTGGGTTCTTGCGCACAAATTGGTAGTCATGTTCATCTTTCTGGCGGTGTGGGTATTGGCGGGGTGTTAGAACCGCTACAAGCCGCTCCTACCATCATTGAAGATAATTGTTTTATTGGCGCACGCTCAGAAATTGTAGAAGGTGTCGTTGTTGAACGAGGTTCTGTCATTTCGATGGGTGTTTATATTGGCCAAAGTACTCGTATTTACGATCGCGAAACCGGCGAAATTCATTATGGCCGTGTGCCTGCTAATAGTGTGGTTGTACCAGGCAATTTGCCGAGCAAAGATGGAAAATACAGCCTGTATTGCGCCGTGATTGTAAAACGCGTAGATGATAAAACACGTGAAAAAACCAGTATTAATGAATTATTACGCGTATAAACCTTATAAGGTCACCTAAAAATACAGCAAAAGCTTTAAACAAGTCTTTTTTCATCTTTCAAATATACTGGGAATGCCAATTCTGCAGCAACCGAATGTCCCGCTTGATGCTCAACTACAGCAATCTGCGCAATATCGGCTGCATGTGGATACCCGATCGCGCGCTCCCAAGTGCCTTGCGGCAAACGAATCTGATCGTTTAAATCCAGACGCTCATCCGATACAGGCTGCATCATGCCTTCTTTACCCCTCTCAAATAATCCCCAATACGATGCGTCTAATCGTGCATCCAAGCTTGCAAAAACCCGCGTTGCACCAGACACGCGTGCTGCCCCCTCTGCCAATGCCTGCAAGGTAGAAACAAGGACCACGGGTTTATTTGTACCAAAACTCAATGCCTGAATCACACTACAAGCGATTCGGACTCCCGTAAAACTACCCGGACCTCGGCCACATGCAAAGGCATCGAGCTCGCTTAAGCGTATGCCAGCTTCTTTCAATAAGTCATCAATATAGGGTAATAGCAAACGCGTATGCGCGCGAGGCGCAACTTCAAATCGCTCAAAGATTTGACCAGATAAATAGAGCGCAACAGAACAAGCATCTGTAGCCGTATCTATTGCTAATAGTTTGATTTTATTATACAAAATAATGAAGAAGTGCGTATATTTATCTAAATAACCACTAAGCATCGCGCTCTAAAAAACAACACGATGCTTAGTAGCTTCGCGACTTAAGCAGCTATCGCTACATGCACTGCTGCTTTTTTACGTGCACGGCGTTTCTTACGCGTGCCTGTTGCAGCTGTTTTATGTGCTGCAGCCTTTGCACCTGCTGATTTACGCTTAGCAGTTTTTCTCTTTTTCGGCGCTTTTTTAGCAACGGCCTTTTTAGCAACCCCTGCTTTTTTAGCTACGCGCTTTTTGGCTACGCGCTTCTTAACAACTGCTTTTTTAGCAGTCGCTTTTTTAGCTACGCGCTTTTTAGCAACTGTTTTCTTAGCAACCGCTTTTTTAGCAGCGGCCTTCTTAACAACGCGCTTTTTGGCAACTGTTTTCTTCGCAACTGCTTTCTTAGCAACTGCTTTTTTAGCAACTGCTTTTTTAGCGGTTCGTTTCTTTGGCTTCGCTGCTACTTTAACAGCTTTTGCCTTTGCTACTTTACGTTTCTTGGCCATTCTTGATCTCCTATGGCTTAAACTCAACTAATTGGACAATACAAAGATAGCACAAATATTGCAAGAATACATACTCCATTGTCAAATTTTTTTACATTTCTAAAACTTTTAGAATTCTATCCTGAATCAATTCAACAGCATCTGTGCCTTCAATTGTATGAAATTGATTTGTTTGTAATGTGTTTTTATACCATTCAATAACGGGTTCCGTCTCTTGATGATAGACCATTAAGCGCGTGCGAACTGCCGATTCCGTGTCATCTTCTCTCTGCACTAAGGGTTCCCCCGTTATATTATCTCTATCTGCAACTTTAGGAGGATTAAATCGAACATGATAAGTCCTGCCAGAGGCAAGATGTGTACGCCTGCCACTTAATCGACTAATAATATCTTCATCTGGCACGCGAATGTAAACCACTTGATCTATCGAAATCCCCGCCTTTATTAAAGCCATGGCTTGTGACACGTTTCTCGGAAATCCATCGAGTAAAAACCCCTGAACACAATCAGGTTGGCCAATGCGATTTTTCAGCAAATCGATAATTAATTCATCCGGTACCAATTGTCCATTTGCCATCAACTGTTTTACTGTACGGCCTAAAGGCGTATCTGCCAAAATTTCAGCACGCAACATATCTCCCGTTGATACTTTGGGTAAATGGTATTTTTCACAAATAAACGCTGCCTGGGTGCCCTTGCCTGCACCCGGCGCACCTAGTAATACAATCCGCAAATGATGCATCTATTTTCCTCAATCATTAAAAAAATGACAGTATACCAATAGATAATGCGCATCACCACAGAGAACATATGCTATATTGTTATGTATGGAAGCATTTAAAGAAGAAGGGCGTCCTAAACCACCGTTGGTCAACGACTCTACGCTTTCTCGGGAGTCTTGGAAACTTTTTCAAGTCATAGCAGAATTTGTAGAGGGCTACGAAAAGCTATTTCATACAAAACCGTCTGTGAGTGTCTTTGGTTCTTCAAGGACAAAACCCGGAGAGACAAATTATCTTTTTGCAGAATCGCTTGGTCTACAACTCTCTGATGCAGGTTACTCAGTCGTTACAGGCGGCGGGCCTGGTTCAATGGAAGCCGTTAATAAAGGTGCTTATAAAGGTCGTTCTTTTAGCATCGGTCTCAACATAGAATTACCCACACAAGAACCTTCCAACCGTTATCAAGATATTTCTTTGCGTTTTAGGCATTTTTTTACGCGAAAAATTATGTTTGTTAAATATGCCGTCGCCTATGTCGTGTTGCCTGGCGGATATGGTACATTAAATGAATTTGCAGAAATAATCGCCTTAATACAAACGGGTAAAACACGACGTATACCCATTATTTTAGTGAATGAGCCTTTTTGGCGCCCATTGCTGCAATGGTTTAAAAACACATTAGTAGCGGAAAATATGATTGATGAAAGTCACTTGGAGTTTTGGACATTTGCGGATTCCCCAGCAGAAGTAATTCAAATCATTCAGGCATTCTACAAAGATAAAGAGATGATAATAACAGAAACACAACTATAAAAATAATATTGCGTGCGTATATTAAACCCGGCACAATGATCGCTATGCAATTTCGGATTAAACATCGTACATTCTTACTAGCATTAGCACCCACCGTTATCACGGGCGTATTATTGATAATGCACTTTGTGTACGCCTATTCCAGTCTAGGTCAGACGGAAACTCTCGGGGGAGGGTTAAATCTTGAGTTAGAAACTGAGTCCATCAAATTGTATGGCTATGCTGTTCTTCTTAAAGCTATGCTGATTTTTTTATTTAGCCTTAGCATCAGTGCATTACTCGCTTATCGAATGAGTCACACGCTCACAAAGATTATGCTTGAAATAAGAAAAGTCATTAACAAAATTCGAGACGGTGAGCTGAATGCTCGCCTACAAGTTTCGTCGTATTCAGACTTAAATAGTCTTGTTACCAGCATTAACACCATGGCAGAAATCTTGGAAAATGATCACAACGAACTTCAACACAAAATTAATCAAGCAACTTTCAGTCTAAGACGTACGCTTGAAACCATTGAAGTGCAAAATATTGAACTCGACATGGCTAGAAAAGCTGCAGAACATGCTAATAAAATTAAATCGGAATTTTTAGCCGACATGAGCCACGAAATCCGCACACCGTTGAATGGCGTGATTGGGTTTATTCATTTATTACAAAAAACAGAACTCAACCAAAAGCAGCAAGAATATCTTTCTACACTCCAAAAATGCGCTAATAACTTACTCGCCATTCTAAACGATATTCTGGATTTCTCAAAAATGGAAGCTGGAAAATTACGCATAGAACGATCGATTATGGATGTGCGAGAATGTATAGACGAAACATTGAATCTGTTACTACCGCATGCACAGGAAAAAAACATTGCGCTGATCCCACTTATTTACTCAGATGTGCCAAGACATGTATTGAGCGATCCGTTGCGTATCAAACAAATTGTGACAAATCTAGTCAATAATGCCATTAAATTTACAGAACACGGCAGTGTCATTGTTCGGGTCATGTTTGAAAATCAATCTTTCTCAGAACCTAGCATTCGCATACATGTGACTGACACAGGTATTGGTTTATCTGTTGAAGAACAAAAAATCCTATTCCATGCGTTTAATCAAATAAAAACAGAAACCACCCATAAAGTAGTAGGGGGTACAGGTCTGGGATTAGTGATTTGCAAAAAATTAGTCGAACAGCTGGGTGGTACAATTGGGGTTGAGAGCGAACTACAGCAAGGTTCCACATTTTGGTTTACTTTTCAAATCACATGTGTTTTAGAAGCGCTAGAACCGACCCTACTGTCCGAACCACTTGTTTTGTTGCCGCCTACAGATCCACTACCGTTACCCTGCAGTATTTTAGCGGTAGATGACAATTCCGAAAACTTAAAATTAATCCGTATCTTATTAGAAGAGATGGGTGCTGCGGTGACCACAGCAGATAGCGGTAAAGCAGCGATTGCAGCCGTACGTCAAAGAACTTTCAATTTAATATTAATGGATATCCGAATGCCCAATCTCAATGGTGTCGAAACTGCACATATTATTCGAACAATAGAAGCGGAATACCGACGAAATGCCGTGCCTATTATTGCCCTAACCGCGCACATCGTTGGCAACGAGAAAAAATTCTTATTTGAAAATGGCATTAATGATTACCTGGAAAAACCCATTGGGGAAATAGCACTCAGGAACATGATCGAAAAATGGGTAGCACTGCAGCCGCAATCATCAGCAGAGATCCAAAACGATGCTGCTGCAATTGATTGGGCACTTGCTAAAAAACTTGCTGGCGGGAAAATGGAATTAGCCTATGAGTTTTTTGAAAAATTGAAAGCCATTTTATCACTCGAAAAAGAATGTATAAACCAAGATTACCAAGCAAGAAAGTGGTCCACCTTACGTGAACGTGTACATAAACTGCACGGTGCTTGTTGTTACTGCGGCGTACCTCAATTGAAGCATTGTGTGGAAGCCTTAGAAACAGCCGTCGCCGCCTGTGAACCCGCTATGGTTGAGCCCTGCTTAGAGGCGTTTAATCTTGCTGTGGAGAGCGTTTTACGAGAGGGAGAGTAAACCCCCGCGTTTATGAATGCGTTAGGGCTTTTTTTATTCACTGACTAATACGACAAAAGCCACTGCAAATTCTTTTTCGTCTGACAGGGTCAAATGGCTTTCTTTAACTTTAAGCTTCACCATCTCACGTTTCGCTTCGCCAGAAAATTCTAAATAAGGCCGCCCTAATGCATTATTATTAACACTGATCTCTTTTAATAATATTCCCTCTGGTCTAAAACCCGTCCCTAATGCTTTTGCAACGGCCTCTTTGGCTGCATAACGCTTTGCTAAAAATGCAACGGGATGACGAGCGCGTTCTAAACGTATTAATTCCGATTCTGCTAAAATTCGATTCGCAAAAGCAAAACCAAAACGATCCCAAATGACTTTAATACGGTTTATAGAAACAATATCGGTACCAATACCTACAATTTTCATAATAATTTTCTACTCGCTAAAGGTTTATCGCCTAAATGCGGCGCTAAGGCTAATCGCATTAGTCGCTTGAGATCGCTTAAAACATCTACATCATGCAAAGATTCCGCTGCTAACGCTAATAAGCTTTTCCCTTTAAAAACCTCTTTCGATTTGATACCCGAAGCAAAGTGATGCCTTTCGGCCAAAAGCGGTCCACTAGCCGGATCGAACAAATACGCTCTTTCAGGACAAATGGCTTCTCCTGTTTTCACGTCTTTCAGTAATTGAAGTTCATACCCCAAGATTTTTAATAAAGATTTTTCAAATAACCGCAGTACAACTTGTACGTCCGTGGCTTTTTCTAATTCACTTAAAGCCTTGTGGTAGCAAGAAAACAAGTCAGGATTTGGATCTTCATAATGCATCAAGCGAAACAATAATTCATTCAGATAAAAAGCGCTAACAGCGCGACGGCCTGTTAATACCGGGGCAACACTTGCTGCATCAAAATTTGTTAACGTTAATAATGCTCCCCGACCCACACAAGAAATAACCAATGGAATAAATGGTTGTAATAAACCACGGCCTCGAGATTTTGGCCGCCGTATCCCTTTTGCTACAACACTGATGCGACCGTAATCTTTTGTTAAAAACTCGGATAAAAAACTGGTCTCGCGATAAGGTCTGGTATGCAATACATAAGCCAATTGTCCTTCAAAGCGGCGCATCTTTATTCCAAATCCATATAGCCTAAGCTTTTTAAGGCACGCTCGTCATCTGACCACCCACTGCGTACCTTTACCCATAATTTCAAATGGACTTGGTGTCCTAAAAATTTTTCGATATCTTTACGCGATCGAATACCAATCTCCTTAATCCGCTCACCCTTTTTACCAATCACAATCGGTTTTTGTCCCTCGCGTTCTACCCAAATAATAGCACTGATTAAAGGCACTGTTTCGGATTGATCACTTTTATACATTTCTATTTCAACAGTGGCAGCATAAGGCAGCTCTGCCCCTAAAGATCGCACTAATTTTTCTCGAATAATTTCAGCCATTCTAAACCGAGGCGTTCGATCCGTTATTTGTCCTGCTGGAAAATAATGCGGACTTTTCGGTAAATAACAAGCAACACTGCGCTCTAATGCATCAATATTGGTTTTTTCTATCGCCGATAATGGAATAATATCCGCAAATCTAAACTTTGAGGTCAGTGATTCGCAATAAGGTAATAAGCTTGTTTTTTCTATCAGCGTATCCACTTTATTGACTGCTAAAATAATAGGCCGTTTTGTTTGCGTAATCAGATCAAAAACCAATTGATCTTCCAAACACCATTGCAAGCCATCGACCACGAAAATAATCACATCAATATCAATCAATGCACGGCGGGCTTCTTGATTCATCCATTTATTTAAAAGATGTGCCTCTTGAAGATGCATGCCTGGCGTATCAACATAAATTGTCTGTACATTATTAACGGTCTTAACACCCAATAATCGATGCCGCGTCGTTTGCGGTTTTCTAGAAGTAATGCTTAATTTTTCACCTAAAATATGATTTAACAGTGTAGATTTTCCAACATTAGGACGACCCACAATCGCTACATATCCACACACTGTATCAACATTATTATCGTACATGTTTCAGTGCCTGTAGCGCTGCATCTGCTGCATTTTGTTCTGCTTTTCTACGTGTATTTGCAACACCCATAAAAGGTCCTTCCAATAAAGCAAAAATACACTGCACCTCAAACAACGGGTTATGCGCATCACCATTCATCTTAATCACACGATATTCGGGTAAAGGAACGCGTCGTGCCTGCATATATTCTTGTAATTGTGTTTTTGCATCTTTTTGTGAAACGCCCGGTACTAAAGCATTAAATCGCGCTTCATACCAACGCAAAATACACGCTCGACAAACCACTAAACTGGCATCTAAATAAATCGCTCCGATAATCGCTTCTAAGGCATCTGCTAAAATGGAAACCCGTTGATGACCACCGCTCTTACGTTCGCCTACCCCTAAACTTAGATATTCGCCAACACTTAATTCTTTGGCAACTTCAGCCACTGTTTCTCCTCTGACCAACAACGCACGCAATCGAGTTAAATCGCCTTCGCGCGCTTTTGGAAATCGCTCATATAATTCTGCAGCAACCACAAAATTCAAAATAGAATCGCCCAAAAATTCTAAGCGCTCATTATTAATCTCACTGCTTGAGCGATGTGTAATTGCAGCATGTAAAAGCTTAATATCTGAAAAAGCATGATTTAGTTTTTTTGCAAGATGCGCTGCTTTTTCCATCCAAGGTGTTGTCATTATGGAATAGCCCCAATGCGATGCCAACGAACACGATGCCATAAAGCACGATACCAAGACATGTCGTACTGACTACTATCCCAACTCATCCAAATCGCTACTGCACGGCCTTGAACATCAATATCTTTTACAAACCCCCAAAAACGACTATCACCGCTATTATCTCGATTATCACCCATCACAAAATATTGACCTTCTGGCACAATAATATCATCATAAGGGTAACGGGATTCATATAATCCTTGCGGCTGCGTGAAAATTTGGTGTTTATGAGTCCCCAATGCTTCTTCCAATTCTCGAACGATCACTGAAGGACCTTCTGGACCCACATCTTGCTTTTCACGCTGAAATACTTGTTTAACAGGTTCCCCATTAATATAAATCGTTTTATCTTTATATTGCACATGTTCATTTGGTAATCCCACAACCCGCTTTATCATGTCTATCGATTCGCCATTGCTTTTTATATGTTTAAAAACAATCACATCGCCCCGCTTTGGCAAACCTATTTTAATCATTTGATTGCCCAATATTGGCCACCGTAACCCATAATCATATTTGTTAACCAGAATCAAATCACCTTCCAGTAAAGTAGGGCGCATCGAACCAGAAGGTATTCGAAAAGGCTCTGCTAAAAACGAACGTAAAATAAAAACAATCAAGAGAATCGGGAAAAAAGATTTTGCATACTCCACCCACCACGGCTCCTTGATATCGGCAGCTCCCGAAAATGCCTTTTTTTCTCGCTTCGCTTTAAAAAATAAAGCATCTACTACCCAAATAGCGCCCGTCGTTACCGTTAAAGTTAATAAAATTTCAGAAAATCGCATTTTTTCACCCTTTTTTATCTTTATCCACTTTTAAAATTGCCAAAAAAGCATCTTGTGGAATTTCTACTTTACCTACCTGTTTCATTCGCTTTTTCCCTTTTTTTTGCTTATCTAAAAGCTTGCGTTTACGAGACACATCGCCGCCATAACATTTAGCTGTCACATTTTTTCGCAAAGCTTTTACCGTAGAACGCGCAATAATATGTGCACCAATCGCCGCTTGTATCGCAATATCAAACATTTGTCTCGGAATAATTTCCTGTAACTTATCAGTTAATTCACGTCCACGCGCAAAGGCTTTATCTCGATGTACAATCCAGGCTAATGCATCCACTTTTTCTGAATTAATTAAAATATCTAGTTTTACCAAATCCGCAGATTGAAAACGAATAAAATGATAATCTAAAGAAGCAAAACCTCGGCTTACCGATTTTAATTTATCAAAAAAATCTAACACCACTTCGTTCATCGGTAATTCATACGTTAAAGAAACTTGAGAACCGAGATACAACAATTTGGTCTGCACACCTCGTTTTTCGGTACATAGTGTCATCACACTGCCCAAGTAAGTCTGCGGCACCAACATATTGGCCTCTACAATCGGTTCTCGCATTTCTTCAATGATACCGGGATCGGGTAATTTCGAGGGGTTATCAACGATAACAACCTCCCCTTTTCTCGTCACGACTTCGTAAATAACTGTCGGCGCTGTGGTAATTAAATTTAAATGATATTCTCGCTCTAAGCGCTCTTGCACGATTTCCATGTGCAATAACCCCAAAAACCCGCATCGAAACCCAAATCCTAATGCATGAGACACTTCTGGCTCAAAAAATAAAGAAGAATCATTTAATTTCAGTTTGGCCAATGCATCCCTAAAATCTTCGTAATCCTCCGAATCAACCGGAAATAAACCCGCATAAACTTTAGGCTGACATACCTGAAAACCGGGTAATGGTTTATCCGCTGGGTTTTTTGCTAATGTAATGGTATCTCCGACCGGTGCACCATGAATATCTTTAATGCCAGCAATGACAAATCCAACTTCGCCAGCCGATAACGCTTCCCACTTAACACGTTTCGGCGTAAAAACACCGAGTTCATCTACCAAATGCATTTTACCGGTAGACATCACCAACATTTTGTCGCCTGGCCGCAAAACGCCATTTTTAATACGCACCAAAGAAACAACGCCCAAATAACTATCAAACCAAGAATCAATAATTAAGGCTTGCAACGGCGCATCAACATCTCCCACAGGCGGTGGAACAGCAGTCACTAAACGCTGTAATAAATCAACCACGCCTAAGCCACTTTTTGCGCTAATTTTAAGTGCGTCTTCAGCTTCAATGCCAATAATCTCTTCAATTTCTTTAATAACCCGTTCAGGCTCTACTTGTGGCAAATCAATTTTGTTTAAAACCGGAATAACATCAAGTCCTTGTTCGAGCGCAGTGTAACAATTCGCAACGGTTTGGGCTTCTACGCCTTGCGCTGCATCAACAACCAATAAAGCACCTTCGCAAGCCGCCAAAGACCGAGAGACTTCGTAGGCAAAATCCACATGTCCTGGCGTATCAATAAAATTTAAATGGTAAGTTTGACCATCACTGGCTTTAAAATTCAAGGTCACACATTGCGCTTTAATGGTAATACCGCGTTCTCGCTCCAGATCCATCGAATCCAAGACTTGCGCTGACATTTCACGATCGCTTAAGCCCCCGCAAATCTGAATAAATCGATCAGCTAGCGTGGATTTCCCATGATCAATATGGGCAATAATAGAAAAATTCCGAATTCGCTGCATATTAGACAAAATAAAAAAGCCTCAATTTGAAATTGTTAGGCGATTTTACCTGATTTCTCAGTTCTATGCATTAGAAAAAACAAGTTGATTAACTTATTTATAAGAGTGGTTGGACGTTCTTTTCTATAACCGAGCGAGCTCTAAAGATACGGGATCGCACCGTCCCTACAGGACAATGCATAACGTCGGATATCTCTTCATATGACATGCCATCTATTTCCCGCAGCTTAATTGCCGTTTGTAAATCACTCGGCATACGCGCAATTGTGTTATATACAACTAATTCAATTTCATCGCGCATCATTAAACGTTCTGGCGTGCTAAATTCTTTTAGGCTATTGCGCATCATAAATCTATCCATATCCATAATGTCAATATCAATATCTGGTAATCGATGTCCTTGTGCAATAACGAAATTTTTAGCCGTATTAACAGAAATACGATATAACCAAGTGTAAAATGAACTTTCTGCCCGGAATTTATTTAACGCACGATAAGCCTTAATAAATACTTCTTGGCAAACATCTAAAGACTCATTCGGATCTTTTACAAATCGCGAAACAATTTTAAAAACACGGTTTTGATAACGCATCATCAAACTATCAAAGGCTTTAGAATCCCCTTGTTTCATCGCTTCAATTAATTCACTATCTTCTCTGGTGTTGTGCATATGGACTCGCCTCCTCTCATTATCATTTCGTTATCATTCATCAGTCCTTTTGGCAATATGTCATTGTTCAATTTTTAGTTTAGTGAACCAAAAATTTTATTTCAATGTGTAATATCATGTGTAAAATTAAAAATTAAGACGGGCACACAATTGTCGATATTCTAATGGATTCAGTGCATCTACAGGCACAATCACATTGCGCGTGCCTGCTTTAAGGCGAAAACGCAAAACCAAAAAAAATGTGCTCTTAAAGCTGTCACCTTGGAGCTCTCCTGTCGCTGCTTTTTGATGATGGGTTAGGCATCCCCAACGTCCAGTAGAATCTTGCCAAATATAAACCACCGATTTTTTAGCGTGCCTTTTTACATGCAGATTCACCAGTTGCCAAAAATGCCAACTTAAAAATGTCATACTGGCTAGTTTAAACATAATAAGCCACGGCAAATTGATGATAATCATCACAGCGGCCAAATAGATTGTACTGAAAAAAAAGAATAACCGCCTAGAAAATCCCAATACAAATTCAACTCTTTGCAAACGCTTTTATCTCTGCTGTGAAAACCCGCGTATATGTTGTACTATAGATTGCAAAGCAAGGCTATCCGGTATTTGTCGGGCGAGTAAAAACGCATAAATTTCTTGATCGGGAAAAACTAATAAATCAATAAAAGCTCTTTTTTGTTTTACACTTAAAGTCTCGTAAATGGCATCAAAAAAAGGCAGTAAAAGTATATCTAATTCCAACATGCCGCGCCGACACTGCCATCGAACGCTCGCAGTACTGGGTAATGTAATCGTCTCGCTTTCCATAAAGGCTTCCATTATCATCCTAATATGATATGCTTCGTATATTATAGAGTTTCTTTAGCTAATCACAAGGAAAATAATGCTGATCGATCTGAACCCATTTTATGGGCTTATTTCTGTGTCTGGAACAGATGCAGAGACATTTCTACAAGGACAAATAACCGCCGACCTTAGAACGATTACAGACGCGCAGCCAGGATTCGCAGCTTATTGTAATGCCAAAGGCCGCATCCGTGCTTTGTTTCGGATTTTTCTGCATCAAAAATCTTATTTTTTACAATTGCCCATTGGCGTACTGCCAAACACATTAGCTACGCTAAAAAAATACGCACGATTTTCTAAAGTCATACTGGCAGATGTGAGTGAGCAATGGCAGCGAATCGGCATTTGGTTTATAGGCACCGAATGGAAAGGTGCTGTACTGAATAATCTTCAAGATGTTATTCTACTGTCATTACCAAGTCCTGTACCATATAAACGCTTCGAGCTGATTGGTTTATCACAGGTTATTAAACCCATATGGGATCAATTACTGGAAACTTATCATTCTGCCACAACTGATTTTGATGCATGGAAATCTCTCGATATACAAGCAGGTATTCCTGAAATTTGGCCAGAAACCATTGAACAATTTCTACCACACAGTCTCAACTTGCCTGCCTTAGGCGCTATCAGTTTTCATAAAGGCTGCTATTGTGGTCAAGAAATTGTTGCCAGAATGGAATATCGCGCGAATACAACATCCAAATTGTTTCATCTGCCTGTACCAGATGCTGAAAATATTCCGCTGCCAGGTACAAACTTACATCATGCAGATAACAGTAAAGAAATTATTGGAACAGTCGTTAGCGTTAGTCGCACTGAGATATTGGGTGTTAAGGGTAGACAATAAAAAGTTACACTAGCCTTTTCATATGCGGAAACAGCAACACATCTCGAATCGATGGGGAATCTGTTAATAACATCACCAATCGATCAATACCAATGCCTTCGCCTGCGGTTGGCGGTAAGCCATGCTCGAGCGCAACTACATAATCATTGTCAAAATGCATCGCTTCTTCATCACCCGATTCTTTGGCTTCCACCTGCTTTTGAAAACGCGCGGCTTGATCTTCTGCATCATTTAACTCTGAAAAAAGATTCGCAATTTCACGTCCTGCGATAAATAACTCTGCACGATCGGTCACTTCAGGATTTTTGTCGTTACAACGAGCTAATGGCGACACTTCGGTTGGATATTCAGTAATAAAAGTCGGCTGCTGCAATTTAGATTCAACCGTACCATCAAATAATTCTAATTGTAATCGCCCTAAACCCCAGGCTTTATCAACAGAAATTCCCTGTTTTTTCAATAAGCTTGTTAGAATTGTGTAGTCTTCTAAATCTGCACTTTTAATATCCGCATTAAAATGTAAAATGGCTTCCTTAATGGTATATCGCTCGAAGGGCTTAGCAAAATCCAGCACTTTATCTTGATAGTTGACGGCTAAAGTGCCTAAGGTTTTTTGAACGATTTCTCTTAAAAGTTCTTCCGTTAAATTCATTAAGTCAAAATAATCCGCATACGCTTGATAAAATTCTACCATCGTAAATTCTGGATTATGCCGCGTTGAAAGACCCTCGTTTCTAAAATTGCGATTAATCTCAAACACCCGTTCGAAGCCGCCGACGACTAATCTTTTTAAATATAATTCTGGTGAAATACGCAAATAAAGATCCATATCTAAGGCATTATGATGTGTAATAAAAGGCTTAGCTGCAGCACCTCCTGGGATTATTTGCATCATCGGCGTTTCAACTTCTAAGAAATCTCGATGCGTTAAAAAATCACGCAAAGTTTGAATAATTTTAGAACGTATGATAAATGTCTGGCGCGTTTCTTCATTAACGATGAGATCTAAATAACGTTGACGATATCGTTTTTCATGATCAGTTAAGCCATGCCATTTATCGGGCAAAGGTCGTAATGCCTTCGTTAATAATTGTATCTGAGCTACTTTGATAGACAACTCGCCAGTTTTGGTTTTAAATAAAACACCCGCTACACCTAATATATCTCCCAAATCCCACGATTGAAATTCATCGTACACACCTTCTGGCAAACCGTCTTGTTTAATATATAATTGAATACGCCCAGACATATCTTGAAGATGCACAAAACTGGCTTTTCCCATCAGGCGACGCGTCATCATCCGACCCGCCACAGCTACCTGAATGTTTTCTTTTTCTAAACTTTCCGGTGTTTCTTGCGCATAAGACAGACATTCCAGCGCCAAGTGCGATCGCCTAAACGCGTTTGGAAAAGGGTTGCCCTTTTCTCGAAGCTTCAAGAGTTTGGATTTACGCTGTGTTATTTGTTCATTGGTATCGTCTAAAATTTCTATTTCTGTCATAATCCTGCCTTTAAACTTGCTTCAATAAAAGAATCTAAATGCCCATTTAAAACACTGGTGGTATCTGTGGTCTCAAAACCGGTGCGTAAATCTTTAACACGCGATTGATCTAAGACATAAGATCGAATTTGGCTGCCCCAGCCAATATCTGCTTTTGCATCTTCCAATATTTGTTTTTCCTGGACTCGCTTTTGGTTCTCAAGCTCATACAACTTCGCTTTTAATTGTTTCATCGCATACGCACGATTTTTATGCTGCGAACGATCACTTTGACACTGCACTACGGTATTGGTGGGTATATGCGTGATTCGAATAGCCGAATCCGTTCTATTGACATGCTGACCACCAGCACCACTGGCACGATACGTATCAATGCGCAAATCCGCAGGGTTAATATCAATTTCAATATCATCATCAATTTCAGGATACACAAAAACAGAAGCAAAGGAGGTATGCCTGCGATTACCCGAATCAAAAGGCGATTTGCGAACCAGTCTATGCACGCCCATTTCTGTTCTTAACCAACCATAGGCATACTCGCCTTCAAATTGAATCGTTACACTTTTAATACCAGCCACTTCGCCTTCCGAGACTTCTATCAGTGTTGTTTTAAATCCACGGCGTTCGCCCCATTTTAAGTACATCCTTAATAGCATTTCTGCCCAATCTTGTGCTTCTGTACCACCAGAACCCGATTGAATATCCATAAATGCATTATTAGGATCCATTTTATTCGGAAACATGCGTTGAAATTCAAGCCGTTCCACGAGCGTGCTAAGGCGCTCCTCTTCTGTCAATAAAGCTTGAAGGATTTCGTTATCTTGCTCTTCAATGGCTAAATCGAGCAACGCTTGTAATTCGTTTAGACCTTGTTCTAAGGTTTGAATGGTTGCGACGACTTTTTCTAATTCGGATCGTTCTCGACCCAATTCTTGCGCTTTGGTTGGATTCTGCCAAATAGCAGAATCTTCAAGTAAAGCGTTAACCTCGGTTAATCGTTCGGATTTGAGATCGTAGTCAAAGATACCCCCGAAGGGCTTTTGTCCTTGCAACCAAATCTTTAATTTTTTGTATAAATGGATTAATTTCTATCATATTACTTGTTGTTTACCATGACCGCCGACGTAACATCAAAATACCATGAGCGGACACGATGGTCCACCCATGCATATCCATGACATATTATGCCATTTCAGTTGTTTTCTGACGAACACCTGCAGTCAATTTATCTAACCATTCCTGTAGAACTTTAGCTTGTCGTGTAGCCAGCTTTGGATCTTTAAAGGTATGCGTTAACAAATAAATGCCTTGTATATTCGACACCAAATTTAAAGCATAATCCGCTGCTTTATCGCCAAAGCCAAAAGATCGAAATTGCGTTTCACACCACATCAATAAATCATGCAATAATTTAGCAGCTTGATCTGCCAGTGATCCACCTTGCTTACCTAGCTCTTGGCATAAGCCACCGACGGGACAACCATATCGTGCCGTTAATTCCAAATCTTCTGGTGTAAACTGAAGTAAAGCAACTAATCGTGCCTTAGCATCTGGGATTTCATCCAACTTGCTAAAAAGTTCGTTATTTTCAGCAGCGCGTCTTTCGATAACAGCTTCACCAATCGCTTCTTTGGTTTTAAAATAATAATAGACATTCCCTAAAGGAACATCCGCTTCTTGTGCAATATCTGCAAGTGTCGTTTGATTAAACCCTTTTTGGTGAATTAACACTTTTGCTGCTTCAATTAAACGAACACGTTTATCTGTTTTCCGTGGCATAGCGTCTTAAATCCATTGCTAAAAGTTAAAGGGAAACATCCCCAAATTTTAGTTACAAACCTGGCAAACCCCATACGATCGTAACCACCCAATTCACTAACTATGCGATTATACAAAATCCCACGTGCGTTGCATACCAATTAAGCTAATGGAGCTAATGGGGTCAAATCTAGATTGCGTACTGATTTATTTCGCAGTACGCAATCTAGATTTGACCCCATCATCCTAAGTCTACCGCCAACCCGCATCCGGCAAAAATCGATCCCCATAACGTTGCGCTAATAAATTCAATCGTTGCAGCAATAAAGAGTCGCCCTCCTCTGCCTTATAATGCATCGGTCCTCCGCGAAACGGTGCAAATCCGGTACCCAATACCATGCCTGCGTCTAAGGCATCAGCATCTGACACAATACCTTCTCTTAAGCAAGCAACAGCTTCGTTCAGCATCGATAATATCAAGCGATCAAGCACATCTTCTGGCAATCGATAATGCTCTGCTAATTTCGGGCGAATGATTTTTCCATTTTTGAATTGATAAAATCCTTGACCGGTTTTTTTGCCTAAATTGCCTGCTTCGACACGTTGTCGTAATTCAGCTGGAATAGAAATTTTAAAATAATGACTTAAATTTTCTGCGCCATAAAGGCAAACATCCAAGCCTACCGTATCAGCAAGTTCGATAGGCCCCATTGGCATACCAAAATCCACTGCTGCTTTGTCAATAGCAGCTGCAGGAACACCCGACTCCAATAAGCGCACGCTTTCTAACAAATAAGGGAGTAAAATACGATTCACCAAAAACCCAGGTGAACTTTTAACTTGCAAGGGAATTTTTTCAATCCCACGCACAAAAGCCATACCTTTTTGAATGAGATCTGGTGTTGAATGTTCTGTATAAATAATCTCTACTAAAGGCATTCTGGCAACAGGATTAAAGAAATGCATACCGATAATTCGTTGTTGCACTTTTGGATCATCGCTAAACTCTTTTAAGGGAATTGTTGAAGTATTGGTGGCAAAAATGGCATCAATTTTTGCTTCTTTTGCTAAGGTTACAAACAACGCTTTTTTGGCTTCGACTTTTTCGATAATAGCCTCGATAATTAAATCGGCTGTTTTAATACCTATTCCGTGTAGATCAGGCATTAATCTATCCATAGCCGCTTGTACCAAATGTGGCTCTTTTAATTGTTTTTTAAATAAAATTTTGGCACGTCCTAAAGCTGCTGCAACCGCTAATTTATTTTGATCTTGTAGCGTAACCCGTAGTCCTTTTAAAGCACACCAAGCAGCAATATCACCACCCATCACACCCGCGCCAACCACATGCACTTGCTCAGGCTGAAAGCTATATTCAGACGCTAAATGTTTTAATTTTTCTTGTAGTTCAAAAACTCGCAATAAATTATGCGCAGTTACATGCTGAGCCAATTCGCAAACCGATTTTGCTTCTGCTACAAATGCGGCATCGCTAGATACGTCATGTTCGATCCACTGTTGTAACGCTGCATACGGCGCTGGATAATGCACGCAATTTACTTTAGAAGAAAGGCGTTTCAATAAATATTTACCTAAAATAAGTCGTACAAAAGACAAATTACTAAGCTGTTCGAACCAATTTGCTGTCCTAACCTTAGGCTGCGTTTTTATAAAATGACGAGCAGCCATAAAGCGCTGACGTTTCGGTACCGACGCATCCACAACACCCATTTTACTGGCGACTTTTGTGTTTAAAGTACGACCCGATAAAATTAAATCCATGGCTTTTAATCCACCGATTAGTCTCGCAAGACGAACACTGCCGCCCCATCCTGGTTGAATACCTAATCGCACTTCAGGTAACCCCAATTTGGTTTTAGCATCCTCTATAGCGATACGATAACGACAAGCTAATGCTAATTCTAAACCACCACCCAAACAATAGCCTTCAATTAATGCAACCGTTGGAAAAGAGACATGAGCGAGATGATTAAAAACAGCTTGACCTTGATGTATCAAATTCGCAATCGTATCGACAGACGCCATGTTGCTAAATTGTTGAACATCAGCACCTGCACAAAATCCACTTTTTTTAGAAGAATGAATAATCAAGCCCTGTGGTTTTGTGTCACGCTCTAAAGATTGAATAATAGATAAAAATTCTGTTAATACAACGAGATCGATGGTGTTTGTTTTTGAATTTTGTTTATCAAACGTTAGCCAAACAATATTATCTTCATCTCGTTCGATATGCCAATGCTGATAATTTATTGTATCCATCTTAACACGCCTCCAATAACATCGCGCCGCCTTGCCCACCCCCGATACACAAACTGGCAACACCCCGCTTAGCACCCGTTCTTTTTAAAACATGCAGCAAATGCAACACCAATCGCGCACCTGTGGCACCAACCGGATGCCCAATGGCAATGGCACCCCCATCGACATTTAATTTTTCGGGTGGAATTTCCGCTAACGATTTTAAACAAGCCAACACTTGCGCTGCAAAGGCTTCGTTGATTTCCCAATAATCGATCTCTGAAAATGATAAATGCTGCCCTTCAAGCAATTTTTGAATAGCATATACGGGACCTAAACCCATCACAGCCGGATCTAAGGCCACCCAAGCCGTATCTATTACTTTCCCTAAAACTGGCAAATGATATTTTTTGACACTCGCTTCGTTCGCCAAAATCAAAAAAGCAGCGCCATCGGTCACTTGCGAACTATTACCCGCCGTTACATGACCAAACGGCTTATCAAAAACGGGTTTCAATTCTGCTAATTTTTCGACAGTAGAACCTGCTCGCACGCCATTATCCGAATCGATTACGCCACCTTGCCAATCAAACAACGGCGTTATTTCTTCAAACAAGCCCTGTTTTTGTGCAGCAATGGCTCTCTCATGACTTTGAACAGAAAAAGCATCCATCGCCTCACGTGTCATGTCAAATTGGTAAGCCAAATTTTCTGCTGTTTGCCCCATAGACAAATTAACAACTGGATCATTCAGTCCTTTTATTAAAGAAAGAATCGGTTTTAAAAAATAAGGTCTAAATTTTAAAAGCGCTATCAATTTACTGAAAATATCTTTACGCGATCTTAATCCTGCTAAAAAAACCGCCATATCACTGGGATACAACAAAGGAGCACGGCTCATACACTCTGTCCCGCCTGCTAACACAAGTGCTGATTTGCCGCTTCTAATATTCAACACAGCGTTGTCTATGGCCTGCAAACCAGATGCACAATTTCTTTGTACCGTAAAAGCAGGCATATGAATACCGCACCCTGATCTTAAAGCAATAATCCGCGCAATATTTACTTCATCTGCTTGCGGTGCCACACATCCTACAATAACCTCATCGATCTCGCTTGGTTTAAACGGTTGACGTGCTAACAAGGGCCCCGCAGCTGCCACGGCCAAATCCGCGGCTGATAAAGGATTTGGTCTTCCCACTGCTTTAATAAAAGGGGTACGCAACCCATCTACAACATAAACAGCTTGACTTTCATTTTTCATACTCGACTTCCATTTAATACTGCAAATTCATCCACACGAATCGCTTTTTGTCGCGCTTCATCAAAGTCACGCAGCAAATGCATTTCTTCCTCTGTTAGCATTTGGGCTGCAGCCGCTTTTTCCAAACTCTCTGTTAAAGACAGCTTCTTGGGTACTCGTCCCTGTTTAATCAATGCTTCCAATTTGATAAAAGCAACTTCTGCCGCCATCATCTTATCTAATGTCTCATCCAGTTGAGCAACAGGATTAGAGTTCATCTTACCAAAATAGCAATGCGTCGTTAAGCGGTTTCTAAACTCTCCCGGCATCATCATCTGTGCTGCTAGCTGATGCTCCAAAATATCTTTAGGCCGTTGATAAGCACGACCATAAGGAAAAATGAACAAGCGCAAGCACTTACCTATCCAACGATTCGGAAAATTATGACAAAATTCTAAAAACGCTTCTTGGATCTGATACAAACAATTTTGTACACACCAATTGACAGCAACCGCATCCTCTTTTTTATTGCCAAAGTCTTTAGAATATTTTAAAACGGCCGAGGCTAAATATAAATAACTAAGCACATCACCTAAACGGGCAGACAATCGCTCACAGCGCTTTAATTTACCGCCTAAGCGCATTAATGCAACATCAGAAACAAAAGACAAAGCAATCGTCATTCGGCTTAACTGCTTATAATAAACCTTAAAAGCCAACGTTCGCGGCACATCACAAAAACCGCCAGCCGTTAAAGAGTGAAACAACAATCTTACTTTGTTCGATAATAGATATTGAAAATGCTTAAAAATAACACGATCAAAACACTTGATGCCTTGTGCTTCATCGGGTTCAGACATTGCGTTCATCTCTGCTTGCAGATACGGATGGCATCGAATCACGCCTTGTCCAAAAATAATCAAATTTCGCGTTAATATGTTAGCACCCTCAACCGTAATGCTAATAGGAATGCTTGCATAAGTATTCGCCAAATAATTATTAGCACCCAACATAATGCCGCGCCCACCATGAACGTCCATCGCATGATTGATCACTTGACGACCCATTTCAGTAAGATGATATTTAACAATGGCTGTTACAATACTGGGTCGCACTTTTTGAGCTAATGCGCTTAAAGTTAATAAGCGTGTGGCTTCAATCATATAGGTATTGCCCACAATGTTAGCCATTGCGGCTGCCACGCCTTCAAATTTGCCAATAGACAGATTAAATTGTTTTCGAATACGTGCATAAGCGCCTGTTGCACGATACGCTACTTGTGAAGAAGCCGCCATTAATGCAGGCAAAGAGATACCACGACCCGCTGACAAGCATTCAACCAACATGTGCCAACCCTTACCAATCATCTCTTTACCGCCAATGATCCAATCTAAAGGCACAAACACTTCTGTACCACGCGTAGGACCATTCATAAATGATTGGTATAAAGGAAAATGCCGAGGACCGCACACAACCCCTGGGTGTGTTGTAGGCATCAAACAAAGAGTGATGCCTAAAGCTTCTTTTTCGCCTAATAATTTCTCGGGATCATATAATTTAAAGGCAAGACCCAAAACAGTTGCAACTGGTGCTAAAGTAATGTAGCGCTTATCCCAAGTTAATTTCATGCCAATTATTTTTTTGCCTAAAAATTCACCTTCACAAACAATACCAACATCTGTAATAGCACTGGCATCCGATCCCGCTTCTGGTGATGTTAAGGCAAAACAGGGAATTTCTTGCCCAGATGCCAAACGCGGTAAATAATATTGTTTTTGTTCTTCTGTACCATAATGGAGCAATAATTCAGCCGGCCCCAAAGAATTTGGTACCATCGCCGTAATCGCTGCCGTTAAACTATGCGTTGCAATTTTCTGCACAACAACAGAATGTGCCAATGCACTAAAACCAAGACCACCATAACTTTTAGGAATAATCATCCCAAAAAAGCCTTTTTCTTTTAAAAAATCCCAGACAGGTTTTGGCAAATCGTGCGTGGTATAAGAGACTGTCCACTCATCGAATAGGTCGCACAATGCAGGTACCGTGTTATTGACAAAGTTTAATTCTTCGGCTGTTAATTGATGATGCGGCATGGCTAATAAGCGATCCCAATTCGGCCTTCCTCTCAATAATTCAGATTCGAACCAAATATCACCGGCTTCAATAGCTTCTCTTTCCGTACTGCTCATCATCGGCATGGTTTTTTTAAGCAACCGAAAAATAAAGGTACTCAGGAATCGTCGTCTAAAAAACGATACATGAAAGATCGCTATCCACAAAGCCCAGCTTACCCATAAGCTAACTTGCAACGGTACGCTCAATAATCCACTTTCTTGTACTGTCCACAACGAAAGCGCAAACGTCAGTGTCCAAGCCCATAAAGGCACTGCCAAATAGGCTAGCCCCCCAATAGCAATGATAGCGATAGCAGTGATGGCTAAAGATGAAAGTTCCATTAAACAACCTCTGTGAATATTACTGGGAAGTACACTCAAATTAAATTCTAGAACAAATTCAACAAAGTCAGGAGAAAAAAAATATTTTTGAAACAAATCAATATTTCAATGTCTAATTTAGTTGATAAACTACTTATAGCGATGCGAAATTTTACATAATGGGGGTATGCAACCATGGTACGCACACATGAATATCCAATTGTTGGAACGTGGTACTGGGATGTGGATCACAAGGATCAATTTGAAATTGTCGCTGAAGACAAATTAGACAAATCTCTTGAGATCCAATATTTTTCAGGAGAAATCGAAGAAATTGATCTAGATACGTGGTTTGGTATGCATGTTGTTTCAATTGCTGCGCCTAAAGACTGGTCTGGACCTTATGAAATTGATAAAAATGCTTTTTCTGATTTAGAAGCAGAGGTGGAAGAACCCATTCAATATCCAGAAGACTGGTCTGATTTGTAAAATGCATCGCCTAGCCTTTGTTATCTCTCGCAATCATGCTTTTCCATGCTATACGGAATGCATCATTCCTTTTCAGCAAATCAGCAAATGTACCTTGATCGACAATATTGCCTTTTTCAAAAATGACAATCCAATTAAAAAATTTAAGCAAGCTTAATTTATGCACAGACGCAACAATTGTTTTTTTAGAAAAAGTATTGAAAATATTTTGATAAATCAATTCTTCGTTTTTTGGATCGACAGAACTTGTTGACTCATCCAATAAAATCAGATCTTTATTGTCAGCAAACAATAAGGCTCGTGTCAGCGCTAAACGCTGTTTTTGCCCACCCGATAAATTAACCCCTTTTTCATTAATAATCGAATGCAATCCTTTAGGGAGTTGATCAATGACTGTATTAAAAGCAGCTAATTTTGCAGCCCGCATGATTTTTTGTTCTGTATATTCAATACCAAGCGTGATATTCTCTAAAACACTAGAGGAAAAAATCTCTGGTTCTTGCGGCACCAGCATTGTTTTTAAATTTTGATCTGCGAAACAAGTTTGCATGCTAGGCTCATTGTCAAAAGAAATTAACCCGCGCGTGCTGTCATACATGCCATGCAAAACTTTAAGCAGCGTTGTTTTGCCAGAACCCGATTCACCAATAATGGCTATTCTATCACCGCGGGTTATTTTTATCGATACCCCATTTAAATGATAATTTTTACCATCATTATTATAGTCAAACCATAAGTCGCTAATCTTAAGTTCATGCCAATCATGAGGCGTATTCCTATGAGGTTCGAAACCACTATTGTCTAAAAATGCCTGCTCTATGGGTTCAGCATTTAATACACGATATTTATATTGTGTTAATTGCTCATAAAAAGCGCCAAAACCAAAAAACACGAAAGCCAAATCTGCCAAATACAAAAACAAAGTAGACACACTTCCAACGTCTATATTACCTTGCTTAAATTTATAAGAAATATAACCCGCAACAGGCAATACTGAAATTAAAGTAAATCCCATAGAAACGACAAACCACTTCCACTCATTTAATTTAATATTATCCCAATAGAGCGCGCGCGAAGCTTTAAACCGAGCCATCACACCACTCAGTACCGATTGCTCAATATGTAAAATTTTGACAGTGGTAATATTCGATAAGGTGTCAAATACACTGGCAGAAGCTTTATTATCAAATTTATTTAAACCAGTATATTGAGGAATCAAGCGTTTATCAAATTGAACCGTAATAATAAATAGCAAAATAGCGTATATAAGCACGCCTATACCAATCCAAGGAGAAAACCATAATAAGGCAAACGATGTACCACATAGCCGCACTACTGTTTGAATAATTTGATAAATACTTTGAGAAAATTCTAGTAATCCTTCACCTGCTTTGTTTATCTTGTCTATCGTATCACCAGAATCATGCCCATTGTGCCATTTTAGTTTTAAATTGATAACGCCTTGCAATAAATATTGGCGATAGTTTAAAACGCTCTTAAAAGCAGTCATGCGTTCAATGACTCTAGAAGGACCATGAAATAACCAAAAGGCAAATTCTTTTAAAAAGATTAAAGACAATAGCAAGATAATAAGCTTAAGATTAAGAGCAGACGCGCCTTGCGTTTCTATTTCACGAATCACCGCACCAAATAAAAGCGGTCCTGCGAGTAATAGACTATTGCCAATAACAGACAACGCTATAAATAAAATAATATTCTTACGGTTATTTCCAGCAAAGCGCCATAATTTTTTAAACAGAAAGAGCGTGGGTTCCTGATACCGCATGGTCTTCATTCTATCAGATTTGCCCGCTTTAATCACCTAGATTTTAACCAGTCTGGACAACATCACAGCATTGTATTAAGATAGTCATTAGCCTTAGACTTCAACCAAACTTAAGCAGGAAGTTTCATGACTAAACTAATTAAGCTAACGAAAAGACAGCAAGAAATCTTTGATTTAATCCAATCGCACATCGAAGCGGCAGGTTCCCCGCCAACCCGTGCAGAAATTGCAAAAATCATGGGATTTCGTTCCCCCAATGCAGCCGAAGACCATTTAAGGGCCCTAGCCCGCAAAGGCGTTATTGAACTGGTGCCCGGTACTTCACGCGGCATACGCCTTTCAAAAACCGCTGGCGGTATTCCGATTGTCAAAATGGATCGTCTTATTGCGCATCAACCCCTCTTATCTGATACGCATCTGGATGGTACCTGCAAACTCGATCGCAACTTTTTTAAGCCAGGCATTGATTTTCTATTACACATTTCCCATAAAGGATTTCCAGAGTTAAATATTAATGTGGGTGACTATCTCGCCATTCACCAAACGCAGGAAATTTCTGCGGGTCAAATAATCATAACCCGGCTGCATCAGGAGATTCACATTCAACGTTACAGCCCAAATCATTTAGCTCAAAATCTTATCATTGAAGGATTAGTGATTGGCATGATTCGAGCCTTCAATCAAGCCGCTTTACACTAATGGCTAGTTCGAAAGCAAAACGCGTCATGGTTGGGCTTTCGGGCGGCGTTGATTCTTCTGTCGCTGCGCTCCTGTTGCAACAACAAGGGTTTCAGGTTGAAGGCTTATTTATGAAAAATTGGCAAGAAGATGATAAAGACGGTTACTGCCCAGCAACAGAAGACCTATATGATGCACAAAAAGTTTGCGATAGTCTCAACATCCCATTGCATACCATTAATTTCTCAAACGAATATTGGGATAACGTCTTTGAGCAGGCTTTGGCAGAATATAGACTAGGACGAACGCCTAACCCCGATATTTTATGTAATCGTGAGATTAAATTTAAAACATTTCTAGAACATGCTATTTCTTTAGGGGCTGATTATATTGCAACCGGGCATTATGCAGCAATTGCTGCCAAAAATGATGATACATTTGAACTGCATAAAGCACAGGATCTGAACAAAGATCAAAGCTATTTTCTGTATACATTAAACCAATATGCACTTTCAAAAGCCTTGTTTCCAATCGCCAATTTGGATAAACCGGTTGTGCGCCAACTTGCCAAAAAAGCGGGTTTTCCAAACGCCGATAAAAAAGATAGTACCGGTATTTGCTTTATTGGCGAGCGAAAATTTAAAAATTTTCTCAATACCTATTTGCCCGCACAAAAAGGCAATATAGAAACACCGGATGGCAAAATGATTGCCAAGCATGATGGCTTGATGTTTTATACCTTGGGTCAACGACAAGGTTTAGGTATCGGGGGTCGCAAAAATGGCGATAATGCTCCTTGGTATGTGGTTGGCAAAGATCTCAAACGCAATGTACTGATTGTGGCAGAAGGTGATACGCATCCACTGCTCTACGGCTATACTTTAACGGCTAATCAACTACACTGGATAGCCGGACACGCACCGCAATCACACTTTCAATGCGCTGCGAAAATTCGATATCGGCAAACAGAAGAACCTGCCCTCGTTGAATTAAACGATAACAACACATGCCTTGTCACGTTTCAAAAAGCACAACGCGCCATGACGCCTGGACAATCTGTCGTTTTTTACCAAGATACCATTTGCCAAGGTGGAGGTATTATTCAATGAGCGCATCCTCCATAAAACTACGAACCTTAGCCTTAGCAGGGGTTTTTCAAGCAGCGGCTTTAGTAAAACAGCTCGCCAGAACAGGACGTATCGATCAATCCGCCTTTTTAACAAGTATTCAAAGTATTTTTAAAGTCGATGTAGAAAATGCAGCCGATGTCTACGAAATGCCTGAACACTTACACTTGGGATTAAAAGAATTAATTCGACTTTTTACGAATAATAAGCTTCCGAAAGATCCTGAAATAGCACGCTATGTTTTTTCTTTGTTACATTTAGAAAAAAAACTCTCAAAAAATACTAAAATGCTGCACCAACTACGTACCGGAATAGAACGTGCAACCACACAAGCAACGCATTTTTCACCCACACATGACAATGTGATGGCTAATCTCGCTTCTTTATACACAGATACGCTCAGCACATTTAATTTTAGAATTCATGTTACAGGCGATCCGCTCTACCTCAATCAAACTTATCATGTTAATAAAATACGTGCACTCTTACTCGCCGGTGTACGTTCCGCTGTTTTATGGCAACAGCTCGGTGGACGGCACTGGCAACTCCTCATTTCTCGATCTAGCCTCTTAGCATCTGCTCATCAATGGCTAAATGAACTTTTAACCTTAGATACAGTCTGAGTTAATAAGAGTTAGCGATTGATGAGGTGAATGCATGTCCTCAAATTCCGATTTACCAGAAGAAAAAGAAAAGGCGACGCCTAATAGCAAAAAAAACATGCCCTCTATGAAAGAAGCAAAAAAGCCTATTATTTTTCAAAAAGATTTAAAAGAAAAACTAGAAAAAACAGCACTGACGCAAGATGCAGAAGTTCTTTCTCAGTTTGTACTCAAAACAATGGCAGCAAAACCTAAAAAATAAATCCTCTTAATGTACCCGGCGAAATCGGCGCATCATCGAAAATAAAATAGGAATAATGGATAACAACACAAAACTCAGCGCTAGCATTGTTTGATAAACAGTTCGATCGCCGGTTTCTAATTGTGCAGGCGGCAAATACACTATCCAAAATCCAAAGAAGCAGGCAAGCATGCCAACCCACGCAATACACCAAGCCCCCCATTGCCCCCCTGGAATTCTAAAAGCCCTTGGCGTGTTAGGTTGCGAATAACGAAGCTTTAACATTGCTGCAAAAACAATACCATATTGAACGACAGTAAACTGCGCGGATAATGCCGTTAAAACCCAATAAGCGGCGCTATGACTATCCATCCACAAAAAAACTAAAGATAAAATAGAGCCAATCAGCGCCTGAAAGACGAGCATACCGGTTGGCACGCCTGCCTGATTCACCCGCTTTAATAACGGCGGCAAAAAACCATCTTCTGCAGAAACTAATAACCCTTTTGCAGGCCCCACTGTCCAAGTATTGACCCCTGCAAGCGAACCAATCAACGCAAACAAAGCGATAATGGGCACTGCCCAACCTAAGCCAAAATGCTCGAAAAAAACTTTAAAGGCCTGAATCAAACCCGATAGTAAACTGATGTCTGTTTGCGGTACCACAGCAGCAATCGCCAAAGTACCTAAAATAGAAATCGATAAGATTAAAACAGAGGCAATGCCTAATGCTCTCGGATAGTCTTTTTGTGGATTTTTAGCTTCTCGAATATGAAAAACGGCAATTTCAACCCCTGCTAATCCTAATAATATCCCGGAAAAAAACACCATGTTATCCAGCTTAAAATCAGGAATTAAAGCATCCCAGCTAAATGTTAAAGCGCTCGGATGACCGGCGATAACCCACCAAATACCTAAGCCAATAATTAACGCGCCCGGAATTAAAGTGCCTGTTAAAACACCTAATGCGCTTACCCAACCGGAGGTTTTAATGCCTAAAAAATTGAGAAAAGTCGCCCCCCAAAAAACGATTAACATCACAGAAAAATAAAAAATTTTGTTATTTTCTAATCCTGGAAATAAGGGTGTTAATAAATGTGCCAACATAGCACCCGTAAAAGCCAGGATGGCAGGAAACCAGGCAATACTTTCCATCCATGCCGTCCACAAGGCAAAAAAGCCCATGGGTTTTCCAAAGGCTTCGGATACCCAAACGTAGTTACCACCCGCACGCGGCCATCCCGTTGCTAATTCAGCGGTGGTTAGCCCAATCGGAATAAAAAACACCCCTGCCGCTATCACAAAATAAAAAATCGAGGAAAGACCAAATTCTGCAGATAAGGGTAAATTCCGTAAGCTGATAATAGCGGCTACTGTGATCATTGCTAGGGTAAACGTTCCTAGCACGCGTTTTGGTTGACTCAAATTGCCCCCTGATTTCTCACAATTTTATAGCGATATTAACAAATGTAAACTCAAAATGACACACTTGCGTTATGTTGAGGTTATATTGGCTTTCGTGTCGTCGCTACTTTTGAGGGGGCCGCTTGTTCTTCACGTTGACATTTTAACTGCTCGTAAAGTGCGAATGCACGCTGAATCTCAGAATCCGGTGACGACTGCGCTGCACGCTCTTTCAAAGCTGCTTCAAGGCGAGAATCAATGATTGGGATGATTCTGGGATCAGGAGAAGCCTGCAACGCTAGAATCAATTTTGCCGTATGTCCTGGGCTTGGAGATGCGCCAATATAACATTCTTTTTTTTCTAAAACAGTTGCGATCATTTTATACTGGCTAACAAGTACTGCAATTTCGACATTCGTACTTCTAGAAGATATACTTACTGCAGCGTCTTTTTTTGTGATATCAATAGTTGCTTGCCCATTTGCTGTTATGATCTTGACTTGATGCCCCAGTTCTACAAATGTATCGCTCTGCTGTTTTGCTATCGATTGGACCTTTTGTTTAATGGTCTTCCACATTTCGTTTGTAATACCATTCGGATCTGTAATTTCACCTACAACAGCAGCTGTTGCTAGTTTATTTACTGACGGAAAAAGGAAATGTACTTCATATTCTCTGTTTCGTGGCGGTTTTGGCGGCTTACTCGGTTCAGACGTACTAATTAAAGGTTTTTGATCTGCTGCCGATTCTTGTTTCGGCGTACTGATTAAGTCTTTTTGATATGCTGCAGACTCTTGTTTCAAGGCTGTCGGAATCGTATTTAAAGGCAGTTTGCACGCCTCAAATAAATAAGCATAATATGTTAATTCGAAAACCTGCGACATACTAATCCGATTACCATCTATAATACAGATGAGATCTTTTATTTTGCCCTGCTTTTTACCACCTTCAACTTTCCAACCCTGTTTATCACATTTTTTACTAAGTGATGTTTGTACTGCATCATCTGCTTGCTCCAATTGCGCGATACAATATTCTATCATACTTGCTAAGATATCAGAGCTAGATTTCGAGGATTGTAGCGAAATGCCCGTTTGTATTTTATTGATAACATTTTTCTTTACGTCCTCATGCAACTGTTCCTTAGCTTTAATTTTTCGTAGTCTAAATTCTACAAATTTAGTGACTTTATTATTTTTTTTATTCGTATTAAACTCTTTCAAGTCTTTTATACAGCTCTGTAACTCTTCTTTTAGCTTTACAGCAGGCAGCTTTGGTAGCGTCAGGTTTTTTTCCACTAGCTCTCTATTTATTTCTTCAAGTTCTTCGTTATGTTGCTTTTCTGCATCCGATAAGACCTCAGTATTTATTTCCGCTGGTTTTGATTTTTTAGATTCTATCTCGATTTTGTCTTGAATCACCCTCTTCTGTGCTAACAATAGTCTAGAAACGCTT
This sequence comes from Gammaproteobacteria bacterium, assembly GCA_044225595.1. Classification (GTDB taxonomy): domain Bacteria; phylum Pseudomonadota; class Gammaproteobacteria; order UBA6186; family Azoamicaceae; genus CADEGZ01. The sequence goes on from JBGAIG010000002.1 coordinate 100,111, forward strand.
TCAAAATCGCTTGATGTTAACTCTACGATGCTGGCATTTTCTGTTTGACTTTTTTCCAAAATCCCTTTTAGTACTGGTAAAAATGGAGCATCACTCTTCTCAGCCATTTGAGTGTCTTCTTCTCTCTGATATATTTCTTTCAATGTTTGTAACGAAAGCACGAACTTAGGCGTCGTCTTGTCGGCAATTGCTTGTTGCGTTCTTTGCTGTTGAAGCTGTATCTGGGTGATATTTTTTTCAATGGATTGCTCTTCGCGTTTCAACACATCTTGTACACTGGCACTACTTCTCCGCCTTTCTTCCGTTGCTAAACGCAATTTTCTTGCAACCTCCGTTTTCTTGGTGTCCAAGCTCTGTATTTCTCCTCGTAGAATATCCACCGCTTTTTCATCTTTTACTGTCAATAAAGAAATTTCTTTTTGTAGTTTTGCTATCTTTTTGGGTAATGGATCAATCAATTTTTGTTTTTCTTGTTTAAATAACGCTTTCTCAGTGACCGTAGACTTGTACTCCTTTGGAAAATTTAATGATGCTCTAATGATCTCTATATTTTTTTGACGTTGTTGAATCACACTCATTTGCGTATTAGCTGGCATATGACTCTCCTAACTATGTTGTATTGTTTTTTTAGATAGGGAGTTTTAATAAAAGTTCAAAGAAAGAAGAGGAGGAGGAAATAAAGATAGTAGAAGAATATACACAGATTTGCGCTCGACCCTCATCCGGCGCTTGCGCGCCACCTTCTCCCGTGAAACGGGAGAAGGTAAGAGACGAGGCAGCGCGAGAACTACGCTTGTTGAGCTGTCACATTGCCTGAGGCTTTAGGAGAATCGCCTTCTGATGACGTTCCTTGGCTGCGACGTTCAAGAGCTGCCTTAACTTTTTTAGACAAGCCTTTAACCGCAAAAAGCCACATGATACAAACCACGAGGAATATCGCAAAAGCATAAGGCGCTGTAATAGACACCGCATTTGCACCCGTGCTAATAGCGGTTGCAGCAAATAGCATTTGCAAATTACTTTGAACAAAAGCGCCACCCGCTTTACCAGCACGACCACCAATAACGTCTACAGCCGCTTTACCTTTGGTCTTTAACTCATCATCCAACGGTATATAAGCCATCTCTTTCGTCGCATCAAATAGACTATATTTAATGCCCTTAGAAACAATCACGATACCCGCACCTAAGAAGCTCGCTGCCACAACCGGGCTGGTTGCCATAGCTTTTAAGATAAATTCCACCCATTCTCTCGCAAAGATAAAGGCAAAAAATATCACACCACCCGCAGTAATTGCTAAAGGCGTTATAACCGCTGCTGAAAACCAGCTTAAGCGTCGTAAAATATTAGAACCCACCAGCCAACCGAACATAATAATAAAGACACCGCTTAGGGTAGAAAAATTCCCCATAAAAGCGTTATATCCGGCTTTATTACCTGCGAAATATAGCCCTAACTGATTCTTCCATTGCACTTCAATCAAGTTAATGGTAACACCATAAGCCATAATCAAGATTGCAATAAATCCTAACTCTGGCGAACGAAAGATAATCTTGACACTTTCCATTAAAGAAGGTTTTTCTTTCTTTTTCTTTGGAACACCTGCTTCTGCCGGATCAAAGTACAACTTATCATTTAAAACAGAAGTATGCATCCAACGATACAGCCCCATCGCGATAACACCCAATGCCACCACACATCCCATTAATAAATACAAGGACATTTGCCAAGCCGCTTCAGGGGTTTCAAAATATCGGGTAATATCTTTCGAACAAAATACAACGACTTGTCCCGATAAAATTAAAGACAAATTACCGATCACTAAAAACAAACCATAAAAACGTTTAGATTCACGCATACGAACCACGTGGTTTGCAAACTGCCAGAACATCAAGCCAATCATGGCGCTGCCCCAGATTTCTGACAGCACATAAAATAAAGAAAAGGCCCAATACGCATAAATATCAATAAATCCCGATAAAACCGGAAAGCTCGCCTTTAATGCACTAACCGATTCCGCGCTGGGATGTAAGGCTTCCAGATTGGGATAAATAATAAAAGCAAATGCACCAAAAAAGACTAAGAATGGCGTCACAATGGCATAAAACACATTCTCACGACTCAAAATGTTTGTTAACTTCGCATAGAAAATCACAAACAAAATAGCGGCTGGCGTAACGCAATAAAGCTTTAAGAAAGAGATAGCACCTGCACCTGCGGAGTTAACAACAATCGTATCCTTAGTATCTCTTAACAATGTGTAGTTAAATAAAATACAAAACATAATAAAGGCCAGCGGCAGGAATTTTTTTAGCTCGTGATTATGGATAGGCCATAACGAAGCGCGCCAGCCTGTAAATTCTGCTTCCGCAGAACTGTTTGTTTTGGTATTTGACATAGATTTCCCCCTATTCGTTTATAGTCAGTCTCTAAATATATGAAGCCATATTTTATAGATTTCTTTGTTAAACAACAAGCACATGCTATCACGTTTATACGCCTGCTGAAAATAATGAAAACTTATCTAACAAACTAATTTGTATTTATATCATGCCGAAGCCAATATAAGCTTTTTTTAGCCCGTGTCGCAGCTACATATTGCAAACGACTTGATTCATAAACGGCACGCCGCGCTTCTTGCCGCTTTAAGTAGGTATAGATAGGATCCGAGGTAGTACCTACCCGTTTAATCGGCGCCATCAAAAAATAATGCCCTTTAGTGAGGCCCATGCGTTCTTCCCACAGCAACAATTGCGCAGCATCTGGCCGCGTATCTCTGCCCATACCAGGCACAATAACCGTATCAAATTCCAAGCCCTTCGCTTTATGAATGGTCATAATTTGTAAGATATTATCCTGCTTATCTACTTTGTGTATTGTGGCATAATGCGTTTCTACTTTCTCTTCCAGTACACCCGGCACATGCACATTTCCTTCTGCTTCCAAGCGTTCTAGCACTGTAAAATAAGCTTCCGCATCGTCATCCATATAGATCGTCTCATTCAAAGCAAACCAGCTTTGTGCTATCCAACTTCTTAAAGGTAATCGTTGATAATGCAATAAAGCATTCAATAAACAAGGTACCACCACAGCCAAGCGGTTTTGTGCTGCCTCACTTAAACCAGGAATACTGGAATAAGCTTCTAAGGTATGCCAAATGGGTAAAGCCGGTTCATGGTTTGCAATTAAAAATAAATCTGATAATGACAACTGCACGGCGGGCATTCTTAAAATAGCAAGCCATGCAATGCGATCACCTAAATGTAATAAAGCGCGTGTTAAAGCTAAGAGATCTTGCACAACCGGGCGATCAATTAAACGCTCTAATTGAACACCCTCGTAGGCTATTTTTGCGCTGCGTATTTTTGGCAATAGATGTACTAAATGATGACGCGAACGCACAATCAGTGCAATACTACCCTTTGGATCTATCGTTTTAAGGTTATGAATCAGATCAACAACCACATCTGCTTCGGATTCAAGTGTAACAGGCAACACATCAGCAGCGCTATTCTCGCAATCTTCCTTTTTAAAAGATGTTGATGCACTAAAGGCAATCGCGCTAGCAATCATATCATCTTCTTTTGGAAATTGTGCTTTAAAAAAAGTGTTCGTCCATTCCACTAACGCAGGTTCCGATCTAAAATTGGTCGTTAATTTTAAGAAATGTAATACAAGATGCCCAATGCCTTGCTGTTTTGCACGAATAAAAAGACCCACTTCTGCTTCGCGAAATCGATAAATCGATTGCATCGGATCACCTACTAAAAACAAAGTGCGCCCATCGCCTGGCTGCCAACCTGCTGTTAATTGTTCTAATAGACGAAATTGCGGTAATGCAGTATCTTGAAATTCATCCACTAATATATGACGAATTTTATAATCTAATCCCAAAGCCAAATCGGTCGGCGCATCAGCCGACCCCAACGCTTTTAGCGCAGCCAACGACATCTCGCTAAAATCAATCGCATTATACGCTTGAAAAACCAATGTTAATTCGGCAACCAAAACGGGCAAAAGCTGCATTAACGCCCATACCACATCCCATTGTTCTGTCGTATATTTTTGCGGCGGGCATTCTCGCAATAAACACAATTTTTCAAGAAAGACAACATGTGATTCAATCGCTTTTAAAAAGCGCTGCATCTGTTCTTTCCGCCATTTAAAATGTGCTTTATCTGCCGGATTGGACGCCATACTGGGCGCCGGAAATCCTTGCTGTTTTGTCACCACTTTTCTAAGGGTGTTGTCTTCTGTCAATAATAATTCTGCTAAGCCCTGCCAAGCTTTTAAATCTGCTAAGGTATCACCTGGCCATTCGCCTTTTAAGTCGCTGCACAAGCTTAACATTTCTATCATCTCGGGTGCCTTCGGCGCATGCGCAGCAACAGCCAAAAGCGCCTCTTGCGTGACGGTTTCTAAGCTCGACTCTAATAGATTCCGCATTGCTAATTCAGAAATTGAAAAAGCACTACCAATATAAGGCAGCCATTGATCGCGATGCGAAAGCATATCTGCTAATAAACGTACTGTTAAAGAAAGATTATTATCCAAATGCGATAATAAAATATGACAAGCAGGTGACCAGGGTTCCTGTATTTCTACTGCTTTTAATAAATTTTGCGCAGCTGCTTGATATAAATCTCTGGCATCTTCCTGAATGGCAGGTGTTGCACCAAAACCAGACACAATCGGCATTTGCCGGGCAATACCTGCACAAAAAGCATCGATTGTTTGAATTTTTAAACGATTAGGGTTATGTAGCAAATCCCAACCCAATTCTTTATCTCTTAGCAAAACACGACGCGCTAAATGCCATATTTTTTGTTCATAGGGATCTAAGGGCGCGTTTGGATTTTTTGCATGCGCCAAGGCTTGTAGAATGCGATCGCGCATCTCAGCAGCTGCTTTACGCGTAAAGGTAATGGCTAAACATTCTTCAGGAGCGGCTTCTGCAATCGCTAATAACACCAAAAACCGTTGCGTGAGTAATCCCGTTTTACCAGAACCCGCCGGCGCTTGCACAATAAAAGATCGCGTTGGATCTAAAGCTTCTTCGCGAATCGCTTCATCTGTTTGGATGCTATTGACAGTGTTGATTTGCATTGCTTTTTTTCAACCTTTCCTGGACGAACGCTGAAAGTTCCGGTAATATTATCTCATTAACGTCGAAATTGATAAGGTTCTAGGATTTATGCGAAAGGTGCTATCTCTTTTATATGTTGCCTTACTAATAATTTGCTGTACCACGCCCACGGCAGCGCTTGTATCAGAACCCGCTTTATCCTTACCCACACTGCCTCAGCAATACTTAGAGACTCGCTTTCAAACAATTCAACAAGGTTTTGAAGAACGCGCTATGCTTTTCTTAAAAGGCAGACCGTTTCAACGCTGGGAAATGAATAAACCCCGCAAAAATATTTTAATCGAATTTGATCAATTAAACGAATGGCGTTTTCGGACTTGGTATGTTAATCCGAAGGCAAAAACCTTAATTTCGCGTATGGATTTTATGGTCGCACAAGAACTCTTAGAAAAAGGACTCTATAAAAAACCAGCCTTACTTGCTTTTGATTACAATCAAACTGATGGCCATTACAATGCCAGCACCATTGTCTTAAATGGATTTAAGTTCTTAGCCCTTGAATCGCCTGTGTCGCGCACTTTAAAACATTTTTTTCTGTTATTACAAAACCATCGCGTCACGCAGTTAGTGCGATTAAGTGGCACAGCAGAAAACAACACAGCGCTTGATACACCCTATTGGGCTAACAACTTAAAAACAAATGCACACAATGAAACACTTTTAAATATTCGAGAGCCTTATCATCCGTCGCCTTACACCCTGCATTATTACACGACAGATGTTTGGCCAGAAAATCATGGCGTTGCAGCTGCGGAACTTTTACGGTTGATTTTAAAAGTTAAAAAACATGTCGATCCGAATGGGCTTATCGCTTGCCATTCTACACATGGCAATGGCAGAACAGGTACTTTTATCGCCGGTTTCTTATTATTAAACGAAATCGATAAACAAATTGCCGCCGGTACAGCTAAATCGGCACTGGACGTGAGTGTCGAAAAAATTGTGATGCAATTGTCTTTGCAACGTCCTTATCTGGTTCGCAAAGCGGAACAATATGTTACCTTGTATCGACTGCTTGATTTATATGTCAAAAATTTGAAATAGTCCCCACTTGTGCAGATACATCATCCTTAGCGAATAGTCCACCACCATTTTCATTAAAAATACACTACATTAGATAAATAGGGGTGCATTGTCATAGAACAATGTGATATTGCACGGTTTTTAATGCTTAGCTAATACAGGCTCTAACAATGAGTGCACATGCAAACGATCCTAAGCTAAATCACGAGGTCTTAAAAGCACAACGAAAAACCCGCCTCAATGTTGCAGAAAAAAGGTTTTATGGCATTGGCACCATTGCAGCCGAAAAAGCAGTATTCACAGGCAACATCGATAACTACATTGCAACACTACAAAATGAAAATGCACAGAAAGTACAAAAAGCGCTAATAGAGGGTATTTACAATAACCTAACAATGCTCGGGAAAAGTCGGTGTGCAGAGCAGCTAGTGAGCTTAAAAACAGCAATAGAAACAGCAGAGCAAGAATTAACTACAATATTATCTGATCCGAGTTTAGCAGCCGAATTAAGCAGTCTCTCCCCAGAGATTCAAGCACAGGTTAGGCGAAAAAAAGAAAGAATTGCAGAATTAGAAATAAGTATAGAACATGATCTAAAAAGCTTGGAAGATGCTGCAGCACATTATGAACTTTTCGACAAAATTAACAAAATAGCCCAAGAAAACCCAACGCCGGCAACGATGCGTCAATTAAAAAAACAAACCAAGCGGATCAACAATGCAATTGAAAAACAACAAGCAATCAGAGCCACGCTTAAAAACGAGGCCTTGAATGCTCAAAAAGCGTTTCCATTATTAAGCAAAGAAGAATCAGAGCTAGCACGACACATATTGTCTAATCCGCCAAAGACAAGCATAAAAGATATTGAAAAGATACAAGCAAAAAAAGTCAGTGGAGAGATGCTGACATATATTCAAGCTGAAAGAGGTAAACGCGACGCATCTATAGACTATGAATTATCAAGGAAAATTTTTGAAAATATTGCTAGAAATCAAAACAACTCCCATGATATCACGAAACAATTAAAGAAGGAGTTTACGCATCTTAGCAAAGCAATAAAAACCCGTGATGCTTATAGAAAAGACTTAAACGATGCTGAAAATAGACAATTAAAATACTTTAACGAGGAAGCAGCATTCGCAATCAGTATTGCGAAAATGAATGAGGCTATTCAGCAGGAACAGGACAAAACGAAAAAAGAAGAGCTTATTGCTGAGCTTAAGATAAAATTGGAAGAACGTCTGCGAGAGAAAGAAAAAATTGAGCGAGATATCGATGATGCTAATAGGCTCCATCATTTTGCAAACAAGTTGATGGAGGAAGCCAGTAAAACGGGCAACATACAAAAACTAGAAAAACAACGTAAAGAATTAAAAGCGGCAGCAGACAGACAAAAAAAATACAGCAACAGATTGACGGCTATTGAGCAAAAAATAGCGCGAGCAGATCGCAAAAAGCCCAAAAAACCAAACAATCAAGAACGTCATGATTTAAGAAAAAAACAATTAGCACGTGAAAGAGAAGATGCAAAAATAGCGCATGCCATGATGGGAGAACTGATTGATCAGGCTGCTGAAAAGGGGGATACCGCCAACCTGCCAACCCAAGTTAAACAACTCAGAGAAGGCATTGGCGGAAAACGAAAATACATGAGAAGTGCATTTGGTCAAACAAGAAATCGCTTAGCCTTAGAAAAAGCCGAAAACAAGCACCTCGACATCAAAATAAAACAAGAAAAAAATAAAAAAGACTTAGATGATTATAACAAGCGCTTAGCGAAGTCTGAAGCGAATCTTAAGCGGGAACAGGAAAATGTAAAAAACCCTCCTGCGAATTTACGTTCTCTCGGAAACCTGACTATTGATAACATACGTGCTGTCGGAGCACTGTCTGTTAAAGATGCAGAATTAATACTTGATGAAAAACAAAAATTGCGACGCGTTCAAGATGCAGAGCAGGATTACGCACTCGGAAGAAAAATTCTGGAAAAAGCTCGCAAAGACAAAGACCCTTCGAAGTTACACGACCAATTTACATTGATGGCAGCTGCCGTTACTGATCGAAACAAATTAAGAAAACAATTAGAATACGAGGAAGACAGACAGCTTAAAAAGAAAAATGAAATACGAAAAGCGGAATTTGAAGTAACTGCACTTAAGAAAAGACACGATATCGAAAAGACAATATTAGCAGGCAAAACAACAGGAACCGCAGATTTTATCAATCAACAAGCTATTGTTAATAAGTGCGCGGGAGATCTGCAACGTCAAGAATGGGAATTAAAAAAACTTAAAAGACGAGAAGCGGAAAATAAAATATTTGATGAAAGACGTCTGGCGAATGCTGAAAAAAATGCGCGGGATGCAAATACCTATTTAAGAATCATAGCAGACCCTAATGCCAGTCCAGCAAATATCAAAAATGCCAAAGACAAACTTACAGCTCTAACAAAAAAGATTGAAGCAGAGAAAAAGCTTGAGAAAAAATTAGCGCCACCTGCTCGCGTTAAAGAACGCGATCAATACAGAGAAAACTTAGAAAAAGCGGAAGAAAAAAGATTAGAACATACAAAAAAAATGAATACGCTTGCATTAGAAGAATTAAAAATAACCTTGATGCTCGCCAAGACACACAACAAAGATGCTGCAAGCGCCGCATACAAACAATTAGAGGAAAAGCGTGCGCAGCTAAAGATTCGAGGTGAGCAAATAGAACGTGAAGAAAAAGACGCCGCGCTTTTATATGAGTTTTCCAATAAACTGCTTCAAGAAAGCATGCAAGACACCAGCGGTAAAAAAGCTAAAGCGCTTAAAAAACAATTTAAAGCTCTAAAAGAAGTTAATCATATACAAAAAAATCTTCGAGACAGAATCAAAACTATTGATAAAAAGATGAATTCCTCTTTGTATTTATCTTTAAATCGTAAAACTAAAGAACAATTGCAAAGACAAAAAAAGGATTTAACCTTTGGTCATCAGGAAACACAAAAACTGATCCAAACAGCGCTGACTACAAATCCACCTGATCCAGTTCAACTGGCAAAAGACTGTAAAAACCTAAGAGAAGGTATCGGTGGAAGACGCAAATATTCGAACAGCCTGTTTGGCCAAGAAAAAAATCGTGAAGCATTAGATACCGCTGAAAAACGGGATGCAAAAAATAAAAAAAGGCTTCAAGAAAGCAAGAACACACTCAGAGCTGCCGGAATTACGCTTCCCCCTACAGACGAAAACAAAGAAAATTTTACGGATAAGCAGAGAAGAACATTTGAACGCTATCAGGATCGCAATCTAAGTAAAAAACAAAGCGGACGAAGGCTTCAGGATGCAAACGAAGATTATCTTCTGGGTCAAAAAATTCTGCAAGATGCAGTCGCAGACGACCCTAAAAACCCCAGTAAATCTGAAAGACTTGCAGCCCTAAAGAAAAAATTCGCGGCACTTGAATCCGCTATTAAAGCCCGCAATCAATTGGCATCAAGATTAGAAAAAATTGAAAAAAATGCACAGAAAACCAGCCGCGAAGATGCCAAAAAAATTAAGGCTGCAGAAAAAAAACTAGCGACGCTTGAAAAGCGCCTTGAAAAAGCATCACAGAATCTCGCCAAGCTAGATACAAACGATGCAGATTATGAGAAAAAGCTTGAAAAACAGCTTTCGAAAATAGATGAACTGCAGGAAAAAATTGAAAACCAACGAGATAAAATTAAATATCTTAAAGTAAAACAACAAGCAAATGCAATCAGAAATGAAACACTGGTTAAGAAGGCTACGTTATTATACAAGGAAACTCAAGGTATCGTAAAGAGCGTCGCTGCAGGGAACATCGATGAACAAACTGCTAAAGACAAATTTAAGATTATAAATGAGAGTGCCGATCGCGCAGATAAAAATAATAAAAAAGAACAAAAAGTGCAAAATAAAGCTTACAAAAAGAACATAAAACAATCAAGAGCAGCGCATAGGCAGCACAGGCTCGCAAAAGCAGCTGCAAGAGCCGGTTCATCTGCAAGCACATCAGCATCTGCTAACGCATCAACAATTTCAAAAGCAGCATCAACAGCAACAAATGCTTTGTCAAAAGTCAGTTCAAAAATACAAAGTGGCGCTAACTATATTAAAACAAGTATGAGCGATGCCGCTGATACAGCAAAAGCATTTGCTACAAAAGCACAAGACGCCGCAGACGGACTCAAAGAGCAAGCTATCAATACTGCTAAAAGGGCTCAAGAGCGTATTCGAGCAGCAACCTCAACGCCAGCACGAGCGCCAACACCAGCGCCAGCGCCACGCCCAATCCCACCAAACAGCATATCTGTTCCGGTTAGTAATAGCGAGATTGCAAATAACCAGGCTGCATATCGGCTACAACAAAACAAAGGCTATGAAATACGACCTGGTAAAAACGGGGAACTGCAATTGTTTAAACAAGATCCCAAAGATCCCTTCAACTCGAAGAAAGGAATCCCGCAAGGAACTGTTAAGTTTGAAACTGATCACAATCAGCAACAAAGGATGATTGTCAGTTTTCCAGAAACACCTGATAAGAACGCAATAGAAGCAATAGCGTTTTATGCATCACATAGCCAACCAAATGATGTTAAGGTACATTCAAAAACGCCCCCTCCTGGCACGACTTATAATTTTGCAGAACCAAATCAAAATAGGCAGGTAGAAAAGGCTTTCCAAAACGCATATAAATCTGTAAACACACAACAGAAAACAACGCTGTTAGGAACAGCAGCCGCGCAAGAACAAGAATGCGACGACAAAGTTCTTGGCAAGACAGTAGACAACGCATCAAAGCAAGCAGACCAAAACCAGGCTACTCTACAAAATAATGCAACTAGAGTTAGACGTCCTTAGCATGTACTCTGCATAAGGGCTTTAAAGAACAAGTTCTACACGTATTGTCACCATCTATAGGTGCTACTCGGGAAACGCCTTGCATAAATTCGCGAGCCAACGAACGAACGGCAGTTTCCCAAACTTCACATTGTTCTCTAAAATTTGCCGCACAGCCCAAGGCTGCTGCTTTTTCGGGCGTTTTAATACCTGGCAATGCATCTATTTCTGCTGCTAACCCCTGGTATTTTGCCGCATCCGGCCGAATAACGCCAACAGCAATACCGGCCAAGCGCGGTTCTTCGCTCATGCAATACAAAGGCAATTGCGGATCTTTGGGCCTTTTACCAAACCAATGGCTCATCGACACTTCACCTGTTTTATAATCGAGCAATATTTTAGATTGATTTTCTAATCGATCAATTCTGTCTATTCGAATTTTTATCTCTAGTCCTTCTATGTTAACAACGCGTTTTTTTTCAGTAGACACGACTTCAAAAAAGGGGCGTGTTTTTTCAAGTGCTATAAATCGCGACACTAATTCAACCGTACGTTTTTTTTCTAACTTTAGATATTGTGGTGTTAAAGTACGTGGATACCGCAACTGCCAATCTGATAAAATACGATTTACAGCAGCTTCAATCCGGCATGCGAGAACCGCTTCAGACATTGCCAATAATGCTTTTTGATCATGTAATCCTTGCCAAAAATAATCTAATACCTGATGGATAATTTCACCACGCTCTGCTGCGGTTAAGCCGAGATCTCGAACAGGTATTGGCTTTGCTTGCAAGCGCGTTTCGGCAAAAGCACGAAAAGGGCATAAGGCTTGTAATTTTAAAATCTGGGCCCCTCCTTTTATTTTTTCCGTCAAGCCAACAAATGGCGCTTGATCTAATACATCCCTATTTTCTAAAAGGCCTGAGACTTCTACCTTTTCTAAATTTTCTACATTTTCTACAGATATCTCTGGTATATGTGCGACTAAAGCACTGCAAGATACAACACGTTCTTCCAATATAGATGGATAGCTAAACACCACTTCTTTGCCACCTTGCGATAATCGTTCTGTCAATTGCTGCGCTATTTTTAGTTCTCGGGCAGCACTGCTGCGTGGTAAATCATACTGCCGCTGCAACTTGAGCGGGATCAATGGATTCGGTGCGGGTTCGGGTGGCCAAGCTTCCCGATGCAAACCGGTTACCCAAAGATAATCAAAAGGCATACCCAACGCCTCTAAAACACCCAAAACCTGAATAGGCGCATCACTGTGTGCTTTACCGGTTGTACTTGTGGTACTTGAGGGAGCATAAACTGTGTTTTGAAGCAATCGCTGCAAATGAGAAACTGCCTCAAAATACGAATGTTCGCCTAATACGGCTTGCATAGCAGCATACTCTGTTAAGACCTTATGCAACTGTTCGCTGATTGATAATTCTTCTGAGGTTAATAAACGATCACCTGGCCATCCGACACATTTCAGTATATCTAAAAATCGATCTCGCCAGAAAGATGCACGCTGTTTACCACGCATTTGGGAACGCATCGCTACCAATTGCTGTAACCGCGAAACGCCCGTAAAATTGGCAAGTTTAGATTCTTTTTTGATACTGACTTCTATTCTTTTAATAATGCTTTCGAGTGTAAAGGTTGTTTCCGCAAAATACCGAATTTTTAGATCCAACGCTGCTCTGATATTTTGCTCTGCCGATGCCTGATAAAAAAAAGGAGAACGTAAAAAACGGCTAAAATCTTCTAAAGAAATCGTCATAAAAAAACGCAATACCAATAAAGCCGAATCAATCATCGGATATGATTTTAAAGATGGAGGTGCAGCGACATTAAAAAATCCAGGTTCAAAAAAAGCCTCTAATGTTCTCACCACCAAAGCACGCTGTTCTGCTAACGCCGGCACAACAATACCAATACGTGCTTCGGGATTCTGATTTAACCATTTTTTTGCTTTTAAAAAGGCGTATTTTAATTCTGTTTCTGTATCTACTGCAGAAACTCTGCTTAATTGACCTATTTTAGACACCAACGATTTTGATTGAACACGCACACCCGCAGCTTTTACTTTTTCAAAAAAAAGTGCTATCTGCGGTGTCAGTTCTTCAAATCCTACTAAAGTAATATCCGTCGGCAAATCGAGTTTTTTTTGTGCTATCGCTTCCATTAGCTGATCGATAAAGGTGACAGAATCAACCCAATGCGACTTTTGACACAAAGTGCGGTAATCGTTTGCCCATTCAGAAAAAGCGGCATGATCTTCGGACTGAAAGAAGGTTTCTACCGCTGGCAACCGCCATTGCACTAACAATTGCCAAGCTTCTTCCGCTAAACATGCAGCGCTAGACACTTTTAATAAAGATTTGCCAATATCCGACTGTGCAATAATCCTTTCCCAGATAATCGCTGCTTCATGAAAGGATAGTCGAACCGGCAAACGAGCATCTGACAAACACAATGCGGCGTATTGCGCTTCCAACCAAGCTTGAAGCGAGACGCCTCGTAGATGAATGGCCAAACGCCGATTGGGGGTTAATATCACCCTAACCATCCCCCAACGGCGCTTGAGGTAACGAGGGCAATGGGGGCAATTTCAGTACACGAGACTCTTTAGGCGATTCTTCTTGAAAGGCTTTTAAGTTGATAATACGACGAACCAGCCCCCCCAGTGTTAAACCTTGCACCATAATCGAAAATAGCACCACTGCATAAGTAATGACCAAAATAAAATCACGGGTAGTCCCATCCGGCAACGTTAAAGCTAAAGCAATGGAAATGCCGCCCCTTAATCCACCCCAGGTCATAATTAAAACAATATTCGGTCTAAATTTTCGAAACATCGATACAGAAGCAACCGGTACCATAACACTTAACCAGCGCGCCATCATGGTAATAATAATGGCACCCACCGAAGCAAGCGCGGTATCCATTCTAAAACTTAAACTTAAAAATTCAAGACCTATCGTCACAAATAAAATGGCATTTAAAACATCGTCTAACAATTCCCAGAAAGCATTTAAGCGTTGCAGGGTATGTTTAGACATATTTCCATCTTGTAATAAATTTCCGACGGACAATCCTGCTACCGCCATGCAGATTGGACCTGACACTTCCATCACAGAATGTGCAAAAGCATACCCACCTGCAACGATCCCTAATGTTAAACTGATGGCAACTTCCGAATTATCAATCGTGCGCAATAGACGCGCTGCTAAAGAACCCATCACAAAACCTAAGAAAACACCACCAATACCTTGCCTTAAAAAGAAAATCATGGCACTTGAAACGGTCCATTTGGTTTCGCCGCCAACCGCTAAACCTAACAAAACCACAAATAACACAATACCCATCCCATCATTAAAGAGCGCCTCACCTGCAATTTTCATTTCGAGTTCTTTAGGCGCATTAACGCTCTTTAAGATGCCAAGCGTGGTAATCGGATCCGTTGGGGAAATTAAAGCACCAAATACCAGACAATATTCCAATGGAATCGGAATACCTAAAAGTTGCGTCAAACCATATGTTGCAAAACCAATCATAAAAGTGGATAAAATGACGCTCACGGTAGCTAATAACACAATAATGGTTTTATATTTCGATAATTCAATCGTATTGACCTGCAAAGAAGCTGCAAATAAAAGAAATCCTAAAGTGCCATGTAAAAAAGTGTCGTGAAACCCAATGCCTTCTAGTAATCGCACCGCGAATTCTTCTACATCCTCAAATAACTTGACACCGCTGTCAGAGACATCAGAATCCCTACTACTTGCTCTGAGTGCACAATTAACTCCTAACTCATCATGTTATTAGAAACAAACAGCTAAGCTAATCTTCAGCTACACTTTAACAAACATTTTCCCTAAATTAAACGGAAAAAATGGAGTTAGTTTAGTGTCAAACCTTTTCCTTAGTTTGCCATCCATTCAAAGAAACTTAATTGGACATCGCGGCGCAAGCGCCCAAGCGCCAGAAAATACAATAGCTGGCTTTAAAAAAGCCGCGAATCTTGGTTTAAATTGGGTAGAATTTGATACACAGCAATGCGCAAGCGGCGAATGGATCGTCTTTCACGATGAAAGACTCGAGCGGACCACGAATGGCACTGGACGTGTCATGGATACACCGTATCAAACTTTAAAAACGCTTGAAGCGGGCAGCTGGTTTCATGATCAATTCGAAGCGGAACGTGTTCCCACCCTTCAGCAAACATTATCTTGTCTAGCCGATCTTAAACTGCACCCTAATATAGAACTGAAAGTATTTGCAAAACCCTTAACAATTGAAATGATAACAAATTTTTTAAATGTATTACAAAATGCATGGCCCAAACATCTTCCATTGCCTTTAGTGTCGAGTTTTACTTTGCAAAGTCTCGTGCTTTTACGATCTTTAACTGACGAATTGCCCTTAGGTTATAACGTTCGAGAACCAACTGAGAATAGTCTAAACGATGTGCTGACATTCGGTTTTGATTCGCTGCATTGTGATGATCAGTATTTCTCGCCCAATCTTTTAGAAAAAATACGATCAAAAGCAGCCGCTTTGCCTGTTTTGGTTTATACGGTAAACGATCCCAATAGGATAAAAACGCTGCTACAAATGGGTGTCAAAGCTGTATTTAGTGATATAACCTAGTGTCTACGCAGAGGCCGACCCCTACAATGATAAAAATCATTGAAAGTTTTGTTTTTACACGCTATTGTTAAGCAATAAGGTCAATTTATCGAATCGAGTTGCAAAGCATGATCTCACTCAATGGAATCGAAAAAATCATCAAACAGGGAAATCGAGTTGTTCATACACTAAAAGGTATTACCTTAAATATAGAACAAGGCGAAATTTTCGGTATTTTAGGCGATGCCGGCGCAGGTAAAAGTGCCTTAATTCGCACCATTAATTTTTTAGATCCACCCTCTCGCGGCTCAGTGGTTATTGATAGCTGTGATTTAAACACGCTTTCTACGTCTGAAATCAGAAAAGCACGCCGCCACATCGGCATGATTTTCGAACATTTTAATTTACTTAGCACAAGAACTGTTTTTGAAAATATCGCGTTCCCCTTAGAGCTCTTAGGCATGGATAAAAATAAAATCACGAACAAAGTTCGTACCTTGCTCAATTTAACCCATCTTTTGGATAAAGCTGACGCTTACCCGCATCAGCTAAATTCAGAACAAAAACAACGCACGGCGATTGCGAGAGCACTTGCCAGCCAACCCAAAATACTGTTGTGTGAAGAAGCAACCCAAGCACTCGATCAAAAAGCCAAACAATCTATTTTAGAATTGTTGCGAGAAATTAATCATCAATTAAAATTAACCATTTTATTAATTACACACGATATTAGTGTGATTAAATCTATTTGTCAGCGCGTTGCTATCTTGCATCAAGGTCAAATTGTCGAACAAAATACGATTTTCGAATGGTATCGCAAACCCAAAACAGAGGCCTCTAAGGCTTTTATTTGTAGAGAAACACAATTAGATATACCCGCTAGCTTCAGCAACCGTTTACTGACAGGACCGTGTGAAAATGCAAATGTCATTTTACGTCTTTCTTTTTCTCGGGCGGCTGCAGAAGAACCTTTTATTGCTTTAGTGATTCAACAATTTAAACTCTCCATTAATATTATACAAGCGCACTTAGAAAGCTTTCAAATATATTCGGTGGGCATTATGGTTGTCGAAGTGGTAGGTGATACGGCTGAAATCAATCAAGCGCTGACATTTTTGGAAGACAAAGATATTCATACTGAGGTCATCGGCTATGCTCCACGAACTGCTTAATGCCCTAGAAGAAACACTGTTTATGGTTTTTTCTGCTGGGTTGCTCACTTTGATTATCGGTTTGCCCATCGGTGCACTTTTATCTATTACTCATACCGGTAAAATTTTAGAAAATAAGGGGATTTATAAAACCGTGTATTTTTGGATTTATACCATACGATCAGTCCCCTATATTGTCTTGATGATCGCAATTATCCCCTTAACACAATTTCTCGTAGGTGCTTACGAAGGCTGCATGGCGGCCGTGGTACCGCTCACATTAGCAGCCATCCCGCATTTTGCACAACTCTCAGAAAAAGCGCTCAACCGCATTCAACCAGGTATTATAGAAGCAGCTAAAGCCATAGGCGCTTCGCCTTTTCAAATTATTTATAAAGTTTTACTTCCAGAAGCCTTACCCAATATTGTAAAAGCACTGACGCTAACCTTAGTGCAGTTAATTGGCTATTCAACCATTGCAGGTGCTGTTGGCGCAGGTGGCCTTGGAAGCCTCATGATTTATAAAGGCTATCATGACTTTCAGTTTGATTATGTCCTTGCAACGGTTGTTATCTTAATTGCTTTAATTCAAATTATCCAACTCAGCGGAAATTATATCGCCAGCGGCGATATCAATGATCATCACAATGCTTAAACTCTTAAACGTTACCCATACACTCCCTGCACTGATCGCACTCTCTACGTTCTTTATCGCCTATTTACTGGTTGTTTTCGAGGAATTTATTCATTTACGAAAATCAAAACCCATGGTCTTTGCTTCTGGTATTATTTGGGTTCTGGTTGCCTCCATCAATCATCAAAAACAACTTCCAGAGATTGCTCATACCGCTATTCAACATCATCTGATGCAATATGCAGAAATTTTATTATTTATTATCGTTGCCATTACTTATGTCAATGTTTTAACGGAAAGAAATGTTTTTGAAGCCTTGCGCGCTTGGTTAACAAAATTTAAGCTCTCTTATCGTCAATTATTTTGGATAACTGGCGGCATCACTTTTTTATTGTCCCCTTGCGTCGATAACCTGACTGCTGCATTGGCTATGTCAGCCATTATTTTAGCATTAGGCAAGCATAACCCCCGTTTTACAGGGATCGCCTGCATTAATATTGTTGTTGCGGCCAATGCTGGCGGCGCCTTTAGTCCCTTTGGCGACATTACAACCCTAATGGTTTGGCAATCTGGCCTGATTCCCTTTGCCGATTTTTTTAAATTATTTTTACCGGCCTTGACGAGTTTTCTCATTCCAGCCTGCTGCATGCACTTTGCCATTCCTAAAACAACACCAAAACCAATTTTTGAGGTGGTCAAAATAACAAAAGGAGGCAAACGCATTATACTGTTATTTATTTTCACCATTCTCACAACGGTTTACTTACAGAATAGTTTTCACCTGCCCCCTGTCATTGGCATGATGATGGGATTGGCTTATCTACAATTGTTTGCTTATTACACACAACAGACAAAACAAATTAAAACACTTGAAATTTTTCCCGCCATTAAAGAGCTCGACTGGGATACGTTGTTATTCTTCTATGGGATTATGCTCTCGATTGGCGGACTTGCAACCTTAGGTTATCTCGAAGTTGTTTCTAACACCATTTATACCAATCACACGGTCGGCAATATTTTTATTGGGGTCCTATCGGCTATTGTCGATAACATTCCTTTAATGTTTGCGGTATTGACGATGAAGCCTGCCATGGCAGAAGGCCAATGGCTTTTACTCACGCTGACCGCGGGCATTGGTGGTAGTTTGCTGTCAATTGGCTCTGCAGCAGGTATTAGCGTGATGGGACAAGCGCGTGGAATTTATACTTTTTTCACGCACTTGAAATGGATTTGGGCGATTGCTTTAGGATATGCAGCAAGCATTGTATGCCATCTGTGGCTAAATGCCGCTTATTTTTAATGCTAGTCACCTTATGTCCGTTTTGGTGTTGCAGCGGCGCCCTTCTTCGCCTGTACCTCTTTTTTGAATTCCTCTGCTGCTTTTTTTGTTGCTTCTTCAAGGTTTTTTCGCATTCTATCTTTAATCTCTGATGCCGCAGCTTTAGCTGTATCATAAACTTCTTTTGCCGTTTTTATTTTTGCTGCTTCTGCTCTTGCTTTTGTCTCCGCTTCTTTTGCTTCTCTCTCTGCTTTTTCTTTCGCTTGTCTTTCAGCTGTTCGATCTCCTACGGCTGTCTTTAGTGCAGCCTCTTTTTCCGCAAGATCTCGTTTTGCCGCCTCATACGCGCCTATTACGGGTTTTGCCACTGCCTCTACCTTTTCAAACGCTTCCCGTGCTTTTTCTGCCTTCTCTTCTTTTTCTTGTATTGCCAGTCCTGCACTATCTATGCCCATTCTGGAACTAATAAACGGATATCCGGCCAACTCTGATGGATCTTTGTGTGCTAAAAACTTTTGTGTTGCCTCATCCAATTTAATCTTTACGTTACCATTATTAGGCGGCGTTGCTGCAGCCTTAAGAATGGCTTCTATATCTTCAAGTTTGCTGCTATGCAATGTCAGCTCTTGATCTTTCGACGCTGCTGCTGCTCTTAATACAATATCTGCTAACCCAAACTTCACCCCTTGTGAAAATGTATATCGGATTGCCTTATTCTCATCTTTGTCAACGAGAGCAACTTCTTGACCATCTTTATCATTAACAGTAAATGATTTTCTCAATATACTTTTCGATACTGTATATCCTGATTCATACTCATAGTCTTTGTTATGTGCTTTAATTGCATCACTAAAGAAATTGGCTATCTCATTTATACTAAATTTATTGTTTTTCGCACCCTTCGCTGATGATTTTTTCTTCTTATCAGCTGTTGCGGGATCTTCACCCGTAAAAAAGGTTGGGCTTGGTTCCCCGCCAGAACCATAACTTTTAGACAGATCATCGCTTCTTTTTACCATTTTTTTAAGGCGGCCCAAAAGGCCTTCTGCAACCTTAGGGACGTCCTCAGAGGCACCCTCAGAAGCGGTAGCACTAGGATCCTCAGAATCAGGTTCTGCTTCATCTTCTTTTGTCGAGTCTTCTGCTTCGGACGCAGCCTTTTTTTCTGCTTCTGCTGGTTCAGACGCAGCCTTTTCTGGTTCTGCTGCTTTGGGCGCAACCTCCTTTTCTGCTTCTGCTGCTTTGAGCACATCCTCTACAGCGTCCTTGCTTGCTGCCGCTTCGTGTTCTTTCGTCTTTTCTGCTTCTGCTGGTTCAGACGCAACCTCTGCAGCTTCCTTGCTTGCTGCCGCTTCGTGTTCTGGCTTCTCTTCTGCTTTTGTCGCTAATTCTGCTGTAGCTTTATCTTCTACCTCCTTTTTCTCGCGGGCACGCCTCTCTTCTTCGGCTTTTTGTTCTGCTACACGTTTGGCTTCTGCTTCCTCCTGCTCCTGTTTCTCTAGAGACAGGCGTGCTTGCTCGGCTGCTTCAGTGGCTGCCGCAACTGCTTCTGTTGTCGCTAATTCTGGTTTAGCTGCATCTACTTTCTCGCCGGCACGACTCTCTTCTTCGGCTATGGGTTTTTCTTCTACACGTTTGGCTTCTGCTGCCTCCTGCTCCTGTTTCTGTTTCTCTGCAGATAGGCGTTGCTCGGCTGCTTCAGCATCAGCTCCTAGTTTATGAGTAAGCGGGCTGGTTTCAGTGCTAAGTATAACAGCAGCATCTCCCACATCAGCTCCAGCATGCTCGAATTCATCAACTACTTGAGGCTTTTTGCCACCACTTTGACTCTTCCGTGTCCCTGCCGAGGAACTAGCACCCGCTGTTGCTGTTGATATGTTGTTAAGTATTGCCTGAATGTTTGCTTCTATGTTTGTATTTTCTAGAATCACGAAAAATCTACGACCCACCACGCCTTCTTTTGGCTGGGTAATCTCCACTTCAAAACTTCCCGACGCCCCTATGATAGAGTCAATGACCGCTTTTGATTCTGCTGACAACTCACCTGCATCTTTAGGCATTTCAATAAAAATCTCATTTCCAGCCCGAATCTCTGCCGTAGCATCTATATTTGATAACTTTAATATTTGATTAATGTTGCCTACTAATTGATTTGTATCTATCGGCATAATGCCCCCTTTATTTTCGCTGATATGTCAATCGCACCTAAAAAAGCTTAAGGATTTCCAAACTTATTCATATAGAAATACGTCGACACGAAGAGCAGAAACTTTAGGAAGAGAGAGAAAATGACCTTTTATCATACTCCTCCGATGCTTAAAGATACGGGTATATACAGCTTGATTTTTGTACACCTAACATGGTAATAATAATTGACCTTTTTTAAGGGCGCTTTTTATATAATTTAGATATCTTGTGGCTTTAAATGCAACAACAGGTTTAGGGGGGGATACAACATGGCGATGACAACAGCAGACCTTCATGCACAATTACCCATAAAACAAGCTCAAGCTGAGGCTGAGACTCCGAGCTTAGAAAAAAGAAAATTGGCTAGATTGCTAAACAGCACGATTTGTTACCATCGAAAAGATTTCTTCTATGCACAGCTCGAACTGGGTGCAGATATTAATTTTTATGGATTAGATGATCTCAATAAATTTGTAAACCTACCGCTCATTAATGCTATTTTTTTTGATAATATCTGGGCATTTGATGAGCTATTACGAAGAGGCGCGGAAGTTAATAAAGTACAGATTGATCCAGAAGGACAAAGGCTTTGTCCTTTGTTCATAGCAATCCAAATGGGTAATTTGTATATGGTAGAGAAATTGCTTGAACATAAAGCTAATCCGCTTGGATATTTCGGAGGAACGTACTTACCGCTTCTGCTGGAAACGATACACACTAAAGCCTTATTAGAATGTCGCTGGCGATACGAAAATCAATCTCTTGATGCAGATAATGTTACATTAAAAAAAGGCATATCTGATTTCGTCTGTCAAGAAGGCAGATACGAGCCTCCTAAGCCAAGCGCCGTTATCCCTTTTGTTGTACCAGAGCAGGTTATCCATGTGCATTATGAAGGAAAGTTAGAAATACTCGGTTTAATGCTCGCACAGCATGTGTCACCAACCATTCCAGTTTCTGGTACCGATCGTTCCGCCCTGTCAATTGTACAAAATCCGGTGAAATATTTTAGTCATTTCCGTGCTGATCCCAAAGAAGCGTTAGAGTACATCGGCACTGAAACCGAAAAGCCACATGTACTGCTATTTAAAATGACGCTAATCAATAAACGAAACACGGCAACATTAGGCACAAAAATCGTTGTACATTATGACCTCGAGCCTGCAAGATTCTTAATTGAAGGCGCGCTGGTTTACAGCCCGCAAGTGCACGCCGTAACGCAAACGTTCTCAGCCAAAGTAGAAGAAGATCTGCAAGCAAAGAGCAATGAATTAAAACAAAAGCTTGAAAAAGCCCAAGCTGAAACTGCACGCTTACAAGCACAGCTTGCTGCAGCGCAAACTGAAACTAAGCATCTTGCCGACACTGTCAATGGCGTTGGCGAAGCTGTCAAAAAAGTTGATGCGGCTGTAAAAGATGTTGATGTAGCGACGAAAAAAGTTGATCAAGCGGTGCAAGATGTCGGAAAGGCTGTGCATTTTGAAGAAAGACAAGAAATAGCACGCTTTACTGCGCTTATCGACACAAATCCCAATGCAAAAGAAGCCTATAAGAGCTTTAAAACCGGTTTAGAAGCCATACACACAAGCGCCCAAGCAGTGCTGGGCGGGCTTGTTACCGTGAGCGAAGGCCCTTGCTCATTAGTGGCAAGCGCTCTTGGTATGAGCACTGAATTAGTAGATATGATCCCCGTTATCGGATCGGCTACTTCGAAACTCTTTGGATTGGCAAGTGCAGCGGCTAAGGAACTAGATAAAAGACGGCAAACTAATTTATCTGAAAACATAGCTGTTATGGTGACAGCAAAAGAAGCACGTAAGACATTTGAAGTGGTCGCACGAAAGCTAACAATGGCCTATTTGCGACAATTCGAACGACTTGCTACAAAAGAAAATGCACAAGCATACATGAGCCGCACTCAGCAGTCTTTACAACACGCAAAAAGTAAAGCCTTGAAGAGTCGATTTAAATCTCCTGCTGAACAAGTAACGGCTTTTGCCATTATTTGGATGATGGACGAAGTCTTTAATAAGACAGATCGACTGGATCAAGAAATGGCAGAAAAAGGATTAGAGGCGCTTTTATTAACCGCAGTCACACAGCATAAACCTGAAGAAAGACTGATGACATCTTGGAATGAAATAACTTCAAAGCTAGACATCAATGCTATTCCAATACAAAATGCAGCTGGCGTTGTTGTATCAGGCGCAACTTGGGACCCTGCTGACTTTTGGACCGCGCCTGGCGTGATGATCCGAGACGACCAGGGTGTTCAATATTTTGCGGGTGCTCATACTAATGTACCAAAATTTGGCTGGCGCTCGGGCAGTCTTGAAGATGTAGAAGCGCTTGGTTTAATACCCACAACGGAAACCGCAGCACTGGCGCAAAATGGGCGTGTTCTGCCTCAAAGTCCAAAGATGATACATGCTTATGATAGTATGCCTCCCTCATCAGTGTGTCAGCCGGAATCTTATGAAAAGAAAGTGGACGATAAAGCGAAGCCAGATCTGCTAGCTCCCTCTAAACGTACTAAATCGCCTTTTGCAGGGTTTAAAATCCCGGGATTTCGTCGAGGGTGTCCAGCACCTATAGCAACTTCGTAATCCATTTTACATTTATTTGTAAAAATTAGACGCTTGTATCGTGTTCAAAAGCCCCCTTCATAGGGGGCCGATATTCCCGAGCGGTAGCGAGGGGATATCGGGGGGATGTCAGCCACAAAATAGCGCCATCAATTTTCGATGTTGTTCGCTCAGCCACCATCTCTCGTACCAGCCTTGTGGTTCAATAAATATGGCTGTTCAGCTATATTTTTTTCTTTAGCTTTTGGATATCGATGCCTGCTTTAGAAATGCCATTCTGGCTTCATGCAATTGCAATTCTTCTTCGGTGGCTCGAATAACCCGCAGCACTGTATTTTGACTTCTCTTCACCCGTTGAATGCTCAACTTCTTTTGCACCACTTCCGTTACGAGTGGCTCTGTACCCAACTGCATCATTGTTTGTCCGGCCGTCATTGCCAAATAAACTTTGGCAAGCAATTGAGCATCTAATAATGCACCATGGTATTGGCGATCGGTGTTATCGATTTTATAGCGTGTACAAAGTGCATCCAAATTATTACGCTGCCCGGGATGCAAGCGTCTTGCCATTAATAATGTATCAATGATGCCTAAATAATCTTCAATTGGCTGCCACGGATGGTCAATCCGCAGCAGTTCATCATTTAAAAATCCTAAATCGAAAGGCGCATTATGGATAATCAGTTCTGTTTCACCTTCTTGAATAAAAGCCACAAAGCTGTTAGCAATTTCTGCAAATTTGGGTTTATCGCGCAAAAATTCAACGGTTAAGCCGGTAATCTCGACAGCGCCTTTTTCTACTTCACGCTCTGGATTTATATAGGTGTGAAATTTACGACCTGTTAGACGACGATTGATCATTTCTAAGCAGCCAATTTCCGTTAAACGATGTCCCTTGCTTGGGTCGAGTCCGGTGGTTTCTGTATCTAAAATAACTTGTCGTTTCATTGTCTTTGTATTATTCCTTATCGAATTTTCGCGTTGGCATCGCAGGAATGGGTAAACGATTACACATTAAATTCCAATATGCCCACGAGCGCGGATCAAAAACACCCGGCGGAGCACATTGCAATACATATAAAAAATCTTCCTCCGTTGCATATTTTTTTACCGCTTTAACATCTTCATAAAACCCATAGGTCATTAAATAGCTCATAAAGTGTATGGGATCATTTAAGGTCTCCAGTGGATCTTTAAACCAAACGACACGTTTGGCAATTTGAATCAATTGAGATGTTTTAGGAAATGAACTTAACATTTATCTCAGACTCCCAAGGGGCGATCGAGATAAATTCGGTAAATTATCCAAATTTACAGAATGCACTGTTTCGATTAAATATTCTTTTGTATTCGATGATAAAGACACTAATTCTGGTTCTTCAAAATAACACAAAGCTTTTAAAGTAATATAAGGATTAAAAGCTTCGCCGTATACAACACCTGCACAGGCTAAAATATTTTCTAATGTTAGATACCCTAATTTTAATAAAGCTTCAATATCTAAATAATCTTTTAACTCTACTCGTTTTTGTATAACAGCTGCTTTAGTACCTGCTAAATCCGTTAAACTTGCAACGTATATATGATTTGAATCTACCAACGAGGGGCTGCAAACTTGTCCGATATCTAACCCACCAAAGAACGACACTAAAACATCTCCTTCTCTTTCAACACAACACGTTAATGTATTTTTTGTTTGTTGCACAATGCGGGCATTTTTTAAGTAGGAAACCTTCTTATATAAAAATTCCGGATCAAAAGCAACCGGGGAGAAAAAATCAAAATCAACAGACATCCTATGCCCTAACCTTAAAGCAATAGCCGTTCCGCCATATAAAATAAAATGCTGGGGAGTCTCTGACAACTCTTCCCACAATTGTAATTGTGGTTTGGGCAAAGTATTAAGATTGGGATTTAAGATATCTTGCATATACGCTTCTCAAGATTACTTTTAATATTTTAACCTATCTTTAACAATCTATCTATTGCTGCTCTAGCCAAGGCATCGACCCGCTCATTTTCAGGATGACCATTGTGCCCTTTCACCCAATGCCAGGTGATGGAATGCCGCGCTGCTGCCGCATCTAACTGCTGCCAAAGCGCTTGGTTTTTAACGGGTTTGTTAGCAGCGCTTTTCCAACCCCGCTTTTGCCAGTTTTGAATCCAAAGCGTAATGCCCTTTCTAACGTACTCAGAATCAGTATAGACATCTATGTGACAAGGTCGTGTCAGTGCTTGCAAGCCTTGAATCGCCGCCATTAATTCCATTTGGTTATTGGTGGTATTTAGTTCGGCGCCTGATAATTCTTTTTCCACGCCCTGGTAACGCAGCAAAGCTCCCCATCCGCCAGGACCTGGGTTTCCACGGCACGCACCGTCAACATAGAGTTCTATTTTATTGGGCATGGATTTACTGGACACCCACCTCTCCTTAAAGAGCCATCATACAATGCTTGGTTAAGTGCGTCATGAATTTCATGAAAGATGTATGAAGTTAACTTAATAAAACAAGTGCTGAGTCCATTGCGGTATAGAACTTTGAATCAAATGTGCAATTATCTCACATGTCCTGTTTTCGCGCGCGTTTTGTGGTTTTTTTCTGAGATACTGCTGCGGATGCCGCTGCTTGCCTCTGAACGCTCGGGGCTCCCGCACCACTAAATACCATGGATTTATCGTGCTGTATATCCTGATTCACGTGGTGAGTTTGCAGTTCCTGATAAAGCTTCTTCGCAGATTCAAGCTGTTGATAGACAACCTGTGGGTTATGTAAGTCATAAAACATCTCTAACCCTGCGACAAATTCTTTCAATCTCTTAAAATTTTTAACACCCGTGCTCTCTTCTCCTGCTGGTACAGAAACTTTAGCTAATAACGCAGATACACGTGCTTTTTGTTCTAAAAAATTATTCATTTTATTTTCAAGTCCTATGATATTTTGATAATGCTTTTTAAAATCCTCGATGTCTGTCGTTTCTCTATTCTCAGTACTACTTAATTTTTTAGAAAAACGCATCAATATATGATATTCATGAAATTTTTTCATTAAGTCTTCATGAAATTTTAAAAAGCGATCAACATCTGTACTATATTTCTTCATAAATGCATCAGCATCCATTGATAGCAATGCATCTTGATCCTGAGCAACATCAGCGCCTAACATAGACTTTAGCGCAAGCATCTCAGCTTGTGCTTGATCTATTATAATAGTATTGCAAAAATCATAGATATTAGAAAATAAAATACTCGTATCTTGTTCAGCTGCTTGTCCCGCTAGTCTATTCAAGAGACCTTGATATTTGCTTAAAACTTCTTTAACTTTTTTATGCTCAATATCTGCCAAGTGCATCTGACCAAGTTCATTAAACAGGCTTTCTGCTTCTTTAGCAGCATTGATCAGTTTAAAAAAATCCACTGGGTCTCGAACTTCTGCACGCCATTTGGCGACAATCTTACCGAGATCTAAACTTGTCATTTTTGTGTCGTATTTTAACAACTCTAACAATGGTTTGATGTTCTCTTGACTAAGCGCTTTTATATTTTTATTAAGTGCCGCTACTTTCAAAGGAATTTCAGCGAGCTTCAATTGCCGAAGCGCAGCATCGATTTCTTTACTTGAGATTTCTTTTGCATTTTCAACAAAGGATGTAACCATGGTTCCAGAAAGGCCCAGAGGCTTTAATGCAGCTAAATAAGGGTCCTTTGTAAAATCAACACTGGGTATTTCAGATGCTATATTAGCTAAATTTTTTAGCTCTAATAGTCTGGTATTAATACGACGCAATCTCGATAATCTTTTCCTGAATTTTTTTAGACCTTTATTTTCAGCCTTTGAAACTTCTGTTTCTAACTCACGAGCTTCTTCAACTAAACTCTTAAGTTCAGATGTAAAATCTTTGCGATCTATTTTTCTAATCGTATCTACAAGTGGACTCAATTTTACTGTTATTTCTGCAAGTTCAACAGTCTTAATGGCAGAATTAATCCCTGCTTCACTCACTGCTTTAGCCTGTTCAATCATTCTGCTCGCTATTTTTTTAGCATCTTCTGTGCTAACGCCCATCGCAGCTAACATATTTGAGATTGGAGGCTCATCATATTTTACAGTATCAATCGTTATTTTGTCAGACTTAGAAAAAGCTTCTCTCAACCGCTGCAATTCAAACAAGTCTGATTTGATACTTTTTAATGCCTGCCCTTTTAACACCAAGTCTCTTTCTAAAGATTTTATTTTATCTAAATCCTGTTCTGTTTTTAAACTGATTTCTTTAAGCAGCGTCAGATTATCCACAATAACATGAATTTCTTGCTGCAAAATTGGCGCTTTTTTTGCTAGATCCAGTAATTCTGTAGCAATAAAATCTTCATTTTTCTCACCGCTTCTTTTAATGGCATTAATAATCGCAATTGTCGCTTTAATCGTATATAAACTGAATAATGTAATATCAAGATCTTTCTCAACTTCAAGAGAACCGTTTTTTAATTCGCGCACAAATTTTTCTTCACCCTGAGAACCAAATCCAATCGCTGCTTTTGCCGTTTGCGTTGATGGATCCTGTAATGCTTGTATAATGCTTTCTCGCGTATCTTTATTTAATTTTCTCAACGCTTCTAATTTTTTTATAATTTCATCTAAATCAATCGCTTTAAGATTAAAATCCAAGTCTCCAAAATCTAAACCGAAGCTTGAAGATGAAAAAGATGGCCACAACACATCCCATGTTAACTGTATTTCGCTAATACCCAATTTAGGGAAATCACTTTTAATACGAGACAAGCGATTTTTAATATCAATCATCCTACCAAAAAGCGCTAGAGACAAATCAATACCGCTTAATGTTGCCTCAAAATCTGGAAGAAATTTTTTAAATTCGTCAGCAATATTCCTAAAATTAACCTCAAACAAATCAATACCAGAAAATTCTGGAATTGCTTCCAATAGCTCATAAAATTTCCCGATTTTAACATTAAAATCCTTAAACATTGCAAACTGCTTCATTGCTATTTTTAGATCATTTTTTAAGCGCTCTAACTCTTCCTCTCCCTGTTTAGTTTTTAATTTCTCTAACGAAGGAATACGTAGTTTTAAACCTGCAATTGTTCTCTGTAGTCCACTTAAATCTGCTGTGATCCCTTCTATCCCTTTAAAGTTACTTAAAAAATTTACAATACACGACAGGTCATCAAGAGAAAAATCTCCATACTCATTGAGGTTAGCCGCTAGGCTATTTAATCCATCTAGAGAAACGCCTGGCACACCTGATAAAAATGGGGGTAATTTAAATTGTTTATGATTCACCAAAAAACTACCTACATTACCCAAACATACTTTGAATTTCCCAAATTTTTCGAGTTTAATTCTAATATCATCAAATTCCCTTTTAAGCTTATTATATTTATGTGTGTCTCCTTTTTTTCTATTTTTCTCCATATCTTTTATTTTTCTATCTAGCTCTGCATATTCTTTTAACCACTTTAAAAAATTGGGCATCAAATCTCCAAAGCCCCCAAACCCAATGGCGCAATTGCAGATATATAAGAAATCATCCAATGGAAAATCACCCAAATCAAGCTTACCAAAATTTGCAGTCATATTTTTAAAATCTCTCAAGAATGGATCAAAATCCATCGCAAAGGCGTTCAGCTCATTTTTAAAAGGAAACCCTTCTGGTAACTCACGGACGAGACTTTTCAAATCAATGTCACCAATACTAATGTTAAAGTGATTGAAGTCTTTTTTTAATGCCTGTAGCCTCAAAACAATGCTCTTTATTTCTAAGGCGTCATTCACATCGAGAGGATTTAGTTGCGTTAGCCTAAAGCTTAAGGTTCCAATTTCAAAAGACATATCATGAATTCTGATCATGAATTCTGTAAACGTTAAATCGCTAAATGGAAGCGGGATCTTGGCTAAAAAACCTTGCAACCCTTTGATAGCATTAACTACTTTTTTTTGATTTTCCCTATTTAAAACCCCACCTTCTGTTTGCATAGTATCAAACAATGATCCAAACATAAGCTCAAAATCAAAACCTGGAAACTTGATCCCCCTAATTTTACTTAAAAATTTTATAGCATTTTCAAAAGACATCGGAATATTTTCATCGCTGACAACCTCTAAAATCTTGCCCAAATTCATATTAATTGAATTTATTGTCATGTTCGGAAACTTGAGATCAAATAGCATTTCTTTCATCTTTCCAAATGCTAATCGCGTCGATTTAAATAAATCTGAAATATAATCCATGGATAATGACATGGAAGGATTATAAGGAATACCATAGTTAATTCTTCTTTTTTTAGCTATACGCCTAAGTTCCCGTCTTGGAGCAATCGCCAAGGTGTCTTCTATCTCGGGTATAGATAAAACCAACGATTTTTGTACTTCTTCTAAAACACCGCGCTTCTGATCAATCAACACTCTTTGAGAGTGATAAAGATGCTCATTATTTTTTATGTATTCCTCATCAAGCGGATTACCTTCTAAAGTTTGTAAGTTTGTCATCGCAAACAGTTTGCCTTCAACAAATCGTTTATACCCTTTCTGAAGCGCTGCCAACTGCTCACCCTCTTCACTTATTACTTTTCCTGCTTTGCTAGCTTCTTGTGTTTTCATTTCTATTATTTTTATTTTTTGAAAAAATTTAAACCTTTCTTCTTGTGATATTGAGTCCTTGGAAAAAATTTCAAAAAATTCTTTTAATATTCCTTTTTTTTCTGAAACATTGTTAAACACGGCGGCAAACTCTTTCATTTTAGCATCATCTAAAACAAGGATTACATCAGAAAAATCAGCCTTCTTTATACGCGAATCTAAATCAGCCCCTAAAAATCCACTAAAAATGTTTAGATATACCGCTCTGTATCTATTGCTTTCCTCTGCAACATCAAGTGTTTCAAGCTGTTTTTCAATTGCAGCTGCTGCATCTACTGCGTCACGAATCAAAACGTTTATTTTCTCCTTAATTCCTTCTTTTACTTGTTGCAGCATTTTAGGAGACACTGCATGCAAAGTCTTATTGACTTCCATAATAGATTTTTTTATTTCAAGTATATGTTCAAAAAAGTCTTCTTGCCTTTTCTGCTCAGACAACCCCTTGCTTGAAACCAACATGAATTTATCATAATCGTAAGTATTATTTTCATCCGGTGGAAAATAGATTTGCAACGAATCCAAGCACGCCAATTCATTTGGAAACGCTAACAAGTGCTGTCCTGTTTGCTTTAATGCTTCTTCAATATTCTTTATTATATTCTCTGGATCTTTATCAAGCACACTAAAAACTGTACTAGGATGCGTATAAAAAATTCTTAACATTATATTTTTAATTTTATCCCCTGAAACAAGTCGTGCTATTTTCTCTTGAAATTCTTCATCTGTCGGACAACATTCTTCTATTGTTAAATAATCTCGAAAATTATTCTCCTGTCCAGGAAGTTCTAAGTCGTCTATCACTTTTAGGACACGTTCTTCAAATTGTTCTCTTGCATTTTCGATGCTTTTCGCTATATCTTCTACCTTTTTAAGCTCAGGTATCGAAGAACGATCGCCACCCTCTGCTTCCTGTACTTTTTTTGCTTGTGCTACACCAGCCTTTGCAACTTTGAGTAACTCATCTGCTGAAACGGTAAGAGACCTAACATTGATAGCGATACAAGTACCCCAATAGGCAAAATAGGGGACAATTTTTTTATACCATCTCAGTTTAATGGATTTATTCTCTACCAAACTAGCATTTTCTGCATATGTTTCAGCATTGCTTTTCTCTTTCTTCTCCAAATTTCCATTAATTTCTGCTGTTTTTTTTATTAAAGCATCATTGTAATTTTTCTGTAACTCTTCAAGTTGTCTTAAAGAACCTGCTCTTTTATTTTCTAAATCTTTCACCCTTTCTATAAGATATTGCTTAAAAGACTTGTCGTCTTTAAATGTTGTTCCGTGTTTTGTTCTAAACTCTGATCTACTATCAGTAATAGTATCGTTTGTAAGTATTCTCTTTAACTTGGCTAACTCTTGCTCAACCTCTTCCCCACCTTTTCCAAAGATGATTTCCTGTCTTCTCTTCTGAAGCTTTTCTGTAAAAGGAATTGTATCTATTGCATCTAATTCTTCTTGTAGCTTCTTAATGTGATCGCTATAGCCTGGATCATGTCTTTTTATGTAATTATCAATTTCTTTTTGTGCCAACTTTCTATTTTTTTCATTTTTTCTATCACGTTTTTTTGCTAGACTTTCTAACCTCTTATGTCTTTCTTGACCGTCTAACTTTTCAATTCGCATCTGTCTAGCATTTTTTGCTTTCCCGTATAACGCTGGCAAAAATTCTGCAATTCTATCATGTTTCTTTTTTGCATAATAAAGCCCCGCTCCAATAATAATAACGCCACCCACGACAGCCAACCCTATTGGAAATGCGCCAGCGGCAACTAGACCACCTGCTGTTATTATCATATTAATTCCAGTGCCTAGACAAGAGCCACCCAGCAAAACTGCACCCGAGGTCGCATATTTATTCACTACGATTTTTTTAGTTTTATCTAATTTTTGTCTTACACTGACAGCAAAATCTTGGCCAACAGCATTGTCTTGTAAGCGCAAGTTATACATTACCTGAACACGTTTTTTATCTTCTAAAATTTTATTGATTCCAAGAATACATTTTGGATCTAAGCATATTGCCACTAAATTGGAAACCTCTACCCCATCGTTTTGTTCTCGAAATTGTAAAAATTCCTGTAATATTTCGGCATTAATCTCAATAACATATTCTTTTGATAATTGTGCTGCAATTTCTTGAAAATTAAGTCGTTGTTCTTTTTTTTGAGCTTCTATGATATCGCTTAAAATCGCTTTTAAATTATTGATACGCTCTACAGTTAAACGTTCACTTATCCCTATAAACGCGTTCGTAATAGCTTGATCAATCATTTGATCCTGTTCATATGCTTTCGCTGCTGCCAAATCAGCATCAGATTTTTCTTTAGCATCAACGCTTTCTGCCATCTCAATAATACCTCTTTCGTGTATATTCTCGCTTAAAAAGTTCTACCCTATTAGTCTTATCGTACAAAAAATAGGATTCATGAATGCGGCATTCAATAGACGCAAGCGTAAGGTGACAACAGGAGATGGTTAGGAAAGATTCGCTTTAGTGGCCTCAGCTTTAGCCATACTAAAGCCAATCATCACGCTAACAAGCATTAGGCCCACGTAAACCCCAAAGACTCTAAAATTAACCCAATAGATCGGTGATAAATAATGAATAATGCCAATATTTGCGATTGCTAAGATAAAATAGACTGCGCTCATCAGGTAATTTAGGTAGTTCATAGAGCCTAGTTTCTGATCGACGGGCTGTAATACACCCATCAAATAAAGCTGCCCTTTTTTCGCTGTAAAGTCGTGATATAAAATAGAGAGTGCACTGATGAGCAATAAAGCTGATATCTCATACATAAAAATTGTGTTATTTTTAAAATGCAGCGCAGCACCTGCAAAAACAAGACCGCTTAAAAAATAGAAAAAATGCGGAATACTCAATTTACCAATAACTGTTTTATAGAGAATGAGTTGAATCATACATACCGACACATAGCCAATCATAGCAGTTTTGAAGGGAAAAAAGAAAAAAAGCACATACAAGGTCAATAATGGTAATAAACGTATCAATATAAACATAGCCCATTCACCTTAACCACTTGGTTTAGTTACTCTAAGTTTAGGCTATAAACGCTCTTTTTTCTTGATCGCTTGGTTCAAAGACGCTTTACTAGACTAGAAGATTAAACATTTATAACAGAGAATGCACACTTTTCTCTAAGAGCGCTAAATGCGCATTTTCTGATAAACGATGATCCCCGTCTTTGATTAAAGTCACAGTGACTTCTCTAGACTCTAAACGCTCTGCCAATTTAACCGATTTCTGCCAAGGTATATCTTTATCCGCCAGACCATGCAACAAATGTACAGGACAAGAAAGCGCGATGGGCGCCTTTAAAATGCTATGCGTTCGACCTTCTATCACCAAACGACTCGTAATAGGATATACCATATCGCCTGATAACGAGGGCAGATAACAAATGCCGTTTTGTGCTAAAACGTCTTCTTGTACGACCCGCATACGTGCTAAGTCTTCGATAAAATCTGGTGCAGAGGCCATACCGACCAGGGCCTTAATACGATCGGATCGCTTCAGCGCAGCTAAGACCATTAACCACCCGCCCATACTAGAGCCAACCAACACCTGAGGCCCTTCTGTTAAATTATCTAAGACGCATAATGCATCATCTAACCAACCGCCAATGGTACCTTCCTCAAAGTTGCCCGAAGAAGCGCCATGCCCAGAATAATCAAACCGAATATAGGCTTG
This sequence comes from Gammaproteobacteria bacterium, assembly GCA_044225595.1. GTDB lineage: Bacteria > Pseudomonadota > Gammaproteobacteria > UBA6186 > Azoamicaceae > CADEGZ01. The sequence goes on from JBGAIG010000002.1 coordinate 133,953, forward strand.
TCCTAACTTTTGGCAAACACTTTCTAAATACGTGGCTTTTGTACCGGTCATGTCTGATTTAAAGCCGCCGAAAAAAATAACACCGGGTGATTTGCCTGGCGTTTTTTGATAAGCCAGCTTTATGCCGTGACGATTTGTGATATACATTTATCACAATCCTCCGTATCGGATAAATAAATATAGTATTCTAATTCTTCATCCCAATAGGCTACGACCCGCTCTACACCACATTGTAAGCAAGATTGTTTAATTTCATCTGAAAGTTTTTTGCGCATGGTTATCTTTATGTCGGCAGAGCCATCTAAGGCAGGCTCGCATGATGTTCGTTTTCCAATTCTTTAAAAAAGACGAAGTTTAGGGATTAAAACTTAAGTTTGTCAACTTAAAACAAAAAGCGCCCCTCTTTCTTTTCCCTCCCCCTTGGGGTATAGTCCCCCGGTTAGGGTATTAGTCCCAATACACCCGTTTTTTCTGGTCGCGGAAAAACGGATAGACATTTAATATCAGCCTTCTTAGGAGACGAACAATGACTGCAAAAGCAACTTTTGAATTACAAGCAGAATTGCGTCAAGACCAGGGGAAAGGTGCGAGCCGCCGCCTACGTCGTACGCAAGATAAGATCCCGGCTATTATTTATGGGGGCGGCGAAGCCCCAGCTGCCATTACGCTAGACCACAAAAAGGTCATGCACGCGTTAGAAAACAAAGCCTTTTATTCACACATTTTGACGCTCGATATTGCCGGTAAAAAGCAAAAAGCTGTTTTGAAAGATCTACAGCGACATCACTTTAAAAAAGCTATTTTCCATATGGACTTTTTACGGGTAAATGCAACCGATCATGTTAATATACATATTCCGCTGCGCTTTACGGGTGCTGAAAAAGCGCCTGGTGTTTTAGCTGGCGGCATCGTCAATCATCCCATGATCGATGTCGAATTACGCTGTTTGGCAAGCGAACTGCCAGAAGAAATTGTCGTCGATATTTCTACGCTTGAGCTAAACCAATCGATTCATTTATCTCAGCTTAAACTGCCTAAAGGAACAACCTTAGTTGCGTTCTCACATGGGCATATTGCTGATCACGACCAAATTGTCGTCGCTATTCACTTACCCCGTCAGGCTGTAGAAGAAGCACCTGCACCCGAGGCAACAGAAACAGAAGTCATTGCTAAAGGTAAAGAAGCCAAAGCCTCTGAAACAGATGCAGGTACTACCGCAGAAAGTGCAACAAATAACAAAGATAACGAGAAGCACAAAGGCCAGTCGTAGTGTCTTTATCTGTGTCCGGTATACAGCTAATCGTTGGGCTCGGAAACCCGGGCCCAAGTTACAAAGACACACGTCACAATGTGGGTGAATGGTTTCTCGAAGCGCTTTGTCAACAATTTCGCCTTTCTCTAAAGACAGAATCAAAATTTCATGCGCGACATACAAAATGGACTTTTGGGGGAAAAGATTTTCACCTTTTGATCCCCACCACTTTTATGAACCACAGTGGACAAGCCGTCGGCTTATTTTCCAAATATTATCAAATTCCACCTGAAGCAATTTTAGTGGTACACGATGAGCTTGACTTTAAAGCGGGTGAATTTCGTTTTAAAATCGATGGTGGACATGGAGGCCACAATGGACTGAGAGATATTATTCACCATTTAAATAGCCGCTCTTTTCATCGAATACGTTTTGGCATCGGCCACCCAGGCAACAAAGATATTGTTGCGGATTATGTTTTAAGCGATCCTTCACAAGAAGACAAACAGCTGATTAAAACGGCAATTCAAGCAGCGATACCTGCACTACAAAAATGGTTAACAGAATAGGATTAAAACGATGGGATTTAATTGCGGCATTGTTGGACTACCTAATGTAGGAAAATCAACCCTCTTTAACGCGCTGACACGTGCGGGCATCGCTGCACAAAATTACCCTTTTTGCACGATTGATCCAAATGTTGGATGCGTGCCTGTGCCTGATCCCAGATTGGATGCGCTTGCGGTTATCGTAAAACCAGAACGCGTTGTGCCAACCAGCATGGAATTTGTGGATATCGCGGGACTTGTCAAAGGCGCTTCTAAAGGCGAAGGTTTAGGTAATCAATTTTTGGCCAATATTCGCGAAACCGATGCTATTGCGCATATCGTACGCTGCTTCGATAACACTGATATTATTCACGTGGCGGGTGAAATTAATCCCCTTAACGACATCGAAGTGATTAATACAGAATTGCTGCTGGCAGATTTAGAAACGCTGGAACGTGCCTATCAAAAAGCCCTTAAAAATGCCAAAAGTGGTCAAAAACCTGCTGTTCTTGAAAAAGAGTGGCTCGAAAAACTCACAGAACATCTCAATAAGGGCGCACCGGCGCGCACCTTTAAAACCGATGATGCGAATAAAGCGCTGATGAAATCGCTGCAGCTCCTCACCGCAAAACCCACCATGTATATTGCTAACGTTGATGAAACAGGATTTACAAATAATCCCTATTTAACTGCTGTTGAAAAAATTGCAAAAGCAGAAGGCGCGATTGTTGTCTCCATTTGTGCAGCGATTGAAGCCGAAATCTCAGAATTAGCACCTGATGAAAAAATGGAATTTTTGCATGATCTCGGCTTAAACGAGCCTGGCCTTGATCGCGTCATTCGTGCGGGCCATAGCCTATTGCATTTACAAACCTACTTTACAGCAGGTGTCAAAGAAGTACGGGCGTGGACAATACCCGTTGGCGCAACAGCACCGCAAGCAGCAGGTGTTATTCATAGTGATTTCGAAAAAGGCTTTATTCGTGCAGAAGTAATCCGTTATGATGATTTTATTAACTACAAAGGCGAGCAAGGGGCTAAAGATGCCGGCAAATGGCGGCTCGAAGGGAAAGACTATATCGTTCAAGAAGGCGATATTATGCATTTTCGATTCAATGTTTAAGCCAGGTTTCAGATAAGCGCTTAGTAGACGGCGATTCTATTATTTTGTGCAGGATGTGCAACGATGTTTCAAACAAAATCCGCTTTTAATCCCATTGTAAATAATCCCAATTTTCAAAAAGCTTTTCAAGAACGTAAAATCCAATTAGTTGCGCCTGCTTCTGCGGGTGATCCCGAGGCTATAGCAGCGCTTAAAACAATCCCTCATTTCAACATTGATGTACCAGAAAATCTTATCGAAAAAAGCATTCTTTTTCATGCTAACAGTGATGAAAACCGCTTTTTACAATTAAAAAATGCGCTATATGACAAATCGAGCAACACGGTTATTTGGACACTGCGGGGTGGATACGGCAGTGCTCGGCTAATCGATTCTCTCAGTCAATGCCCAAAGCCAGAGACCGAAAAAACCTTTATTGGCTCTAGCGATATTACGGCATTACATCTCTTTTTATCGCAAAAATGGGGTTGGAAAACGATTCATGGCGCGGGTTTAGCTAAGCTCGTCGATCCAAAACAAGATCCCGAAAATCTCGAACGCATCGCAACGATTATTTCTAAAAGCCAAAAAACCTTGTGTTTGAATCCACTGATTCCTTTAAATACAGCTGCTGCAAAAACAAAAAAAATCTCGGGACGTATAACAGGCGGTAATTTAAGCATTATTCAAACCAGCATTGGTACCACCTGGCAAATTAAGACCAGCGGAAAAATTTTATTCTTAGAAGAAGTCGGTGAAAAAGGTTATCGAGTAGACAGAATTTTAACGCATTTCAAGCAAGCAGGGCTCCTAAAAAACGTATCTGCAATTGTTTTAGGGCAATGGATAGCACCAGATGATCCCAAAGATTCTACGGTCTTAGAAGGTCTTAACGTCGCTATAGAACGCTTTGCGAAAGATACCCAAATACCCGTATTTAAAAATAACCAATTTGGCCATGGCCGAATCAATTACCCTATTGTCTACCAAGCAAAATCTGACATTATGGTGAGTGACACACCCGAAGCATTTATTTGGGTCATGCATTTAGAGAATTGATGAATACAAAAATAAAGCTTAAAAATAATACATTAAGCCCAAACTAACCGCACTCATACTGCTACTGCCCAACAATTTAAAATGACTGGTTGGCTTAATACTGATGCCGCTGCCTAAACGAATATAACGATAGCTAACATCAATGTGCCAATGCGAAAACATTGCAACGCGCAAACCACCGCCCAAAGCCCAAGCCACACCTAATTTACGCAAAGTCGCAGAACCCGCACTATCATAGCCTGTCGCTGTGATAGTCGATTGAACGCTATTGAAAGATGGACCAATGCCCGCTGTTAAATACGGCTTAAAGCGATTAAGACCTAAAAATTCATAATAAACATTTGCAAGTACAGTATTATTTTTAAATTGCGCCGTTAATTTTCGAGCTGTTAAACCCGTACCACCTGTCAAAGCTGGATTGACCGTATAATCGAGATTTTTATTCGCCAAATATTCGATGTCGCCTCTAAAAGAAGGCGACCAGCTATACCCTAAAGCCACTTCTAAGCCTGTTTGGTTGACGCTCAAGCGCTTTTTAGCAACAGCCCCTGTCTTATCTGGACCGACAGAACGATTTTTAAGCTCATCTAACATGAGCGTACTAAAATTAAATCTCACTTTAGCGTAATAGCTTTCTGCTTCATGCACAGGCAATGCGGCAGAGAGCTCCGCTTCTTCCCGAGGCGTTAAGGTTGTGCCGCCCGTAATAGCACGATGAAAACTGCCGCTTTGTCCATTTCCATAAGAGGATGACGAATTTGCACTCCCTACCACACCAAAATCTGCGTGCACTGGCGTCAATGCAATACTGAATAAAAAACCGAATAATAGATATGGCTGTTTTAATTTCATACTGACCCGCTCCCTGTCTTTCAATAATCTTATAGCACGCTTTCTTGCAACTGATTAACGCGATCCCGCATCTCTTTACCCGGTTTAAAATGCAATGAACATTTTGCTTGCTTAAAAACCGTTTCCCCCGTTTTAGGATTTCTGGCCTTGCGCGGCGCGTGATGTCTAATAGAAAAGCTGCCAAAACCTCGAATCTCGATACGATGACCTTTGCTGATCGCCGTGGCCATTTGACTAAAAATATGCTTAACAATCTTTTCGGTCATTTTTTCAGGCAGCTGCCCTTGATGCCTCGACACAATTTGAATGAGTTCCGATCGTGTCATATTAAAACTCCTTGCTTAAGCCATTTTTTTTATACTACATCAGTATTGAGATTCTATCACGCTAAATTTTCTTTTAAAAAATAGTTACTTTATAAACTAATAGTTTTAGAAAATATTTGAAATTCTCATAAAGGGACTATACTATTAAATTGTCTTGAGTCGTGCATGGATGCTATCGAACAAGGAGGTAAGCAATGCTGCAGGAATGGAAGCCAGATGATGTAGAAATAGAAGAAGTGAGTGTATTGGAAGAAAGAGCAGAAATGGTTCTAGCAGAACCTCTAGATGATGAACCTGAGATTGATGCTGTTGAAGCCGAAATGGCATCCGATGAAGCAGAAACAGATTGGGATGCTGCAGAATCAAAAGCCACCGCAAAAACCGAACGTAAACAAGAAGCCGATCCAACCCAGCTTTATTTAGTTGAAATTGGTTCATCACCATTGCTGACTGCTGAGGAAGAAGTTTTTTACGCACGCCGCGCACGCCAAGGTGAAGAATACGCGCGAAATCATATGGTGAAATGCAATCTGCGATTAGTGGTTAAAATTGCACGCCGCTATTTAAACCGTGGTTTGGCTTTATTAGACTTGGTAGAAGAAGGCAATTTAGGCTTGATTCGTGCTGTTGAAAAATTTGATCCAGAACGCGGATTTCGATTTTCGACTTATGCCACTTGGTGGATACGCCAAAATATCGAACGCGCTATTATGAATCAAACACGTACCATCCGTTTACCCATTCACATTATTAAAGAACTGAATGTCTATTTACGTAAAGGACGTGAAATTACGCAAAAACTTGACCACGAACCCACCTTTGAAGATATTGCCAACGCTTTATCTAAGGATCCCGAGGATGTCAATCGCGTCTTGCGATTAAACGAACGAACCTTATCGGTCGACAATCCCATGGGCGAAGAGACAGATAAGCCGCTTTTAGAAGCTTTAGCCGATCCTAGCAATGGGGGTCCTGCCGAAATCCTCGCAGATGCCAACATACAAAGTCAGCTGGAAGCGTGTCTGAGTATGTTGAATGAAAAGCAGCGATCTATTTTATTGCGACGATTTGGACTGAGCGGCTTTGAAGAAGCCACCTTAGAAGAAGTTGGCATTGAGGTGGGTCTCACACGAGAACGTGTCCGTCAAATTCAGGTGGAGGCTTTAAAGCTCTTGCGATCCATTATGGAAGAACGCGGCATTCAAGCTGAAACCCTGTTTTGTTAACCCTCCCCTAAATGAGGGTCAACTAAAAATTGACCCTCGTGAGATGCTTTTGTTTCATTGAAAACCCCTGTTACATCTAAAAAAACTCTGCTACCCTTTTAGCATGGAAAAAAAAATCTGGGCTGATCAACTGATTTTAAAATTCGATAAGGTATTAAATGCCTTCTGCCAACCCTCATCCGGCACTCGGAAATCAGCTGAATTAATGCGTGTTAACCATAGCGGCGAAGTCTGCGCCCAGGCCCTCTATTTAGGTCAAGCCTTTGTTGCGCGGGACAAAAAATTAGCTGAACAACTGTATCAAGCGGCCGAAGAAGAACAAACCCACTTACAATGGTGCAAACATCGGTTAACCGAATTACAGGCAAAACCGAGTTTTTTAAACCCTGTTTGGGCGCTGGGTTCTTTTGGTATCGGGATAGTCGCTGGTCTTGCTGGCGATAAAATCAGCTTAGGATTTCTGGCCGAAACCGAAAATCAAGTCACCGCACATTTAGGAAAGCATTTAAATAAAATGCCGCCAGAGGATACAACAAGCATTAACATTTTAAAACAAATGCAAGAGGACGAAAAAAGACATGCAACGAATGCCATTGCTTTAGGTGGTGTCGCTTTGCCAAAACCTATTTGTACATTGATGCATTTGTGTTCGAAAGTGATGACAACAACTGCGCGGTATTTTTAACACCCTTCCAAGCGCGATATCTTACCGTTGTCTGATATTGATTGATGAATGTCTGGCTTAGCGCAGTATTTTACTTCTGCATCACCCGCAATATTAACCGATAATTTGCCAGAAATATTCGTCTTTGCAACACTCGTGCCATTCAGAGTCACCGTTGCAGTATCTCCCTTAAGCTTAGTACCATCAAATTCTCCGGCACCATGCATGTCAACAACTTGTGTATCGGCAATCCCGCTTGCTTCAATTTTTGCACCACCTTCTACCTTTGCAATTAATTGGTTTACATTAATATTGATGTCCGCTTCATTTCCAAATCCGTTAATAGAAAGTTTTAAAGTGTCTGTCTGAAGACCATTGGGAATAAAAATATTTGTTAAACCAGAGGCTGTAATACTATTAACGCTTTTAATATTTAAATAATAATTGATCTTGGCTTTTAGATGATTGGATGCATCCATCAGATCAATGTACAAAGTTTTGTCTTTAACACTTACTTTAATCAATGGTAACAACGTTTCGTCTGCTTCCATTGTAAAATTTTCTTGATCGGTTTGTTTAATATATAAATTGCCTATACCTGACAAGCTAATCGCATCGAAGTGCTGTAGATCTTGTTTTTTAGCAGCGGCTTTTGTCACTGTATCATTTGTTTTCGCATCATCTGCAAAGACAGGTATTTGGACGACAGAACATAAAAAAAAGAGCCAAATTAAAATCCATTTTTGCATTTCTATTCCTCTTTAAGTTCATCGGCGCTGCGCGCCACCTTCTCCCGTTTTATGGGAGAAGGAAAGCGAGCAAAATGCCTGGGTTACATCATATCGCCCATGCCACCCATTCCGCCCATACCACCCATGCCACCGCCCATAGCGCCAGCACCGCCTTCTTTTTCAGGCTTTGGTGCGTCTGAGATAGTGCATTCCGTGGTAATTAACAAGCCCGCAACAGAAGCAGCTTGTTGTAAAGCGGTACGTGTTACTTTGGTCGGATCCAAAATACCCATCTTTACCATATCGCCATACTCACCGGTAGCAGCGTTGTAACCAAAGTTGCCCGATTCTGTTTTAACGCGTTCGATAACCACAGCGGGTTCGTCGCCTGCGTTTGAAACGATTTGACGTAAAGGCGCTTCTATCGCTCTCATGATAATCGAAATACCATGATTTTGATCTTCATTATCGCCCTTCAACTTCGCTAACATTGGCAAAGTGCGTACTAAAGCAACACCACCGCCAGGCACAACGCCCTCTTCAACCGCTGCACGTGTAGCATGTAAGGCATCTTCGACGCGTGCTTTTTTCTCTTTCATTTCGACTTCGGAACCTGCGCCGATCTTAATCACCGCAACACCGCCAGACAATTTAGCGATTCGTTCTTGCAACTTCTCACGATCGTAATCAGAGGTTGTGTCTTCCACTTGCTGACGCAATTGTTTAACACGTCCTTCAATGTCTGCGCTCTGGCCACTGCCATCAATAATAGTCGTGTTTTCTTTGGTAACAACCACGCGCTTAGCAGAACCTAAATCTGTAACCGTTGTGGATTCCATCGTGAGGCCAATTTCTTCTGAAATCACTTTAGCGTTGGTTAAAATAGCGATATCTTGCAGCATCGCTTTACGGCGATCGCCAAAACCAGGTGCTTTAACCGCACAAACCTTAACGATACCGCGAATGGTATTCACAACTAAAGTTGCTAAAGCTTCGCCTTCGACATCTTCTGCAATGATAAACAAAGCACGGCCTGATTTCGCGGTTGCTTCTAAGATAGGCAACAATTCACGAATATTGCTAATTTTCTTATCCACTAACAAAATGTAGGGATTTTCCAATTCGCAGGTCATGTTTTCTTGTTTATTCACAAAATAAGGTGAGATATAACCGCGATCAAACTGCATACCTTCAACTACATCTAATTCATCATTGAAAGTATTGTTTTCTTCAACGGTAATAACGCCATCTTTACCCACTTTTTCCATTGCATTAGAAATCAGATCACCAATGGATTTATCAGAGTTAGCAGAAATAGAACCCACTTGCGCAATAGATTTGCTATCTTTGCAAGGCACAGAAAACTTTTTCAGTTCTTCGACTGCTGCACTCGTTGCTTTATCAATGCCGCGCTTCAGATCCATTGGGTTACCACCAGCAGCCACAAACTTGTGCCCTTCTTTTACAATGGCTTCCGCTAATACAGTTGCCGTGGTTGTACCATCACCGGCCACATCAGATGTTTTAGAGGCAACTTCTTTCACCATTTGAGCGCCCATGTTTTCAAGCGGATCTTCAAGCTCAATTTCTTTTGCAACTGTTACACCGTCTTTAGTAATCAGCGGTGCACCAAAAGATTTTTGAATAATGACATTGCGCCCGCGTGGTCCAAGCGTCGTCTTCACGCCACTGGCTAACGCTGTAACACCCCGCAATAAACGCTGACGTGCATCCCCACTATAATTTAATACCTTAGCAGCCATATTATTTACTCCTCATATACATACAAATTGTTTATTGAAAATCCCTAGCCTTCGAGAACACCCATAATGTCTTCTTCACGCATCACTAAGAGATCTTTACCATTTACTTTGACTTCTGTACCGGAATATTTACCAAATAAAACCTGATCGCCAACTTTGACGTCCAGTTTCCGCAAGACACCATTTTCGTGTTTGCCAGGACCTGCTGCAAGCACCTTGCCGCGGGCTGGCTTTTCACCGGCTGTATCAGGAATAACAATACCGGAAGCCGTTGTACGTTCTTCGAGACGTTCTATGATCACCCGATCATGTAAGGGACGAATATTCACATTACTCATTTTTTCTCTTCCTCCAGTTCAACTTCAACGTTAAAAAAGCTAGTTGTTCAACGAACGCGTTCGGGTCGACACAGGAACCCATCGCTACACAGGTATATGGGGCTGCATTCTATAAAATCAAGGGGCAGAGCCAGTATATCAGATTTAATAGATTTCCAAAGGAACACGTTTTGCTAATCCCGTTAATAGCTCATAGGCGCTGGTACCGACTGCCGCCGCAATCTTTTCCACAGGCAAATCAGGCCCCCATAATTGCACCACATCGCCAATCTTCGCTTCCGGCTGATTGCTTAAATCAACAGTTAACATATCCATCGAAACACGGCCCACTAAAGGTGCCGTTTTTCCATTCACCAAGAGGGGTGTGCCACTTGGCGTCAAACGTGAGTATCCATCACCATAACCTGCTGCGACAACACCAATACGCATGTCTTTTTCACAAAGATATGCACGCCCATACCCAATCGCTTGCCCTGCTTTAACCGATTGAACGGCAATCAATTTGGATTGTAACGTCATCACGGGTAGAAGCCCCTCATCTCGTCCGATCCGTCCAGCGTATGGTGACACGCCAAAGAGTAAAATCCCCGGACGCACCCAATCGGCATGCGAAGCTGGTATCCCCAAAATCGCTGCAGAATTTGCGAAGCTTTTTTCTCCTGGTAAATCTTGCACGGTTTTAAAAAATGCAGCTACTTGCGCATTATTCGCCGTATGATAAGGTTCATCCGCACTCGCAAAATGGCTGATAAATCCTTGGTGTTTAACAAAAGCGCACTCACCTAAGGTTTTAAAAACCTCTAAAACCTGATCACACGGAAAACCTAAACGATTCATACCGGTATTAATCTTAATCCACACCGGAATGGCAGCATCGGTTGTCTGCTGAAAAAAAAATTTAAGATCCCGTACTTGTGCTTCATGATGAATGGCAAGCTCTAGATTGAAAGCCTGAATCAACGGCAATTCTTCATCGGCATCATAAAAGCCTGCCATGAGTACAATGCGATTCTTAACACCGGCTTTACGTAAAGCAATCGCTTCTTCAAGACAAGCTACCCCAAACGCATCTGCTTCTTTTAGTGCAAGCGCAACATTGACAAGACCATGGCCATAACCATCTGCTTTTACCATCGCCATGATTTTTTGCTTCGGAACCCAGCTGCGAATTTTTGCTAAATTATGCTGGAGTGCTTCTAGGTGAATACGTGCTTTAAGTGCCCGAGCCATAAAAGCCCTCCATGGCTCGACTATCTGCAGAATAATTTTCAAAACGCGCATACTGACCCAAAAAGGTCAAGCGCACCGTTCCAATAGGACCATTTCTTTGCTTACCAATGATGATTTCTGCAGTGCCTTTATCATTACTATTCTCTTTATTGTAAACTTCGTCTCTATAAATAAAGACTATTAAATCAGCATCTTGTTCAATAGCCCCCGATTCTCTTAAGTCTGACATCATAGGACGCTTATCTGGACGTTGCTCAAGGGCACGATTTAGCTGTGATAATACCACAACTGGCACGGAACGCGAAATTTCAGAGATTTCGGTAGCACGATTTTCACTATGTCCTGGCACTCGCATTAATTGCAGATAATCAATTACAATCAAATCTAAACCATTATACTCGCGCGCAACACGTCGTGCCCTGGCACGCACTTCAAAAGGACTTAAGGCACCACTGTCATCGATCAATAATTTCTTAGAATGCATGATGCCAATGGCAGAAGCGACACGCGGCCAATCATCATCACTTAATTGACCCGTCCGTATATGTTGTTGCTCAATACGACCCAAAGAAGAAAGTATACGCATAGCCAAAGATTCCGCGGGCATTTCCATACTAAAAATAAGTACCGCACCTTCGTTTTTCATCACAGCATGTTCCGCAAGGTTAACCGCAAAAGCCGTTTTACCCATAGAAGGGCGGCCCGCCACAATAATCAAATCGGAAGGCTGCAACCCCGAGGTCATTTTATCAAAATCTGTAAATCCAGAAGATATGCCAGTAATAGCCGATCCGGCTTCCTTTAGCGTCTCTATTCTATCAAGTGTGCGTGTCAAAATTTCCGCTATATGCTCCGGCCCTGCACTGGTACCATGTCCGCCTTGCGGTGCAATAGAAAAAACTTTTCGCTCGGCATCATCTAATAATTCTTGCGCTTTTCTGTTACCGGGATCAAAAGCAGATTCGGCAATTTCTCCGCCAACTTCGGCTAATCGCCGTAGAATAGAACGCTCGCGCACAATCTCTGCATAGGCAACAATGTTGGCAGAAGTTGGGGTATTTTTTGCAAGGCCACCTAAATAATTTAGCCCACCAACGCTGTCTAATTCTTTAGAACGTTCTAAGGCTTCTGAAACCGTAATAATATCGAGCGGTTTAGATTGCAACACTAAATCGGCCATCACCCGATAAATAGTGCGGTGATCAAGGCGATAAAAATCATGCTCTACAATCCGATCGGCAATGTGATCCCAGGCATGATTATCGAGCATTAATCCGCCTAACACCGCTTGTTCTGCGTCGATAGCATGTGGGGGAACTTTAAGATGAGGGCGCTCGCTCATACTTTTCTCTCAGCGAATCGAACTGGGCGAACACCGTGGTCCGCCCCTACAATATTTATAGTGCAATAACGGACACGCGAACCTTTGCAGTCACTTCTTCACCTAATAAGCGCAATTCAATTTCATACTCGCCCAATTGACGAATGGAGCCTGCTGTAAAATGTATCTCGCTTTTGCTAAGCGTATGCCCCATTTTTTTCACTGCATCGACAACATCGTGCGCCGTAACAGAACCAAACAATCGGCCTTCTTCGCCCGCATTCGCTGTAATCGTAATATTTAAGCCTTCGAGCACTAACGCACGTTCTTTGGCTTTTTCTAAGCGTGCATTAGCAACGGCTTCTATTTCTGCACGCCGTGCTTCAAAAGCAACGAGGTTTGTCTTGGTTGCAGACAAAGCACGTCCTGTTGGAATTAAAAAATTGCGGCCAAACCCAGGTTTAACACGCACTTTGTCTCCCAATTGGCCTAAATGAGGCACCCTTTCTAATAAAATCACTTCCACAACGCATTACCTCTTTTCAAAAATTTAATGTTGATCACAATAAGGCAGCAAAGACAAATAACGTGCGACCTTAATAGCACGTGACAATTGCCTTTGATACCGAGCCTTCGTGCCAGTAATACGACTGGGAACAATTTTACCACTTTCGGTAATAAAGCTTCTTAAGGTTGCCAAATCTTTGTAATCGATCTTCTTAATTTTTGCTGCTGTAAAACGACAAAATTTTCTGCGACGAAATTGACGAGCCATAACTTACACTCCAATGCAATATCTTTTAGAATCTTTTAACCAACCAGTTGTTGATCTTCTTCTAAGCCAAAAATTTCTTCTTCATCAAAATCCCGATCACGTGATCCTCGATGTCTAGAACCACCTTCTTTACGTTCGTCTTTTTCTTTCATTAAGACAGAAGGTTCAGTAATGGCTTCGTCTTCAATCAAGACTAAATGACGAATCACCGCATCGTTAAATCGAAAGCTGTTTGTAAGCTCATTTAAGGATTCTTGGCCGCATTCTACATTCAAAAGCACATAATGCGCTTTGTGAAGTTTATTGATAGGATAAGCTAATTGCCGGCGACCCCAATCTTCTAGCCGATGAATTTTCCCACCTTTGGTTTCGATGGCTGCGCGATAGCGCTCCAACATAGCGGGTACTTGTTCACTTTGGTCCGGATGAACCATAAATACAATTTCATAATGGCGCATAATAACTCCTTATGGATTAAGTTAGTCTTTCTACTTTTAATAAAGCGATAAGACAAGGAGAATTCGTTTGACTTCTCAAGCAGGCCTATTATATGGGCAATACGATCAAATGTCCACGTTCAAATTTGACCCCTTTATCCCGTGTGCTATTATTAACAACAAAATTACAAATACCGAATACCGTGAGAGATAAAAGATGTTAAAATTATTACAGACATGTTTAAAATTTTTCTTAGCCAGCTTGCTTTTTTTAATCAGCTGTGGCTGTACGTGTACCTCTGCCGTTCCCCACATCCCCCCCGAAAAAATGCACGAGCATCTTTCTGCTCTTGGCGTTCAGCCCACTGAACATGTCTTGGTGGTCGATACCAAAAAACAAACGCTAGCTGTTTTACATCATGGTGTTATCCAAAAAACGTACACCATCTCGACTAGCAAACGCGGCACTGGACAGAGAATTAATACCTGGCAAACGCCACAAGGCTTGCATCGCATCAACGAAAAAATTGGGCATGGTATGCCGCACTATAGTATTTTCCATCGCAGACAATATATCGGCACGTGGCGCCCCCTCCCGCGATCACAACATCGCAAGGATTATGTCTCTACACGCATTTTACGCCTCGAAGGATTACAGGCAGGCTTAAACAAAGGACGAGACAAACTGGGTAGGGTTATTGATAGCGAAGTCAGAGCCATTTATATTCATGGCACGACGATGGAATGGAAATTAGGTTCGCCTAGCACCAAAGGGTGCGTGCATATGAGTGCAGCTGATGTAGTTAAATTGTTCGAGTCGGTTCCTACGGGAACGCTGGTTTGGATACAATAAGCTACTTAATAACCTCTTCTGCTCTCACCAAAAACCCGCGATTGCGACCACGGTGTTTGGCTTGGTACAGGCCAAAATCAGCAGCATCTTTAAGATCCCAGGGTTTTGTGAAATGATCAGGATCAACGGTCGCCACACCAAAGCTCACGGTGATGTGATCGCTGCAACCCGAAGTTTTGTGTGGAATGTGTAAAGCATCGACTGCGGCATATAGTTTTTCGCCAATTTTATACGCAGGTTCGCGATCAAGCTTTGGCAATAACACGCCAAACGTATCACCAATCATTCGCCCTAAGGTAGCATCACTACCCGCTAATGCATTTTTTAAACACTCAGCTATTTTTTTCAAAACCTTATCACCGGCTTCTGCGCCATAAGCTTGATTATACTGTTGAAAAAAATCAATATTGAAAATAATAAAAGAAAGAGGCGTATTGGCACGTTTGGCTGCAAACCACTCTCGCTCCATCGCTTCATCTAAGCTGTCTGCGTTGCCAATACCTGTCAACGTATCTTGTGCGATGACATTTTGTAATGCACGATTCACGACAACCAATTCGTGCGTCACTTTAAAGACTTCTTCTTTAAGATTTAAAAGCCGATTCGCAGAATAAACACTTAGCATTAATTTTCCATCACTAATCGGTTTCAATAAAATATTATCTGCACCTGCTTCGACAATTTGGACCATTTCAGCTTCAGAAAAAGCATCCCCTAACAAAATCAGCGGCACCCAAACTGCATGACCACCGGTTTGACGAATCTGACGCACTAGTTCTAAGCCGCTCTCGCCTGATAATTGAAAATCTGCCAAAATCAGATCCGGACATTTTTTACGACACAGGGCAATAACTTCCCGGCTTGTTAAAGCTTCTTCTACAACATGACCCCATTTTTGTAGCGTTTCCACCAACTTTTGGCGATAGCTACTATCTTGTTCAGCTACCAATATGCGCATGAGATCTCCGTTTAGTCCCCTGGGTTACGTTGTATAACTAACAAAAAATATGCTCGCCTACTCCATACACACTGCTCCGCTTTTTTAATCATATACCAATTTCCCCTTAACCTCGAGGATGATATTTTGCATGCAGTGCTTTAAGCCGACTATTGGCAACATGCGTATAAATCTGTGTGGTTGAAATACTGGCATGTCCCAGCATCATTTGCACCACCCGCAGATCTGCCCCATGATTCACGAGATGAGTCGCAAAGGCATGCCTTAAACTGTGTGGAGAGAGCGGCTTTTGAATACCAACCTCTCTGGCATAATACTTAATACGATGCCAAAAGGTTTGACGGGTCATGGCAAGTGCACGATTACTTAAAAAAACAGTGGGTGGAGACAACGCCCCATCTCTACAAAGAACGGGACGTGCTGTTGCTAAGTAACGCTGCAACCAAAATGCCGCCTCTTCGCCAAAAGGAATAATGCGTTCCCGATTGCCCTTACCCATGACACGCACAATACCTTGCTGCAAATTGATTTGCTCCAGCGTCAAGCTCACCAATTCAGTCACCCTTAATCCACAGGCATACAGCATTTCCAATAAGGCTTTATCTCTTAACCCCATCGCATCTTCCGTCTTAGGTGCTTTTAATAAATTTTCGACTTCTGTTTCGGATATCACCTGAGGAATCGATCGCCCTGTGATTGGACTTACAATATTAACGGTTGGATCTTGTGTACAATATTTTTCACGTAATAAATAACGATAAAAAGTTCTCAAACAAGAAAGAATCCGTGCGTTGGTTTTGGCGTGTGCGCCTTGTTCCGTACGATGCGCTAAATAGCCTGTAATGTCTATGGCTTCTACGGTGGTTAGTGTTCTCGATTGAACTTTTGATAACGATTCTGTGGGTGAGCCTTCTGGCGCTAACCAGGCAACAAAGTGTTTCAGATCACTCTGATACGCTCCTAAAGTATTTTTGGAAAATGCGCGCTCCAACCAGAGCGCGTTTATAAATTCATCAACAATATTTTCTTCATGCAATATCAGATTCGACATCTCGTTCTTGCTGTACTAATCGTTCTTTGATGCGAGCCGCTTTACCTGTCAAACCGCGTAAATGATAAAGCTTTGCTTTACGCACATGCCCGCGACGTTTTACCTCAATACCTTTTACCATTGGGCTATGTGTTTGAAAAACGCGCTCTACACCTTCGCCATGTGAGTTCTTACGAACAGTAAAAGAAGAATTAAGCCCGCGATTGCGTTTTGCTATCACCACACCTTCATAGGCCTGAAGCCGGGTACGTGTACCTTCTTTCACTTCGACTTGCACAGCCACAATGTCGCCTATCCTAAATAAAGGAACATCTTGCTTTAATTGTTCTGCTTCAATTTGTTGAATAATGATACTCATCTTTCCGCTCCTAATTCTTCAATAAATTCCTGCAACAATTTCTGTTGCGTGATATCCAATTTCAAATGCGCTAACAAATCCTGACGCCTCAACCATGTGCGTCCCAATTTTTGTTTGAGTCGCCATTTGGCAATTTCAGCATGATTGCCACTTAACAAGACTGCCGGGACCCCTACACCATCCACGATTTCTGGACGCGTATAGTGCGGACAATCCAACAATCCTTCCGAAAAAGAATCCAGCAGAGCTGAATCTTGATCGCCTAATGCACCCGGTATCCAGCGTGTGATGGCATCTAAGGCCACCATAATGGCTAATTCACCGCCGCTTAAGACATAATCTCCAATAGACCATTCTTCGTCTACGGCCAACGTGATGAGCCGTTCATCCACGCCCTCATACCGGCCTGCAACAAACACAAAGGGCGTGGCCTCTAAAGCCACTTGCTTAATCCGCTCTTGCGACAATTTTTGTCCCTGGGGCGACAAATAAATAACCCTAGCCTCTTCACCCAGTGCCGTTTTTGCAGCGCTGATGGCATGCCGCAAGGGATATACACCCATGACCATACCAGGTCCGCCACCATAAGGTCTGTCGTCTACGCTCTGATGCGGGTCAGTTGTAAAATCACGCGGATCCCAATATTGAAGACTTAACAATCCTCGTTCGACTGCCCGTCGTGTGATCCCATAATCCGTCAGCGCTTTAAACATCTCTGGAAACAAGCTGACAATACCACACCGCATCAAGACTTAAAACTCCGGATCCCAAGAAACCCGCATCAGATGTGCCTGTAAATCTATGGATAATACATAATCATCCAAAATATACGGTATCCAATGTTCACGTGTCTCGCCTTTGACAACTATCACGTCATTCGACCCCGTCTCTATCATCTGTTCCACTGTCCCGAGAATAACACCTTCCGCTGTTACAACAGACAGTCCAATCAGATCAGTCCAATAGTACTGACCCTCCGCTAGCTTCGGTAAGGCCGAACGTGGCACACCGATTTCAACACATTTTAAAAGCTCAGCTTTTTCAATCGTCTCATAGCCTGCTAAAGCCGCTACAAAGTTTTTAGTATGTGCTCTCGCACTCAATACGACTACAGGCTGCCATTGATCTTTTATTTTTAAATACCACGTTTTATAGCTTAAAATATTACTCGTAGGTTCCGCATAAGACTGCACGTGAACCCAGCCTTTTAAGCCATAAGGTGCACCTATAGCACCCATAGTGACAATAGTATCTTTACGCGCGCTAGACACCCGCTTTACGATGCCTTTTTATCCCATTCTGCTAATAAGGCTGCAACACGCTGAGAAGGCTGCGCGCCTAATGCGACGTAATGCGCCACCCGATCACGCTTCAGATTTAAACGCAGTTCTTGACCGCTGGCAATGGGATTAAAATATCCCAGACGTTCGAGGTAATTCCCCCCGTCCCGACGGTGCCGCTTATCTGTCGCAACGATATGATAAAATGGACGTTTTTTTGCGCCGCCCCGCGATAACCGAATGACTACCATGTGTTGGATTAACCTCTTTAATATTAAATTTCGAAAGCGAGTATTGTACCTAAGTCCCGAGAGAAAAGAAATAATATAGGCAGCTATAGTTTTAAGTTATTTTGCTTTTTTAAAATTTTATAGCAACCCCTAGCAGTATAACCGAAAATTAATGCCACTATTTTACGACTGACATCCCCCCGATATCCCCTCGCTATCGCTCGGTGATATCGGCCACCTATGAAGGGGGCTTAAACAAAAAGCGGTCAATCTTTGCTGCCAATCATAGAAGATTTCTATTTGATTTTCATTTATTAACTTTTCTAATCCTTATTACCCTTTAATACAAATCTCCCGACTTTATCACTTGATCGCTAAAAGCCACGGAATTCGGGCACTTTGTAGTGCCTAAATCTAAATTTAGTTAAATAACAATTTCCATGTTAGAGCTTAAGCAATTCGATATGTTGCTTCTTCTGGAACTAAACC
>JBGAIG010000029.1:0-15391 GCA_044225595.1 Gammaproteobacteria bacterium
GCCAAGCTGTCACTTCTGCTGCAACATCGGCTAACGATAGTTCTCTCATCATTTGTGCCTCCTCCGTTTAATCCTTCAGAGGCTAGAGTATCAACTTGTTAAACATCAAAAACAGGTGGTATTTTCAGGGGCATACGATCTTTCTCTTGCTCAATATTGGTTTTGGCAGTTAAAAGCGTTATATAAAAAAGCAGCGCAACAAGGTCATGTAGAGGCTATGCATAACTTAGGGCGCTTGTTTCTGAAAGGATCCTTGGGAAAAATTGATTTAGAAAAAGCGGAGCACACCTTTACACAAGCTGCACAAACAGGAGATATTAAATCTATTTGTTATTTGGGTAGACTTTATTGGGAAGGGCGTTTAGGGGATAAGGAACCTGTAGAAGGGATTAGTTGGATCCAGAAAGCAATTGAATTATGGACTGAACAAGCTTTAAAAGGTGATATGGAAGCAATGACGCATCTTACAGAAATTTACTTAGATAAAACACTAGGGTTTAAGGATTATCAAAAAGTTGCAGTATGGTTAAGTTTAGGTGCTGAACAGGGAGATGGGGAAGCCATGCTTTCCTTTTTAAAACTCTATCTAAATGGAAAGTTAGGAACTAACGATATTACAATAATAATGAAATGGATTGAAAAGCTTGTCAAACAATCTAAACTATCTTTAAAATCGGAAACGCTATTATTGTTAAAAAATTATTTAAGGAAAGAACAGCCTAATCAAAAGAAAAAATTGCAAGGTAGTGATTTTAGAAATATCGAAGAGCAGATCGCTAACAATCACTCTCTCATCGATAGTGGATATCGTGTAGAATATTCATTAAAGTCGCAAGAACAAAATGTTTCGATTGATAAGATTAAAGCACTAGAAAGGGAAGCTTATGAAGACATCTTTGAAGCAGCAGAACAGAGAGATTTTGATGCAATCGTGCTATTAGCAAATGCTTATTGTGGAAAAACTAGCAGCTTGTCACTGATGGTGGATTATGCTGCAGCTGTTCAATGGTGCCATAAACTTGCAGGAACAGAACATTTGGGAGCATTAACGGCTTTAGCAACGTTATATGAGGCAGGTCATTTTCCTGAAAAAGATGTCGAAGCGACAATTAATCCTTGGATAGAAAAACTACAAATTGTACTTCGCAAACGTACAGAAAAAGAGCCACATATTGCCTTCACCTTAGGAACACTTTATAAACGAGGAAATTTATTACCTAGACATATGGGTCAAGCAGCCAGATGGTTGTGCTTTGCTAGTTGTCGGTACGTTCCAGCGTGTTCTGAACTAGATGATATGTTGGCATTCAAAGGATGGAGTTTGGAAGAAAAACAGCAAATTGTGGCGGGGGTGTTACAAAATCAAAATCCTCAAGAAAAACCCTATAGAGTGGGAAGAATTTTAGGTGATATCTACAGTCAGGGTATTCTTACCCAGGTAGACAATCAAAAGGCTGTGTTTTGGTATGAAAGAGCTGCTGCCCTGGACAATGGTATTGCAATGTGTCGTCTTGCAAAATTTTATCAAACAGGAAGAGCAGGAGAAATAAATCTTACCAAAGCGATAGAATTGTATAATCTATCTGCTCAGCAAGGCAACCAGGAGGCTATAGAATGTTTAGTTCTATTAAATTGTTCAAATGAGAAACTCGATTCGGATGCTAAGATAGCAATCGGGCGTTGCTTAAAACAGGTTGCAGTATTAAAGGAAAAACAACAAGATGTTTTGTTAAATCCAAACCCTAAAGATCCACAACTGATGTATCATTTGGGGAAAACATATAGACAGGATAATAAAGGAAGAGCGAAAGATCCATTGTTAGCAGCACGTTGGTTTAGGAAAGCGGTTCAAAAAGGACATATGCGATCGGCTTTTGAATTAGGAAAAATGTATGCATCAGGAGAGTTGGGTGAAAAACTCAAATCTGTTGCTGTTAATTTTTATAAAAGAGCAGCTAAGGATAATCATATTAAAGCGATGCGTAAATTATGTTCGCTTTATACTGAGGGAGTTTTAGTTAAAATGGATCAAGCAAGAGCGAACAAATGGAAGTGTCGTTTGGAAAAAAGCGTTAATGAAAAACAACGAGCAACTAATTACGATTTTAATGAATGTTTTATACCATGGGTTAATCCATATTTAATGGAAGTTATTCTAGTTGGAGCTAGGCAGGTTCATGCTGAAATACCTGTTGATTTAAATGATTTTATTAATATTCGGAGAATTATGATAGATATTTTATTATCTAATCGAACACTATATTCTAGAAAAATAACTAAAGCTGTTTATGAGATAATTTCTTGCGTTCTGAATCAGTCTTTAAGAGAAGAAATTTCTGTACCTTTTAAAAATCAATTAATGCAAATAGTTGATGATTTAAAAGTTTATCAAGCGGTCAACAAAGAGATTATGAAAAAAATGGAAGTTTTGTTGCAAAAACATTGCAATAAAACTTTATTGAATCAATTAAGATTGGAACAGGCAGCGAATAATGAGCGCTGGGAAAGACATTTAAACACCTTTATTGTTGCTGTTGGTTACCAAGAATATTGTCATCATTTAATGCAAAATAAAAAATGGATGGGATTCTTAGAGTTAGAGATTGTTGCCCAGCTTTTAAAGATTCGCATTGAAATATACCAAGATAAACCGGTAAAAAGTTGTGATAAGTTTACTGTAAGACTGCTTTCAAAAGAAAATGTCGATCTTTATCCCATCTGTTCTATTCATACAGAAGCCAAAAGAGTGATTCATATATTATGTAAAGGAAATAATGACTATTATTTGCTAAATGCCACTGAAAATGGTTTAAGACATTACTATCATCAAACCTTTTTAGAGGGTGATGTTTTAGAACAACTAAAAAAAGAATTTTCCTTAGGTCAAGCTTACGAAAACCCGAGCAAACAACAAGAACCATTGCTTTTTTTAAATAGGATGAACAGGAAAGAGTCGATGTGTGTTACTGAACCTCAAGTACCAGTAATACCCGTTAAATTTCCGTCTATTAAGAAATTAAGGGTGGATAAGCAAAGGGTTGTGCGCTTTGGTTAAGTGGTTGTTACGTAGTTGAGTACGGCTTTGTTAGACATGATGCGAGAAATATTGCGTCTTTTGTTTGTAAAAAAATTAGCAAACCTGAATTCCGGATAAGAAAAATGACGTGGCAAAAATGCGAATTTATTGCAAAAATCTTTATGACCAATAGATTTTTAAAAAATACTTTCAAAGTATGTCGATAACTTTTCAGCCAAAAATTTTAACAATTCGCTTATCCGGAATTCAGGTTAGCAAAATCATAGTGATAAAATTTCGCACAGAAGACTGAAAACCATCTGCTTGTGAATGCGTCTATGAAATTGCAGACCAAAAAAATTGAGAAAAGAAGAATATTCCAGCTAAAAAATAAACAGCTAATCGGTTGATTAACTTGTTAAATATAGTGTAGACAGGTGGAGATGCCGAAAAAGATATTATTTACATTTGAGCTGGAAGTCTATTAATTTTGTCTAGTTTGTTTGTAGTAATGAGCGCTAGTCGGCGGTATGAGTAACTGTCAACATATTTTTTTGGAGAATATTTATGCCTAAAGATAATCAGATTCCAACAAAATACCTTTGTTCTATTACAAGCCAGATTATGATTGATCCGGTTATGGCGGCAGATGGCTATACTTATGAACGAGAAGCGATTGAGCAGTGGTTGCAGACTCATGATACCAGTCCTAGAACGAATGAAAGACTTGAGCATAAAAAATTGACCTCTAATCACGACAAGCGTAGTGATATATTAGAATTTTTAGATAGCCGTCCTGAGCTTTATGAGGGGGACGAGGTTTATCTCCCTAAAGCCTGGATGGCGCAATGTGCAACCGCAATTAAGCGGAATCAATCTTCTGAAGTCCAGAGATGGTTAGATAAAGATAGACGTTTATTAACCTTAAAGCTCGAGGGAGATTCTACTGCGTTACATTTAGCATGCCAGTTTAGTTCACCTGAACTTATTGATATCTTATTGAAAATTTTAAAACAAAAGAATCAAACGATTCCGATCGGGGGCATCAGTTTTAAGTCTGCCTCCTTAAATATCTTGTTAGAAAGAGCATTAGACAGCAATGACCACATCAAGTGCGAATTATTGCTAAAGCTTGGTGCTGAAATTGAGCAACCAGACGCTTCTACTCAAAATACTTTATTGCATCGAATGGTTATCAAAGATAACCAACAAGCAGCCGGCTGGCTATTGGAAAAAAAGGCAGTATTAGAAAGCCGGAATCATGAAGGGAATACTCCCCTTTTGTTATCGGTAATACATAACAAAACGAAGCTTGCTGAATTCTTATTAAAAATGAAAGCTAATCCTCAAGTCAAAAATGTAGAGCAGCGAAGCCCGGTTTTAATTGCTTTATTAAATCAAAATAAATCTATGCTTAATTTATTAGTAGGTGCTGAGACAGCTGCTCTTCCGCCTCTACATTTGGCATTAGAACTGGAAGACAATGAAATTATCAAAACATTATTAAGAGAGAAGATAGAGAGCATAATAGAAGCGAGAGATGAACAACAACGAACGCCTTTTTACATTGCGATTGAAAGACGGAATCTAGAAGCTGCGACATTACTTTTAGCAGGAGGTGCAAATCCGACAGTTAGTTGTGGGTCATTACAATTAAGTGTCTTACATATTGCAGCAGAACGTGGTGATGTAGAGATATTGAAATATTTATTACAAACCAAAGCCGCTGTCTTAATTGATGCTCAAAATGCAAAGGGCGATACGCCTCTTCACCTGGCAGTTCAAGCGGAACATGACGTTATTATTGTCCAATTACTAGAAGCAGGCGCCTATCATAAAATTAAAAATGGGAGAGGCCAAATGCCGCTAGAGCTGGCAATAGTTGAACAAAAACCAAAAATTACAAATATCATTATGCAGACAGTGAGGCGCCTTAAGAAAGCTAAATTAAAAGAAACAGAAGTTCTACATCAAGTTGTAATAAAACAAACGAGTGAAATTGCGGATTTAAGAAATGATTTGCATACTCAGACACAAAATTTTAAAACACAGCTTTCCAGTATGCAGCAGACTATAGAACAAGAGCGAACAAAGAATGAAAAATACATTTCAGCTCTGCAAGCCGAGATAAAATTATTACAATCAGCGCAGCATGAGCTTGATTTACAAAAACCTGTCAGTCTTATAGAAGCCATTAAAAAAAATAATCAAGAAGAAGTTTTTAGGATTTTAAATGCTAAAGTCGAGCCTCTTGGAAAAAAAGCAATTGATGAAGTCGATGAAATTCTTCTTGGAAGTCCTTTATATTGGGCGGCTGCATATGGGCGTACTCATTTCATACCCCTTTTGGTTAAAGCAGGAATTGATGTCAATAAGCCAGATAAACACAGGCAAACGCCGGTTCATGTCGCTGCTCAGTTTGGGCATGCAAATTCTATAACTGCGCTAAAAGGTTTAGGTGCAAATGTTAATACGTTTGATTGTAAACATAACAATCATACTAGTAGAACACCCGTTTATATTGCTGCTAAAAAAGGTCATGCGGCAGCAATTGCTGCATTACATGCTGCGGGCGCGGATGTGGATATTCTGGCACGAGATAACCAGCAACAGGAAACACCAATTTATGCTGCTGCTAAAAAGGGGCATGCTAGAGCAATAACCGCATTAAAAGCTGCAGGTGCAGTTATAGATACACTCAATCAGGAAGAAGAGACTCCAGTCTATATTGCTGCTAAAAATGGGCATGCGGCAGCAATAACTGCATTAAAGGCGGCAGGTGCGAATATGGATATGCCCAACAAACACCATCAAACACCTGTTTGTATTGCTATTGTTAATGGGCATTCTGAAGCAGTAACCGCATTAAAGGTCGCAGGCGCAAATATGGATATTCCGGCAGACTACAGCTGTAGCATTGGATTTAATTTCTTTGATAATCGAGACTATGGCTATGACGATTATCGAAATAAGGGTATAACGCCGCTTTATCTTGCTGCTGTATTTGGACAGGTAGCAGTCATAAACATGTTGATAGCCGAAGGCGCAAACGTGAGCATGCCGATTAAGGATGGTACAACACCACTTTATGCCGCTGCTAAATATGGGCATGCAGACGCAATAAATGCACTGATAGCTGCTGGGGCAAACGTGAATATCCCTATAAATGCTCTACTTTTTCTCGTCCATAAATCCTATGAAGGCTATCGGGATGATTATAGTAGACAAGAAGCAGTAAAACGGGATAAAGCTCAGGCAGAAGAGGAAAGAGCTAGAAAAGATGGTGAGACACCAGTTTATGTCGCTGCTAAATATGGACACGTAGGCGCAATAAATGCACTGATAGCTGCAGGTGCAAATGTGAACATGCCGACTAAAAATGGCGCGACACCCGTTTCTGTTGCTGCCGAATATGGGCATGAAGGGGCAACAAGTGCTTTGTTGGAAGCCGGAGCAGATGCAAGCGTCTGCGTGCCTGCCTGGAGGTGGAGAGATTCATATAACCGAGATAATGGCACCGTGTTAGAACAAATTTCTAAAAAATTCGGCTCTAATCGCAATGACTACAGAAATAATTCTTCTAAACTTATTAAGCTATTAGAAGCGCATTTTAAACAATATCCTCTAGGGGTTAAGCCTGTGCTTGTGCAAGAGGTACCGCCTAGGATGCTAACGCAATTTGCAGGAGTGGCTAGATCAGCTTCTCGGCTCATGAATGTCAACGAATTTAAAGAATTGCAGGAGTTCCTAAAAGCGGTTGCAGAAGGCGAACAAGACAAAGCGGAAGCGATGCTAAAAAGTAACCACGCTTTAGCTTTAGTACCTACGGACGTTACTGACTTGTCCAAACGTACTTTTAAAAACATCACCGCATTGCAATACGCACTTTGGGCATTAGATTGGCGCATGTGGACTATGCTGCTGAAATACATCGATTCAAAAGACGCAGCCGAGCAAATTAACCAATCGGAGCAAGGCTTGTGGGTGCCCCAGCATGGCGTTACAGCCAACTGGGAGAATCTGATTCAAGCACTCAATCAATATGCATCTGAAGTTCAGCTGAATAAATCTAATGCGGTCTACAGCCAAACTTGGGTTAAACAAGTGGGCGGCACTCAATTATTGCTTCCTGCACATGTTATCAATGAATACTGTTATCCCAGCCGTCCTTTTGATCCCGCACCGGACTTTCATCGGGCTGAAACCACTGGAGCATGGCGCACCCGTAGAATCAATGGGGGCGAGTGGTTTTCGGCTAAGGTTGACGGGCAGGCATTGGGAGAGGGGTTTGCTGTTCATCGCGGAAGGGGCGACCATGCGCGTATGGTCTACACGCAGGAAAACAGCCGTTACAGCTCGTTATTCGAGCGCGATGGTTGGAGTGAAAATCATGGTGCGTGCGACGCCAAAGCGATAGCAGCTTTATTGAAAATACGTCAAGCACAACGAGCTGCTGTGATTGCACAATACCTTCCTAAACCAGGAACTGTACGTAGGGTTGCCCTGCCTCCTTCTCTCCAGGCTTAAGTGCCGAGCTGACAGGAGGCGTATTGCGCTCGCTTGCATTAGTACCGAGGCACTGTGCGTTTCGTAAAATTTTCGTAGTTCGGCGCGGCGGAGGTAGGCGTTGTACGTTAATTGTAGTGACCATGGCGCCGCAAAAAATTAAATAAAAATTAACAGGTTAAACTTTGGCTTGCCGGACTCATTATCAGCTAGTTGACACACAATTAGCTTTGACTGCAGAATGGACACTTTGGGGAGCGAGCTTAATTGACTGTGTCACTTTTGTGCCGGTGGAGTGTACACAGTACTACACAGTTAGACAATGTAGCGAGCATTGCCAGGTAAAATTGTGAATAAAATCAACGGATTAAATTTGCTTGGCCTGGCTACGAACCGGGCGGTCGGGAGTTCGAATCTCTCCGGGTGCACCATATTTGTTCAGTAGAATCAACGCATTACAGACTTAAAGTGCTTGGTGCTTTTTAGCAAAATTTTCGGCTGTGGGCATTTTGCGGGCATTGGTGTAACTAACTTCCTGGTTAGTTCTTAACAATGTGAATGCAGGACCTTGACGAGAACGATCACAAGCTTTATTAGCTGCTCCAATCAAGTTATGCAGTTCTGCCGCAGAATAGTGAGTCGTAATATGTTTCGACTTATGCCCCAACAGGTCTTGACGATCTTCACGACTCACACCAGCAGCACGCAAACGTCGACCGAATGTGTGCTTCAAATCGTGAACCCGCACCTGTGGTAAACTCACCGCCTTTCTAGCTCGCCGCCAAGCAGAGCTGTTCATTTTGCTTACTGGTCTCCCTTGATATGTGAATACATATTCCTGATTAATGCCTCGTACTTGCTCAATAACTGCCTGAGCAGCTTTGTTGAGTACAATTAAGCGATCTGTTCCATTTTTGACCAATTGTTGAAGTTTCCCTTGTTTAACAATATGGCTTGGAACAATAAATACGCTTGTATTTAATTCTGGAACTTGTACTTCCCATTTCCATCGTAATTGACAAACTTCTTGTTCACGACAACCTACATTTACTTTAAAAATCGCCATTTGTTTTAAATGTGCTGGCAATTGATTAAATAACAAGATTTGTTCATCCCAAGAAAGTGGATAAGAACCACGTGCATCATGTACTGGCAATAGCTTAATTTTAGGTGCGACATGCAACCAAGTTAAGCCATTCTCATCAATCCATTCACTGCTTGCCAAGTTTAAAAGGTGTCTGACGACCCCCAAAGCATTATTGATGGTCTTTGTTTTACGACCCGTTGCTTGTCTGGCTTTGATGAAAGGTAGTAATGTACCGTTGTGCACTTGTTCCAATGTCAAACCGCCTATATAACGACAAACTAACTTTAGATTATCGGCATCATCAGCAATACTGGCTTTATGTTGTTTTTCAAGCAAGTACTTTGTTGCTGCCTCTTTAAAAGATCTTTTGGGTCTTACACCATAAACTTTAGCTTGTCTTATTTCCTCGATTCGCCGCGCGAGGTAGCTTTCCGCTTCGCTGAGCGACTCAGTTCCACTACTTTCTCGAAGGCGATATCCAAGGATCCTTTTTTCAATGTGCCAGGTCTTACCCCGTTTAACGAGTCCTGGCGATATTTTACGTCCCATAGTTCCATACTCCTAGAGTTGGAG
Source organism: Gammaproteobacteria bacterium (assembly GCA_044225595.1). Classification (GTDB taxonomy): domain Bacteria; phylum Pseudomonadota; class Gammaproteobacteria; order UBA6186; family Azoamicaceae; genus CADEGZ01. The sequence continues at coordinate 9,183 of JBGAIG010000029.1, forward strand.
ACCGCAGGACACCCGTTACAGTGCTTATATTGCTCTACCCAGGCATCCAAATCAAGCCTATCAAACGCAATTCCTTGAATTCCGATACGAATTTCAGGGAGATGCGATCTTACTTCACTATTAAAACGGTTTTTATCCATTCCCAAGTAGGTCGGCGCATCCCGAAGCCTAATAAGCCTTGGCAATAGCTGCATAAGCTGTCTCCGTATTTCGTAATTCTGCTCTGGTAATATTGACTTCTGATGGTGCTGTAATCCCAATACGGGTAGTACCGTTAATATTACCCAATACAGTGATTTGAATATTATTATCAATCCAAATAGACTCACCTGGCTGACGTTTTAAGATCAACACTTTTATCACTCCTATTTTAGTGCTACTCAGATAATCACACAGTAATAATCGAAAGTGTTTTCATGTGCGATTTAATTAAAATCTAGCTATCACGAAGTTTACTGAAATAAAACGACAAAACGTTGTCGTTTTATGTTTCGATGAGGAAACATAAGGAAGTGCAGGCCGAGCTTGATTATCAAATTTTTTGGAATAAGATGCCATATAAATAGCCATAATTTTTTATGAGCTTAAGGAATGAAAAGCCTATTTTTTCAAAATTAAGCATGGTGCAACATGCCAATTGTAATATGAAAATTAACTTTTACACCATGATATACTGGTTTTTTTGATAACCCATATTGCAATCTCAGATTTTTCAGACCCATAGAAATAACAGTAAGAACAAAAAATACTTTAGAATTAAATTTTGCTTTACAAGCAGAAACTATATTAAAATCAATTGTTGTTCCAATTATATTTGTATAGTCGAATTTTTTATGTTCATCGCTATAGATAATTGATATATGAGCTCCAATGTTCTCCTTGTTTAAAAAATAATTAGGCATTCTGGCTTCATATGGACTTAGCAGAGGAAATAAGTTATAAATGTAGTCATCATGTATTTTTAAATAGAGGTATCCATTATCGGATTGAGACACAACACCATGATTTGGGATCTTCTTTGCTTCGATAATAATTCTTTTGTTATTAGTCAAAAGAAAAAACTTTAATGGGCGCACTGAGTTAATAGTCAAAATAGTATCCTTGCGTAGTGAATAATAAGATTAACATCATCATTCTAAAATATAACTTTGAATTATTTCTGTTTTTGGATGATCCTTTCCAAAATAAATCATGTGAAAATTTTGGTATTTTCTAGCCATTAAATCATCTTTCAGCTTTAAACTCACTAATATAATTTTTTCATATAAAACGCTAATTTCATCTGATTTTAAACTGACATAAGCATTTTTGTATATTTTTTCTGCAATTAAGTATTCTTGAGTAGCTTTTATATAATTGCCTGCATTCATATAAATATCGCCTAAAATCACATGCGCCCAAGCTTGATCTCTGTGAACATAACTATGACCAAACCAAGAATCAAATAATTCAATACTTTGTTTTAAAAAAAACTCTGCTTGGATGTAGTCGTTTTGGAGGTTGTAAGTCCTGCCAATCATAGCAAGCAAAACAGCAGATAGTTTATGTTTTTTCGTTTTATATACAGATATTGATTTATCATATAAATTTAATAATCTTTTTTGCTGATCTTCTGCTTTTCCTGACAAAAAAAGATATTCTTCTTTTGCAATCAGAAAATGCAAATAGATGGATAGAGCTTTTTCAGGATCATTAAATGTCTTAGTAATTTTGTATACTTCTTGCAATGCGTTTTCTAATTCGGTCAAAGCAAGTGAATGCTTGTTTTGCATAGAGAAAACACTTGCATTTATTTGATAGTATAATGCCGTATTAAAGTTTTTAAAGATGGTGTCGTTGTTATGGAAAGCATTTTTATCATTAAGTTTCTTTGCTTTTTTTAGAGTTTTAAGAGTTTGCTCTATGTCTCCCATAAGATTATAATGGCTAGCTAGATAAAATAGTCCTCGAATATACTCGTTTGATAGTGAATTATTTCTTTCATAATAAGATATTGCCTTCTCTTGGTGTTTAATGCCTTCAAAATGTTTACCTTTCCACCACATTAAGCCAGATATACTATTGTTAAACTTAGCACATATCTCTGTTTCACACCGTTTGTGCGAATCAATCAATGAAGAAATAGATTTAATAAAGTCTTCACTCTTAACGTAATTTCTCTCGACAAGCAAGTAATATTCCAATATTTCAAGGTTTAACAGGGATATCAGGTTATTTTTAATTTTGATGTTTTTAACGAGATTAGATAAGTATAGAATCTGAGGAAAGATATAAGAAAATTCGTGTGTAACGACTTTTTTTCCTTTATGTTTTAATATCGTAGCGATAGTTGAAATTGCTTCAGAAGAAAGGGTTTCAAAATCCTTTTTATTGATCTTATTTATAATAATTTTTTTAACAATTTCGTGCATATTATATCTTTTATAACCTTGTTGAATTTCTTCTGCGGTTGTATTAGCACTTGTTAACAACAAGTAATCTTCCAGTAAACTGAGGCTTTCATTAAAATCACTTATATTTCCTATTTTGTTTTGTATAAACCAATTTTCCATGAACTCTCTTGGAATATTTTCATGAAATAATAAAGAAGCAAACAAAGCTAGTTGATATGCCTTGTTAGATTTTTCTTTAATCTTATCTAAGGAATATTCCATGGCATGATTTGCTGTTTCTATAGAATCGTATTTATTGTTTTTCTCATATATAAATTTTAAATATTCAATAATTCTCAAAGAAGAGTTTTTTATTGAATAGGATACATTCGATATTAATAAAGGGTAATCAGTTAGTGCTTGAGCCAATTTCGATGCTGCTTTAATGTCACGTTCTCCTGTTACTTCACAAATGAGTTCTACAGAAGTATTGCGAGAGAAATTTTTAACCTGAATAGAATTTTTCCAGCCCTTTGAGTTTTTAGAGGTTATTATTATATGCCCGCGAGAACTTGCATGGTGATGCGGGATATATTTTTCGATTTCCATATCATTAGGAGTATTATCAAATATCAACAACCAATTTTTTGGAGTAGTCCTTAAGTATTCTTTAATTTCTTCTATGGATTCACTAGGGTTATTGGTTGAAAGTAGTAAAGAAGAGTGATGGTTTTTTTTAGAAAATTCCAAACCTAATTTTAAAAATTGATTCTCAAGATTGTCAGATGCATAAAACCACCAGACAATATCATAATTATTAAGATATTTCTTGGCATATTGTTTTGCAATTTGAGTTTTTCCAATTCCAGGGAGTCCAGTAATTGAAACTTCTTTTGTTTCTTCGTTAGATGGCTCTAAGACAGTATTTATTTTCTGCAAAATCTCTTCTCTTCCAAAAAATTTTTTTCTTTCATATGCGATATTCCAGATTTTAGGAACTTTATTCTTTTGTTCACCATAACATAAGGAAGGGATATTGCTGATTAATATAAAAAAGATAATAAAATTTACTTTATAAATATATTTTGAACACATTGTTTTTCCTTGCCGTTTTACAATTGCTGATATCCAAGTCAAGTGGAATTTTTAATTGTATACATTTTCCAGTGGTTGAAAAGTTTTCTAAATTTAGCGTTCCGCCCTCTAGTAGGATCAATTTTTTTAAATTTTCAAAACTAATGTATTCAAAACCAATAAAGCAACTGTTAGATTGTATGTCACAAAGCTGATACGACTCATCCACTATCGTAATATGTAGATAAGAGCTGTTATCGATAGAAAGTCTTTTTACTAGTACAGAAATTTCTCCGCCATTTGGCGTTGTGTCAATAGCTTGAAAAATAATGCTGGAAATTATTATTCTTAGTCTAAGCGAGCTTAGGTGTGTAGTATCAATATCATTTTCAAAAATTGTTTTTATTTTTATGTTTCTTAATAAGGCATGTATCATTACAGAAGAAATTGCTTCTGATATTAATAATTTTGGATTGCAATTAACTTTTTCAGATCTATAGGGTATGGAGTTTGAAAAATCTTTCAAATTTTCGCAAATTTCATGAGCTAAGTATTCTTTTTGTTTTATATTCGATATAATTTCAATGTTGCTTCCATAGCTGTCGAGTAATAAAATACTTTTTTTTAAAATTTCTATTAACGTATCATATAAGTAGGCGTCATGTGTTTTTTTAAATTTTAAATTTTCGGAATAATATTTTCTAATGAGTTCTTTAAAATGATTATTTTCATTAATTTTCTTCTGAAGTGTGCGATGATTTAATTTTTTTCTTTTAATAATTTTTTTAAAAACTTTATTTCCTTAGAAGATGATTTATGTTTTTTTATAACTCTTAAAATTTCATTAAAAACTTTTACTATGATTTTCTTTTTATTATTATCAAAAAAATCATTTTCCGGCTTATTAATTTTATTAAAGAATAGTTTTTTTCTAAAGCGGGCGAGAAAATTATCTAATATTATTAGAGATATATTATTTATTAGTTTAAAACTAATAAATAAAAGAATTAGGAGTGCAAATATTAGAAGGAGAGGTTTTAGAAGTGTTTTAACGGTTTTTAAGTTTTCAGGGGTTTCGATAAGAATAATGTTAAAAGGAAGGTTGGACTGTTTGGTAAAATGAGCTATCTGATTTTTATCATAATGCCAATCAAAAAGGTGTTCGTTTAAGTTTTTACTTTTTTTTATAGCATTAATTATATTTTGATTAACTTTTAATCGTCCAAATAATTGATTGAAGTCGGAATCAAGAATTATAGCTTCAAGGTTAATGTTTAGTATGTCAGAGACAACATATGTATATAAATCATCAATATTGACATGCATAATAAGAGTGCCAACTTCTAAGTTCATGGGCGCTAAAAGATTCAAGCAAGTATCCAGATATGTTGTGCTTGAATAAGAATTATGTGAATGATGTCTGTATGTAGTAACTTTATTCGCATTTTTCCTGCATTCATAAATAAAATCTTGGCGAATAGGATAAACATTATGTTCAATGTGACCCAGGGCTCCAATTGATAAATTGTTTTTAGAGATCCATATGAGGTTACCTTTTGTAAAGATATCATCTTTTTGTAAAAAGGCAGAAATATTTTGAAGATCTTTTAAAAACACAGATATCTTTTTATTGTCGCTATCTAATTTTTCAACAATAATTCTTTTCCCGACATATTTTAAGATTAAAGCTTGTGTATCTAAAAATTCTTTATATCGTTTTTCTAACAACAGTAATTTTTCTCTCATCAGTTTTTTATGCTCACTTTTATGAAAAGAGTTCATGATAACTAAATATATTATGATTCCAATAGATAAATAAATAAATTTTATGGGAGTTGAAAGTCGGAGAATTTTTAAGTATTTATTTTTCACGACATATCTGATTTGATGAAATTAATTTCGCAAAAGATTACGCTCACTAACCCATTCAGCAAATTTCTGATCTATGGTATTCGCAGTTGCCTCTCTTAAAGAGTATACATATATTTCTTTAATGCAGCTCCAGGCTTTTTCTAGGCTTGTTTCAATTGCGTTTTTTTTAATAAAATTTCCCACAAATACAACGGATTGAGTAAAAATGGATTCATTCCAGTGAAGTTTAGCCATCTCAGATTCTGTCCGATGCTGAAAAGTATTTTGATTAGGGGGTAGTAGTAATTCTTCTACAGTACAGCCTAGTTCTTTGGCAAGTGCGTAAACAGTCTCAACGCCTGGATTTTTAGAGCGACCCAATAATATATTTTGCAAGACGCTTTGTCTTAAACCCGCTCGATTTTCTAATTCTCGAATGGTCATATCCTTTTGGTTTAGCCTATCTTTAATGTTTGTTTTGAGCGTTTGATTCACAGTTTTATCCAGATAGCAGGGCAATAATGGGAGAAATTCTACGCCGGTAGATCAAATTTATCAAGGTAACGAAAAAAGAAAGTTAATTAACAAAAAAGTAATAATGCTTAAAAAATAAGCAAATATACGTTGACAAGGTGTAAATTTGAAGATATAGATCAACTTTGAACATTTTTGTATTGTGAAATTGAAATAATGAAATTTAACTAACTTTTTAAGAAAAGGAGTATTCTTATGACTATTGCTAAATTGTTTTGTTATCCGGATTTAACAGAACAAAAGTATGCCCCTGAAAATACCACCTGTTTTTGATGTTTAACAAGTTGATACTCTAGCCTCTGAAGGATTAAACGGAGGAGGCACAAATGATGAGAGAACTATCGTTAGCCGATGTTGCAGCAGAAGTGACAGCTTGGC
>JBGAIG010000030.1:0-16705 GCA_044225595.1 Gammaproteobacteria bacterium
AAACTATCGATCCGATGACTTTGTTGCCGCATAAAATTGATTTGGCTCAACTAAAAGCATTTGCTGAAGAGCAGATTCTACTTGCTAAAGCCGTATTAAACACTTCTTAATTTAACAGGTGGTATTTTCAGGCGCATACGGCGTAAACGTTATATTAGAAAAGAAAGACAGTGTAGATATGGAGATTTTCGCTTAATAACTGAAAGGCCAAAGGAAATTACAACAAGACAACGTTTTGGTCATTGGGAGGGAGATACTATCGAATTTAAGGGTACTAAAGAGAAAGTAGTTACTACGCTTGTTGAAAGAAAATCGCGTTTAGTATTTTTAATAAAAAATAATAACAAACGTTCTCGTGGCGTTATGGAGAAAATAAAAATGAAATTTGAAAAACTCCCTAGCCAGATGTGTAAAACAATTACTTTTGATCAAGGGAGCGAATTTGCTGATCATCAACATCTCGAGCAGCAAATAAAGTGTCGAGTTTATTATTGCCAGGCACATTCACCCTGGCAGAAAGGAAGCAACGAAAATATGAATGGACGCTTAAGATGGCACTTGCCTAGAGAAACAGATATTGCCACAATTAGCCAAGAAGAGCTGGATGATTTAGAAAGGAAGATGAACCGATGCCCAAGAAAATGCTTGGGCTATAAAACACCCCAAGAACTATTTATACAGCAGCATAAAAATGACTGTCGCACTTGGTCCTAGAATGCGCCCTCGTTAAAGTAACAAAAACCCCTTATTTTACTGGTGGGTGCTGAGGGGATCGAACCCCCGACATTCGCCTTGTAAGGGCGACGCTCTACCAGCTGAGCTAAGCACCCTAATTTAACTAGGCCACTGCTTGCTTCTTTGTATTCACCGCATCTTTTAAAGCTTTTCCCGCTTTAAAACCAACAACCATTGTTTCAGGTATCTGCAAATCGCCACCTGTTTTTGGATTGCGCCCTACCCGTGCAGCACGCTTTTTAACGGTAAATATGCCAAAGCCTGCAATCGCAATTTGTTCGCCTGCAGCCATTGTTTCTGTCAATACATCTAAGAACGCATCTACGATGGACGCGGCTTTGCTCTTAGATAAGTCTTCAGCAGAGCTAAGCGCATCGACTAACTGGCCTTTATTCATAACTGTCCCCTTAACTCGCGAAAAAATAAGACAAGATGAAATCACCCCTCATCCCCTAATCTGGAAGTTTTATACCAACTTTAGGGCCTCATCGTCAAATTTATTTAATGATGCGCAGGCGGCCTTTGGCCTTTACCAGCCCGCCGCGTCATGGACAATTTATTCGGCGCAATATCAGGCTTTAAATTGCTCGACTCTGGCCGACGTACTAATGCTAAATCTAGAACTTCATCTATCCAATGAACAGGATGAATTGCCATACCCTCATAAACTTCTTTAGCGATCTCTGAAAGCTCGGGTTTATTTTCATCTGGAATGATAACGTTTTGTATACCTGCACGTCTGGCAGCCAGTAGTTTTTCTTTTAAGCCCCCAATGGGTAACACTTGCCCCCGTAAGGTAATCTCGCCAGTCATTGCAACATCTTTACGCACGGGAATACCCGTAAATACCGAAACTAATGCTGTACACATGGCAATCCCTGCGCTGGGCCCATCTTTCGGCGTTGCGCCTTCAGGAACATGTATATGGATATCGTGCGTCTCGTAAAAATCTTCTGAGATACCCAATGCATTAGCACGACTTCGCACCACCGTTATGGCAGCTTGAATAGATTCTTTCATCACCTCACCGAGCTTACCTGTACGCGTTACTTCTTTCCCTTTTCCAGGCACAGCCATCGCTTCAATCGTTAGCAATTCTCCGCCGACCTCTGTCCAAGCAAGCCCTGTCACTTGTCCAATTTGATCTTCTGCTTCTGCTTGCCCAAAACGATAACGTTTAACACCTAAATACTGTTCTAATTGCTCAACATCAACGATGATTGCTTTCAATGATTTTGACAATAAGAGATCTTTGACAACTTTGCGGCAAATCTTTGAAATTTCTCGTTCTAAGCTTCGTACACCCGCCTCACGAGTATAATAACGAATCATATTCAGGATAGCCTGATCCGTAATTTTTAATTCATTCGGTTTTAAACCATTGGCTATCATCTCTTTTGGAATTAAATATTGTTCTGCAATCCGAAGTTTTTCATCTTCAATATAGCCAGACAATCGTATCACTTCCATACGATCTAAAAGCGGTAACGGAATATTCAGTGAGTTTGCGGTTGCCACAAACATAACATCGGACAAATCATAATCAACTTCTAAATAGTGATCATTAAAAGCATGATTTTGTTCAGGATCTAAAACCTCTAATAACGCAGATGCCGGATCACCCCGAAAATCCATGGCCATTTTGTCGATCTCATCCAACAAGAACAAAGGGTTTTTAACTTTAATTTTAGCGAGCTTTTGAAGAATTTTGCCAGGCAGTGCACCAATATAAGTGCGTCGATGCCCACGAATTTCTGCCTCGTCTCGCACACCGCCCAAAGACATGCGCACAAATTTTCGCCCCGTTGCACGAGCAAGTGATTTACCCAAAGATGTTTTACCCACACCTGGGGGACCCACTAAACACAACAACGGCCCTTTCATTTTAGGAACACGTAACTGAACGGCCAAATATTCTAAACACCGCTCCTTAACTTTTTCTAGACCATAATGATCTTTATTTAAAATTTTTTCGGCGCGGAGCAAATCGCCGCGAATTTTAGTACGGTGCTTCCAAGGCACCGCCAACATCCAATCAATATAATTTCGAGAAACGTTTGCTTCTGCTGAAAGCGGGGACATCATTTTCAATTTATTAATTTCAGCAATCGCATTTGCTTTCGCTTCTTTAGGCATTCCAGCTGCTTCAATTTTATCCAAAAGTTCTTTAATATCACTTTTGCCACCACTTTCATCACCCAAATCTCCCAGCTCTTTTTCAATAGCTTGCTTTTTGACATTTAAGTAATATTCGCGTTGATTTTTTTCAATTTGACGTTTTACAGTGCCGCTGATTTTCTTTTCCATTTGCATCAGCTCTACTTCCGATTCTATCATCTGCATCAGTTCAAGAATGCGATCTTTAAAGTTTAATATCTCAAGAATTTTTTGTTTGTCTTGTATTTTTAAGGGCAAATGGGCAGCAATGGTATCCACCAATCTCACAGGATTTTCTATGCCTGTTAGCGACATAATCACTTCTGACGAAAACTTATTGCTTACTTTGACATATTGATCAAAATTCGACAACAGAGAACGAATCAAGACTTCTATTTCCTGGCTTTCTATAGCAGCTGCTGGAATGGATTCGACATTTGCTAAAAAAAAGCGATCTATTTGTACAAAATCGACCAATCGCCCCCGATCCAATCCTTCTACCAAGACTTTAATGGTGCCATCTGGCAGTTTCAGTAATTGTAAAATATTTGCAATAGTGCCAATCGCATATAAACTATTTTCGCTCGGCGAATCATCGATAGCTTCCTTTTGTGCTGTTAATAAAATATGCCGATCTTTTTCAACAGCTGCTTCAAGCGCTTCAATCGATTTTTTTCTGCCCACAAATAAAGGAATCACCATATGTGGATAAACCACCACATCTCTTAATGGCAGTACTGGCATCACTGCTAATTCGCTCATATATCTCTCTACTCGTTAGCTTGTCGAACTGGTTTACCCGTATTTTCAAAAATTAACAATGGTTCTGAATCGCCGTTAACCACAGATTCATCAATGACCACTTTAGAGACATCTTCCAAAGAAGGTAAATCATACATCGTTTCCAAAAGTACTTGCTCTAAAATAGAACGCAATCCTCTTGCGCCTGTCTTTCTTTCCATTGCTTTTTGGGCCACTTTTTTAAGAGCGCTTTCTCTAAATTCAAGTTCTATTCCTTCCATCTCGAAAAGTTTATGATATTGCTTAGTTAAAGCATTCTTCGGTTCGGTTAAAATTCTCACTAAAGCATCTTCATCCAATTCTTCGAGCGTTGCGACAATCGGTAATCGACCGACAAATTCTGGAATCAAACCAAACTTAATTAAATCTTCTGGTTCCACGTGCTTTAAGCTGTCACTTAAGGATTTCTGATCGTCTTTGCTCGAAATTTCTGCAGAAAATCCAATACCGCCTTTTTCGGAACGTTGACGAATAATTTTTTCAAGCCCGGAGAAAGCACCTCCGCAAATAAATAAAATACGGGAGGTATCCACTTGTAAAAATTCTTGCTGCGGGTGCTTACGTCCTCCTTGTGGCGGCACAGACGCAATCGTACCTTCTATCAGTTTTAATAAGGCCTGCTGCACACCTTCACCTGAAACATCACGTGTAATCGAGGGATTTTCGGATTTACGCGAAATTTTATCGATTTCGTCGATGTAAACAATACCGGTTTGTGCTTTTTCAACATTGTATTCACATTTTTGCAATAATTTCTGAATAATATTTTCTACATCCTCACCCACATATCCAGCTTCAGTTAAGGTAGTCGCATCCGCAATGGTAAAAGGCACATCTAAAAGACGTGCTAAAGTTTCTGCTAACAGTGTTTTACCACTGCCTGTTGGACCAATTAATAAGATATTGCTTTTATTGAGCTCAACATCATCCTCTTTTAATTTTACACTCGATTGTAACCGTTTATAATGATTATAAACGGCCACAGCGAGTACTTTTTTGGCCTGTGCTTGTCCAATCACATATTGATTTAAGATACGATTGATTTCTTTAGGCGTCGGCAATTTCGTCGTAATAGCCGAACCTTGTTTTTCCTCGACCTCTTCACGAATAATGTCATTACATAATTCAACACATTCATCGCAGATAAAAACAGATGGGCCAGCAATAAGCTTTCTAACTTCATTTTGGCTTTTACCACAAAAAGAACAGTACAGTAATTTTCCATCATGTCTGCCGCTTTGTTTGTCACCCATTGGGGCACCTCACATCAAAATTGTTATGTTTAAGATAAGGGCGTCAATCGCGCTTTTCAAGGCTTTAGCCACTTGACTCAAAAAGCGCAAAAAATTTTGATAGATTACCTTTCTGTAATCACTGCATCAATAAGACCATATTCAGAAGCATCTTCAGGACCCATAAAGTTGTCCCTATCTGTATCTTTTTCAAGACGCTCTAAACTTTGGCCTGTATGTTTAGCTAGTATTTTATTAAGCGTATGCCGTACTTTTAAAATTTCTTTGGTATGAATTTCTATATCAGTCGCCTGCCCCTGAAAACCGCCCAAAGGTTGATGAATCATAATGCGGGAATTAGGCAAAGATCGCCGCTTTCCCTGTGCGCCACTCGCTAATAGAAGCGCCCCAATACTACAAGCTTGACCGATACAAAGCGTGCTAACATCTGGCTTGACGAACTGCATGGTGTCATAAATAGCAAGACCTGCCGTTACAACACCTCCTGGAGAATTGATATACAAATAAATGTCTTTATCCGGATTTTCCGATTCTAAAAATAACATCTGGGCAACGACCAAATTCGCCATATGGTCTTCTACGGGGCCAACTAAAAAAATAACGCGTTCTTTTAGCAGCCGGGAATAGATATCATATGCACGTTCACCGCGGGCAGATTGCTCTATAACAATGGGTACTAATCCTCCTGCTGCTTTCGTCTCCATTACGCAACATCTCCTTTAAATAAATCTTCAACTGTTATCGATTTAGAACTCAAAGCCGCCTGCCCTAAAATCAAATTAACTACTTGCTCAACTAACACAGAGTTTTGAATTTCAGCCAACAGCTCCTTAGATTCATAATACATCTTTTCTATGTATTCTGCGTTGCCAAAAGAAGTTGCCACCTGAGAAACTTTTTGACGCACTTTTTCATCATCCACTTTCAAGTTTTCTAACTTAATTATTTTTTGTAAAATAAGCGTTAAGGCCAGGCGGCGTTTAGCTTCGTCTTCTAAGCCATGGTGATGACAATCTCCTTGTACTTGGTTACCATGCCTGCGATGCAAATCCTCATGCAAAGCAGCCATTTCCGCTTCTACCAGTACTTTCGGTAAAGGCAAATCAACCAAGGCCAATACTTTAGAGAAAACCGCTTTTTTTGTATTTTCTTCGACGAGATGCGCAACTTGCTTCTCGAGATTTTCGCGAACTTTAGACCGAATGGCTGATAAATCCGATCCATTTGCGCCAATTCTATTCGCAAAGGCTTCATCTAAATCCACTAAATGCTTTTCGCTGATTTCTTTAACGTGGATACTAAAATGTACAGGCTGACCTGCTAATTTTGCGATACGCCATTCTTCTGGAAAACGAAGCTCAGATTCTCGCGTTTCGCCTGGCAGCGCACCTAACAACGCAGACTCAAAACCTTCAATAAAAACATTTTTACCCAGTTCTACAGAGACTTCTTTACCACCGTTATTTTCATATGGCTTACCATTTAAGGTACTCGTGTAATCTACTAATAATTTATCACCCATCTGTGCAGGTCTTGTGACAACCATCCAAGTTGCCATTTGATTTTGCAAATTTAGAATCGCTTTATCCACATCGGCTTCAGTGATTTCAACAGCATATTGATCAATCTGAATCCCTTTAAAATCGGGTAAATTAACTTCTGGATATATTTCAAAACGCACGACATATGTCATATCTTTATCGGCTTCCGCCATATTCTTCACTTCTTCAATTTCGGGACGACCTGCAGGTTCTAACGCGTTTTCGAGCAGTGCATTTGGCAGCGTGGCTTCGATAATTTTACTTATGGCCTCGTTTCGAATTTGCACACCAAATTTATCTTGGATTATTTTTTCAGGAATTTTTCCGGCTCTAAAACCTGGCATTTTGCCATTCTGCTGCACGGCTTTAGTTTGCTTAACTATTTCTAATTTAACGCGATCGGCCGGAACCGTAACAGTTACGCGACGTCCGATAACACTTGTATTCTCAACGGAAACCTGCATACATCAACCCCTCTCATAAAATTACGCTGTTGGCGGGTAACTCAAAATTGCGTCTGATGTGGTGCGAAAGGAGAGACTCGAACTCTCACGGGTTGCCCCACTGGAACCTAAATCCAGGGCGTCTACCAATTCCGCCACTTTCGCCTACGCCGAATGAATCGTTCATCTTACCAGAATCCCATTCCAAACTGAATGCCCATATCAGTCATAAAATAATTCTAACTAACCAATTGATAAAAGAAAGCATGTGTATTCGAGTAAACAGATTCTATTGGTGGGCCGTGTTGGGGTCGAACCAACGACCCGCTGATTAAGAGTCAGCTGCTCTACCAACTGAGCTAACGGCCCGTATACTGAACCGAGAATTTTATACCTTCCTGCTATAAGAAACAAGCCAGCACTGTTTTGAAATGCCCTCGTTTCCCCAGACACCTAATTTGGTAACCTTTACAACAAATGCGTTTATCCTATTACCTGTACCTACTGTAACCAGTTGAGAAAATGATATAATTTGCAGGATAATTTTGCTCCAGGGACAAATAACAGTGGTGCAGGAGATACTATGTATCAGGAAACATTAGCGTTAGTGGCTGAATCGGCCAAAAATAAAGCAAAACTCTGTTCATCAAACTTGATTGCTTATCTGATACACGCTGCTATGGCAGGCGTCTATTTGGGGTTTGGTGTGGTTTTAGTTTTTTCATTAACCACTGCTTTCTTCCAAGCAGAATCCCCAGCACTCAGCCTTGTCATGGGCACAACTTTTGGGATTGCACTTTCTTTAGTGGTTATTGCAGGCGCAGATTTGTTTACGGGAAATACCATGATCATGCTGATTGGTGCATTCAAGGGTAAAACAACTTGGCTTGATTTGTCGAAAGTATGGTTTTGGTCATATTGCGGAAACTTTTTAGGCGCTACTTTGTTTGCCATAATCGCTTGGAAAGCAGATGTTTTGCAAGACCCTAGTTGGCTTTTGACCGTTGCCGCAAAAAAAATGAATGGATCTTGGACAACGCTATTTTTAAAAGGCATTTTATGTAACTGGCTTGTAGTGCTGGCTGTATGGTGTAGCTTTAGGCTTAAGACTGAAAGCGCAAAAATTATGATGATTTGGTGGTGTCTGCTTGGGTTTGTTGGTTCCGGTTACGAGCATAGCATCGCTAACATGAGTTTATTAACTTTAGCAAACTTACTTCCGAATAACAGTGTTCACGTCATTTCTTGGAACGGCATGCTGAATAATTTAATACCTGTCACATTGGGAAATATAGTCAGCGGTGTTTTATTCATGGGGATCCCTTATTATTTTATGAGCTATTCAAAATCTGTACCCAAACAAGAATTGAGAAATTATTAATATGCTTCTGTTCTAGTTGACAAATGTTTGATTACCTGCGATTGCAGCCCTGCTTTCAGATGTCTCCGATATTCAAGTGATCGCCAAAGCCAAGACGGGCGAGGAAGCTATCCTATTAGCCAAACAGCATAAACCCAAGGTTATCCTGATGGATATTCACATGCCTGGCATTAGCGGCATTCTTGCCACGGAAAAAATAATGGCTAATCACCCTGATATTAAAATCATCTCTTTAACGTCGCACACTGAAGAGCCTTTTGCAACGAATATATTAAAAGCAGGTGCACAAGGCTATTTAACCAAAGGAACAGCGCCTGAAAAAATGATCGAAGCCATTCGTATGGTTGCGGCAGGCAAAAAAGTGATCGATCCAAACATTGCACAAAAACTGGCTCTAAAAAATACTTCTAACACGATCCCTTCACCTTTTGAAGCCTTATCTACACGCGAATTTAATATTTTGATGATGTTACATAATGGCCTCAGCCATAAAACTATTGCGGAAAAACTGTTTATGAGCATCAAAACGCTTAACAGCCACCGTTACAAAATTTTCAAAAAATTAAATATAAAAACAGATGTCGAATTAATATTACTGGCAAAACAAATGAAACTTTTATAAGGCACATTCTAGGATCAAGAGTACGATTTATTTTGGTGTATTTTATGGCAGCAAATGTAGTGCAACGGAAAATTAAACGAGCGTGGCACAGCCATCCTACGATAGAAGGTGCTGGCGTGCATCTGAATCGCGTTTTTGGATTTCATGAGTTACCTTTACTAAATCCTTTTTTGTTATTAGATGACTTTCGTTCTGAAAATCCCGCAGATTACAAAGCAGGCTTTCCTTGGCATCCACATCGTGGTATTGAAACAATTACCTATGTATTAGATGGTGATGTAGAACATCGGGATAGCATGGGTAATCGTGGGAATATTTCTGCCGGAGATGTGCAATGGATGACTGCTGGGAGTGGCATTATCCACCAAGAAATGCCAAAAGGAAATAGCAAAGGACAAATGATGGGATTTCAACTTTGGGCTAATCTTCCGAAAAAATTAAAGATGATGGATCCACGATATCGTGAAGTAAAACACAAAGAGATTCCCCTGATTTCAATGGTAGACGGTGTTATTGTTCGTGTGATTTGTGGTGAAATAAATGGTACGAAAGGTCCTGTGCAAGATATTGTGTCTGATCCTGAATATTTAGATGTAAAAATACCCGCAGGTAAAACTTTCACACACACAGTAAAAGCAACTCATACTGTTTTAGCTTATGTGATTGATGGTGAGGGCTATTTTGATGCGTGCCGTATTCCATTTACACATAATACTTCTGGCGTTAATTATTTTGATATAACTCCTCCTTGTGTTTGCAGAAACGGAACATTAGTTTTATTTGATGAAGGAACCCAGGTGACTATTACAGCTCAAGAAAATTCAGTTCGCTTTCTTTTAATTTCTGGCGAACCTATCAAAGAGCCAATTGCCTGGTATGGGCCTATTGTGATGAATACGCAAGAAGAATTGCGTCAAGCATTTCAAGAATATGAAAATGGAACCTTTGTGAAATAGTCCCTGCCACTAGAAGTCACTTCCTTCCAAGCCTTAGGGTTAAGCCCTAATCTTTTTTCCTCGATTATTTTTGCTATACAGCACATTGACCCCAGCTTGTTCAAGAAACAACTATCTGCGGGATAAGCCATATTTGGCTCTTAAGTCAAATGATTTTTAACAAAGTGAGATACCTGTTGGTGGATGTTGATTAAAGTTGCTACACTTCCATATAGAAAAATGGTATCATACTAACTAATAATAAAGTTTGGCGTTTAATGGTTCGGGAGATTTGAAAAAAATTATTTATAAATAACAAAGGGATACATTTGGCATATTTAAACGATTTTTTTGAGGAGAAAATGTGTTTATATACACAGTAGAAGAGGCGGTAGAAAAAAGCGATATTGACTTCATTATTCAGCATTTGCAGAAAAGTAGTACAAGCCATGAGAATGCTGAAATTGAAAAGATACTCGTCTTAATCGTTCAGTCAAATAAAATGTTAACAGAAAATAAAAGCATTATTTTAGAAAAAATGCGTGTCCTTAGAATTGATATTCCAGATGAAGTGCTCTCATCACTCATCACTATTGCAAAAAAACGCAAGGAAGTACCAGTCCTCGACTATCTTTTATCAATAAGAAGGTATGCGCCTGAAAATACCACCTGTTAAATTAAGAAGTGTTTAATACGGCTTTAGCAAGTAGAATCTGCTCTTCAGCAAATGCTTTTAGTTGAGCCAAATCAATTTTATGCGGCAACAAAGTCATCGGATCGATAGTTTTTGCTCTAATAGCATGAATTTTAGTCAACAAGAAATGTATGTAAACCCTAGGATTTAAGTCATTGATAATAGCCGAAAGAACGAAGCTATACCACAGCGCATGAATAGCACCACTTTCTTCATGACCAAAGAAAAGCCAATTACGACGACCCAGTGCTATCGGTCTCTCCTGATTTTCGACCCAATTTGTATCTATCTCAACAGAACCATGTCGCAAAAATCGGATTAAATAAATCCATTGATTTAAGGTATATTGTACGGCTTCTGACAATTTGCTTTTCGCAGGTACTTTAGTTGCATTTTGTTTTAACCAAGTATGCAATGCTTTTAATATAGGCCAAGATTGCTTCTGCCTTAAGCGTTTGCGTGTATGAAAATTTAGCTTCATTTTTCGCATTTTTTCTTCCAAAGCATATACAGGCTTTAAACGTTGAATCACTTCATTAGCAATACCATTTTTGTTTTTGGTAATTTTAAGAACACCATCAAATTTTCGACGAGCATGGGTCATGCAGCCAAAACCAGTAATACGTTCTTGTTTTCGAAGATTGGCATAGCCTGCATATCCATCCGTTTGCAATAAGCCTTTAAAATCAATTAATCGACTCTCAGGAACAGTGCTGCTACGGGTTAAACTGAGTTCCAAGACAACTAACCCCTTACCAACATGGGGTGCAAAATAAGTCCACAAATAGCCTTTCTTTTGCGGCTTCAGTATTTTGACAGGCGTTTCATCGACTTGAAGATAAGAAGCCCCAAGAACCGCTTGCCAATAAGCCTCAATCATCGGCATCAATCCAGAACCTGCTTGAGAAAGCCAGGCGCTCAAAGTATTATCTGGAATGTCTATATTATAACTGGCTAAGATTTTAGATTGTCTATATAAGGGTAAATGAGATTGATATTTATTAATAATAATTTCGGTAATTAAACTTCCGCCTGCTAAAGCTTTGGGAATCGGTGCTTTAGGTTTAGGTGCCATGATAAGCGTTTCGCAACAGCGGCAAGTATATTTATATCGGACATGCTCTGCGACATAGAGCTTTAAAGGTAATACCTCGAGTTGTTCTGAAGTTTCGGTATCTATTTTTTCTAGCCAATGGTCGCAAACACGACATTTTTTATCTTCCTCGGGCAAATCATGATGAAACTGATATCGGGGTAATTGACTGGTATCAATGCGTCGGCCTCTTGATTTAACACCTCGTTTGCGCGTATAGGCAGAGACCTGTAACAGACTGTCAACTGGTGTAATAGGTTCCCCTAAATTAATTTCAGATTTTTTACCAAACCGTTGATGCTGCATTAATTTTATTTGTTCTTTTAATCGAACAATTTCTTCTTCAAGACTAAAAACTTTAGCATCCAAACTTTGAATCTTTCTCAAAGCCATTTCGTAATCAGTCATTAATAAAGAATAGGCCGCATCCAATTGTTGTAAAGCATTTGTTTGACTGGGTAAATCCAACATCGCAGTCAATTAATCCCTAGCTGAATTTGTCATACGATAGTTCTCGCCAGTTGCGCATCTTTTGCCATTCTAATCCCGCAAGCAACCATCCCAGTTCTTCCATGGTCGTTTCACTAACCCCTTGTTCCTTATTAAAGTGAAAATAAAATTTCCCTTTGTCTAGTCGTTTATAAACTAAAACAAAACCATTTTTATGGTAAGAAAGACATTTTACTTTATCTTTACTTCGATTGTAAAACAAAAAAATCCCGCCTTGTGGGTCTTGTTTTATGTCACTCACAATCAGAGCACTTAAGCGATCAATCGAGGCTCTAAAATCAATGGGTTGTCGAAAAATCCATATTTTTTTACCGTATAGTTGCAATTGCATGATAGAGCTCCTGAAAAAAATTGATGGCTTCCATTCTTGAAATCTGAATACGGGCAATCGCTTGATTAGGTAAAGTTAATTCAATCGATACACCTTCTTCTGGAGATTCTGTGCTTTCAGGAGGATTGATTAAGAGCCAGTTTTGTCGCTTCTCATTTGTTTGAGAAGACGAACTAGCCTGCCGCCGGTGTTGCCACTTATATAAAGTTGATTTTGAAATGCCTTTGGTTTTGCAAAATTGTTCTGCAGTTATGCCAGAACGTTTCCACTCCTCGCATAATGCCAACTTTTCTTCGGCATGATAGCATTTAATCATTTTTGAAGATGTTTTTTGTTTATTGTTCAATAGAGTGCTTTGAAGACCCGAGCCTTTCTGAAGTGCCCTGGTAACCGTTGTTGCACTCATTTGAAGTGCTTCGGTTATATGATGGGTTTTATGGGATTTTGCTAATTCTCTAATATGGTCAGCAATTTCTTTAGGTAATGCCGATGTTTTGTGCTGCTTTGTTTTTCGCCAAGCTGTCACTTCTGCTGCAACATCGGCTAACGATAGTTCTCTCATCATTTGTGCCTCCTCCGTTTAATCCTTCAGAGGCTAGAGTATCAACTTGTTAAACATCAAAAACAGGTGGTATTTTCAGGGGCATACGATCATTCGAGAATAGAACTTATGATATATCGTTAGATCAGTACTTGCAGGAAAAAGTTAATTTTCCCAATGATAGGGGTTTAAAATCATTACAGGATAACATCAATATTCTGCGTAATAAGCTGGATGTTGGAGATAAATTATATCAATTTTTAGAAAAAGCAAAAAATCGAAAAAATAAAAATGAAATTGAAAAAGCATTTCGAGAGAAGTCATTTATATCCATTCTGCATTTACTGGAGAACACTGAGTTAGAGGAATTAAATAATTATTTTCAAAAAATCTCGCAAGAGGAATTTCAGGTATTATTAGCATGGATAAAAGAATATGAAGAAAAATTGGCATCTCAAAAAAATCAAGACATGAACCGTCCTATTGCAAAAACACGGACTCTATTTAGACAAATGGGTGACAGCGATAGCGAGGATGATGACGAGAAGCCAGTGCAAAATACAAAAATATCTTTGTTTGAAAAATTGTCACATTTAACTGTTGTACGTGAACCAGTGGTTCATATACATACCTCTTCAGTTTCTAGGCCAGGTGCTCTCTGAAGATCGATGGTAATGTAACAACCGACATATCTATATATTGTTTACAAGACTCTGGCTTAAAGCAGAAATCATTTGTTAGGTACATGTTAGTTGATTTTTATTATAATGCTTTGAAAAATTGGCGAAGGGATTTACATTCACACTTTTGCATTCCAGGGCAATGCTATAATATCGTTTGGAAGCTTGTAACAAGTCTTACCCGCATAAATCAATAAACCCGGCATCATTTTAAGATGTGGGTATGATTTGCGAAAATTATTTATACCCGTCAAATCTTTTGCTTGAATCGTCGTTTTACACTTAATTTCTATGGGGTAAAATTGAGAGTCAACTTCTAAAATTAAATCAACCTCAGCACCACCATTAGTACGCCAGTGATACAGTTGTGGCACAACAGTCAATGTTGCAGAGAACTTAGATATTGTATTGACTATCCAGGTTTCAAATAACCTGCCTAATAAGGGATTAGCAGCTAATGCCATCGGTGATGAAATTCGTTGTAAATAACATGCAAACCCCGTGTCTGTTATATATCCTTTAGATTTTTTACTTATTCGCTTAATAAAATTGCCGCTATATGGCCAAATTTCACGCCATTGAAAGGTATAATTTAAAATATTTAACCATTCATTAGCAGTTGCAGGTGAAATGCCTATTTCTCTACCAAGCTGAGAATAATTGATTTCTTGAGCCGTTAGTGCAGCACTTAAAGCAACAAATCTGCTAAATTGATTGAGATCTTTGATGTTTTCTAAGGTGCGTACATCGCGCTCTATATATGTTTGTAAGTATGATGAGTAATAATCAGGAATAAATCGATCCTCGATCTCCATTGCTCCTGGAAAAGCACCACGCCAGAGTTGTTCATAAAGTACTTCTTTGGAAAATTCAGGTACAATAATGTTTGACAGTTTATCGGGTGTGTACAAATATAACTCCAACCAACTTTTAGGTTCATTTGCAACAACAGTATTATTAATTTCTTCTAAGGTCATGTTATCCAGATGCAATATACCCACTCTACCAGCCAAGCTTTCAGCTATATCCTTCATGACACTCAAGTTCTGAGAGCCCGTTAAAAAGTACTGCCCCTTGCTATCTGATTCATCAACACGCCGCTTTAAGGCAGGCAACAATTCTGGCGCATATTGAATTTCATCCAAAATTATTGGAGCTGGGAAATTATCTAAAAAAAGATCGGGATCGCTTTTCGCACCATAAAGATCTTGCACGGGATCGAATACCACACATTTTAAATCAGGAAAAAGATGTTTGAGCATAGTGGATTTGCCCATCTGCCTCGCTCCCTTCAGCATGATGACCTTAAAATATTTAGATAGGTCAACAAGCTTTTGCTGTATATGCCTCGTATGATACATAAAATACCTCACAATTTATAATTAATATTATTAATTTGTGAGGTATTTTTCAAGAATCTCCTATAAAATCTACATAAGTTTTTTTGTAAAATGAATCAAGGTCATAAACTTTAATAACTTCTCAATAAGTCAGAAAAATTACACCTAAATTAGGCGCTTGGCTAACAAGCTGAATTGCAAAATCTTCACAAGGCCACAAATGCAGTTTGTGATCTAAAACAAAGCGGAGTTAGCTTAACTTTGACTATGTAATCCTCACTATCCAAAAAGTGTTTTAGAAGACAAAGCGCACAAAAAGTAGCTTTATTATGACAAGCGTAAAAGTCAGTTAACTCGATGCGAGCAAGGCATTTTGGCCATTTTCAGCGAATATTTATAAGTTTATGATTTTAAAAAAAGAAGCTGGAGTGAACGACGGGGCTCGAACCCGCGACAACCAGAATCACAACCCGACCTGTAAATCACAAGAGCTTGATTTAATTAAACTTTTTGCCGCGCCGACCACTACAATCGGGCGTACTTTGTCGTACAAAGTCGCGCCCAAATACGTGAATCTCCCGCACGGTTTTTTTGCGGGAGTTTTCGTATGCGATTTAAAAATGTATTCTACGTTCCGCTTCATGGATCAAAACTGTACTCATCCATTCGTTTAAGGATCGATTACCAGATTTAAATGCAGCCTCCACCAATAGCGCATGTTGCTCTGGTGTTGTACGGAGTGTAATACGGCCACTGTATGGCTTCTCAGGTTCAATCTTTAATGTCTCGCAATTTTTAAGATGACCATCAATCGCATCTTCCATATGCTTTTTAAGCTGCTTAACAGTCTTCCCGCCAAAACAAATCCGATCCTGCGATAGATTAACAATCGTGCCAAAAAACTCTTCGTCTTCCTCGCTATACTCGATTTGGGCAATGTAACCTTTATATTTCATCACACTCATTCTGTCACTCCGTTTTCAATTAAAAACTCCCTTACATTTTTTACACAATAGGCTGGTGCCTCTTTTTCTGGATGCGGACGATGAAAGGATTGTGGCTTGCCACCCATCTTAATCGTAACCACAGATCCTCCTTTATTCGCGATTTCAGCACCCAGTCCAATAAATAGCCCCTCGATATCACTCCAGGCTATGTTTTTACGCACTGGTTTTTCAAAAATAGCCTTAAGCGTTTTACGTTGTTTAGCATTCATGCAAATAGAAGCCCTTTAACTTTTAAGGGCAGTATAATGTAATAAAAATATGACGTCAATATATGATGTCATATTACTGAGTTACGAGTCATGCCGCTACTACAAGGGAGTCCTGATTTTCTAACTAAGTGCTCCTTCCTTTTCTTCATAACCCATTAATAATGTATATAATGTACCGTCATATTGCTTTATTTCTTCAATATCCAAATTACATTCAATAAGAGGATGGAACCGCCTAGCCCCATTTAAAACCGAGCCAAATTTAGGCAAAGGCTCCTTATTAAACCAATAAGGTAACTGCTCGCACCCCTTCAATCAAATTTACCAGCCAGTGCCATCTGAATCGCGATCAATGGATTGTATCCCTTGGTTGCCATTGTTTGAAGGTAGCTTGAAATTCGACAATACGCCTCAGCGTATAATTCTTTTCTA
>JBGAIG010000031.1:0-16244 GCA_044225595.1 Gammaproteobacteria bacterium
TATAGCCAAGCTTATTGTAAAGGATGACGAAATTGAGTAAAAATTTCTCCTCTGATATCAATAATGAATAAAGCACCATGCTTTGTCTCAACACGCGCAGCACCATTATAAAAAGGCTCAATCGCTGCGTAACGCTCTGAATATAATGGCTCACCTGCTTTATTGATATGGTACCAACCCTCAGAACTTCTCGCTCTTGCAAAGCCTTTATGAAAAACATCTAAATCCTGAAACCATTTCCCGTGAATAAAATGACCTCGGCTATCAATATGCGTATGCAGCCCCGCTTCATTACACACGACCGCAAAACCGTCTTTAAAATCACCCGCATAAGAATAGAAATTGCTATAGCGTTTTTGCCCTCGTTCATCAATATGAAAATAGTAACCTTGAGTATTTTTTACAGGACATAACCCTTCTTGAAAATTACCGCACCAGGCATAACGCTCAGAATAAACTTCACTACCATCCGGCTTTATATGAAACCACCCTGATTGGGTTCTCACAGCAGCGAGCCCCTCATAAAAACCAAAGGTTTCTAAAAACCGCATTGTATAAGCCGGATGACCCTGCATGTCGATATGAAAGGCACCACTTTTATTCTTAACCGGTGCTAAACCCGGCGCATGGTATTTCATCACTTGATGAAATCGTTCTTGATAAAGGGGACTTTGATTAAAAACATGATGTGTTTCACAAAGAGAAACTTTGGTTTTTTGCCAAACTATTTCAGACATAAGCAGCCTCTTTTATAGGTTTTCGCATATTGCAACCTTTACATACCGCATTCTGCATATAATTTTTTTGAAGTTCTCTATAAACATCGCTATTCCAAATTTCTGAAAGCGGCACTTCGTTTAAATTACCAAAGTCTCCCAGTTGACGCCGCTCCTTATCTGGCGCACAACAGGGATTAAAACGCCCATCTGTTGCAACCCATGCCTCTTGCCCTAAAAACGGACAAACCCCATCAAGAATAAGATTTTCTGTTGCTTTATCATCCAACAAATAAATATTTTCGAGTTTAATCATTTTTCCATTTTTCAAGGGCGTTGACTTAGCTAAAATTTCTGCTTTTTTAACTGCTTCGTTCCATCGCGCAATGCTATCTCTGTCTTTGCGCATCGATAAATTTTTAATTTCAGAAAAATGCGCCCACAAATGATGTCCTTTAATCCGATCAACCCCTAAACGAATACCTAAGGCAACAATATCTGAAAGCTCATGCACGTTTTTTTCCAAAAAAGTCAGCTGGAGTGTCACTTGGCAATAATAGCCATTTGTGTTTACATAATCATCGCGAATAGCGATAAAATGCTCTAAATTAGCAAGCACTTTTTCCCAATTACTTCCTAACATAATGTTTTCTTGAGTTTCTTTAGTCGCCCCATTCCAAGAAATTTTGACATCTGAGCTCACGGGCACGATTAATTTAGCCCAAGCATCAACGCCTTTTTTAGGAAAGGTGCCATTCGTCGTTAAATTTAATTTAATATGATATTGATGACACAATTGAATAATTTCCTCAAAACCCTTGTAGAGTAAAGGTTCGCCCATCGTCGAAGGAATAATTTCCCGTAACCCCCTGCCTTCACTTTCGGCTAAAATTTTCTTAATTAAGGCAATATCCATCCTACGTCTTGGGATCTTGGCCACAATACGATCACGCCCAGTGGTACTATAAGGAGAATGATCTTCACACATAATGCAGCTCAAATTGCAATCATCCGGATTAGTGTCAAAAGTGATACGCCAGGGTCCAGACCGTTTTTCCATAAACCTGCTCCTTATACAAATTGACGATAAATAGCCTCAATTGCTTGAACATGTAAACCCAAACTGGGAATATTGGCATCAGCTGCTTTCAAATAACCGGCTAAGCCTAATTGCTGGGCTTCTTCAGGATTATCAACAAATCGCTGCATCTGTGTTGCAAGGCTGTTAATATTGCGATGCTCAAAAAGTAAACCATTTCTTTCATGTTGAATATATTCTGCCATACCGCCCACATTAGCCGTTATCACAGGTACACGCACTTGCAAAGATTCATGAATAACAAGCGGAGAATTTTCTACCCAAATGGAAGGAACGACAATGCAATCCGTTAAATTAAAAACATCCTCTACAATCTGTTCATTACGATATTCAGGTAACCAATGAATAATATTTTGAACTTCTAGGGGTAAACTTGCTACCAAAGAACGTAGAGCTTCTGTATTTTGAGCGCGTGGTCGCCCCCAAATACGCAATTGGCAAGAACCTTTTAACAAAGCAAAAGCCAAAATTAAATGCTGTATACCTTTAGCCGGTACATGCGTACCAATATAACCAAAAGTAAAAGGCTCACCTGGAACACGTTTTCGATTTTTTAAACGATTTAAATCAAAGCCATAATCTAAATAAAGTATTTTTTCTTTAGGCAACCCAAATTCTGCTACATAACGCTGATAAAGATACTGGGAAGGAGCAATAAAGCAATCTACTTTTTTTAACATATCCTGAATATGTGCCATGCGGCGATGCACCCAATCCGTCCAATAATTTAAATCCGTGGTTTTTTCGTCGTCCGCCCCTGAAAAATAGCCTGCATAACAATGCATGGCACACTTTTTGTCTTCTTGACCATCACATAAGGCCCATAGCTCGTCATTTTGGGAAGGATTACGTTGAATAAATTGACCTCTGGGACACATAGGCCAATAATCATGCAAGGTATAAATAAGTGGTATGTCTTCTTTTTTTACTTCGCGCACTAAAGCAGTCGATAAATGATTAAGGTGCCCAATATGTACAATATCTGGCTTAATTTTTTGTAATAAATTCAGAAAAAGTTTATCTACCACCGGATGTTGATATTGATAACGATATTTTTCAAGTGGAATATTGACAATGTGAAGCTTAACATGAGGAACCAGAGAATCAACTGCCTCTCTTAATGCAAAATCTTTAACAAAAGGATTTTCTTCCCGCGTAAAAACATGCACCTCATGATTTTTAGATAAACCATGACAAAGGAGTTGACTATAAACTTCTGAACCCGCATTGTAAACCGGCGGATAACCATGAATGACTTTTAGTATTTTCATATTAGCTTAAACACAATTAGCGCTCGCATAAACGGGTTGTGCTTCAAACAATCGCACTAATCTATTAATACCCTCTTCAATCATCACGCTTGCCCGCCAGCCTAAGTGTTCGAAAGCCAAACTGGGATCCCCGTAAAAACGCCCCACATCAAAGGTGCGTGAGGGCATTTCTTGAAAAAGAACCTTAAAATGACTGGATTTTTTTGCAAACGTGGCTGCTTCCAATAAAGTCGTTCCCTTGCCCGTCGTAAAATGAATAGCAGGTAAATCGCTACGCCCTTTTTCTAACACATTAATAGCGCTTATGATGCCCTCAACTACATCGTCAATATACGTAAAATCAAATACATTATGACTGCCATCAATACGAATCGTTCCACCCAATGCCGCGGCTTTACAAAAAGCAGGAATCACGCGATCCTCATAATCATTTAAGCTACCATAGACATTAGAAAAACGAAGAATTGCCGTCTGCAACCCTTGAGCTCTATATTCTAATACAGCATTCTCAGCAGCAATTTTAGATTTTGCATAAACATTGACGGGTGATAAAAGTGCGGACTCCTTAACTGGTAACAAGATTTGTTGACCATAGACTTCTCGGCTACTTGCATAGATAACCCAAGGCCGACTGGGAGATTTTAGAGCAGCTGCAAGGATCGCATGTGTACCATTCACATTCATATCCCAACAAAGTTCCGGATTTTTTTCGCCTGCAATGACGCGAGATACACCTGCTAAATGAACAATGCCACAACAATCTTGAGATAAAGCTTCTAATCGTTTTAAATCGCGGACATCTCCATGGTTTGGATGACGCTGAGGATAACGTAAATCAATTTCTATCACCTGAAAGCCACTTATTTGTAACTGGCTTTTTAGTGCGTGACCAATCAATCCTTTAGAACCTGTGATGAGTATTTTTTTTTCTTCCATGTTTCATTCCTTTGTCTACACTTACAAATCATTAAATCAAATATTTTTTTAAAGCACAAGCATTTCTCTAAATCTAATATGCTCACTTCAATTTCTTTCATAGATATTAAATAAGTAGCTCATTTTTCCCCTGCAATTCTCGTTCTACAATTTCTTTTCCCGCCATCTATCGAGTGGGTAACGAAATTTAATTTGCATTTTTACTTTAAAACCATTAAACTATAACCAGTCAGACCGGTTATATAAGAAAGGTGCAATATGTCTATTTGGCAATCTCAAGAGGCAAAAGCTCATTTTTGTGTAAATTTGTTAATTGTAGGTTAGCCTGATAGCAAGGTTTAACTAAACCAACGGTCATTCTCACGAATATCGGCAATCCGACAAAAAATACTCTTCAATCAAATTCTTCTCGTAACAAAACACCTAATATGATACGAAAACTCAATCAAGATTGTCTGGGTGATTTTGGATTGCGTGTTATATTTGCCTGATCTTGAAAATGCATAGTTACGTCTGCCTCAGGCTTTTGCTCAAATTGATAACTAAAATCTTTCGGTACTACGGTAGGATATGTTTGAATGATATGCCTGGTTATTTCTTGTAAATCTCGAGATTCACTGCTTTTCGATGCTATATTGCACAATTCGTTTATTAATTTATTTCGAATCCAATATGGGCGATAAAGTTTGTTGTCAGAACTTGATAAAAATTTTACCGTAAATTCTGTTTTGTTATATCCAGTAAGTGCAGAGCAAAATGTGTCGTCAAAATCTGGGTGTGTATAAAGTAATGTAAAAAATGCTTTATTTGCCTTTTCGTCGCTATGGTCTAATAGATTTTTGATGGTATTAAATTTATGTATTTTTAATATTTCAGCTTCTGTATGTTGTGGCTTTGAATATTTCCATATTAATGGTTGTGTAATTTTTTCCATCCGCATGAGCGTATGTAAGCTTCTCATTCTTTCGTCAGTGTGATTATTAAAAAAATAGCTCTGTTTAAAATACCCATCGGTAATAAGTTCTAAGGCTATAGCATGATTTTTTTCTAGTTCTTTTTCATCAAGATTTTTAAAAAATAAAAATCTTTCTTCATCCTGAGCGTTATATTGTGGGCTACCAACACAGGACTCTGTGATTGCCCATTCTATTACTTTGAGAATTTTTGGAATAACTTCTGTTGATAAATTAACGCAGAATCCCGCGCTACTATTAAAATATGGTTCATGAGAAAATGGCTCCCGAGACCTTAAATTAACACCAGAAAAAGCGAGGTCAAAATTAGATTTTACTTGTATAAGCCTCCATCTGTGCATTTCTTCTGATAAAGGACTTCCGGTAACATACTGTAATCGGAACTCGCCTGTTTGTGGTAATTGAAAAATGGTGACCATTGCATTATGCGTACTAATGGGAATGCTATAAATGATGTGTGGTGGCTTTTCGTCAAGATAGTTTTGAGGATTGCCAATGATACGCATATTTTCACTTTTACCTTTAAGCAACATAAATGCTTCTTCAAATTGAGCAAAGACAGGTGGGTACAATTCTCGTTCCAGGATTAATCCTTGTTGTTTCTCAACTTCATCAACAGAGGTAACAAAATTTTGATGCACAGAACTAAACCATTCTTCTAAAGTGTTGCATTCTTTTAACGCATTGCTAAAACTTTCTCCTTTTTTATCAACAACAATGGTTTTTCTAACGTCAAATGTAGCAGAAGTGATAATAGGAATGTTATCATTGGCAGTATTTTTCATGGATGCTTCAAATGTTGTTGTCCAAATGTCGATTTGCTGAGGCTCATATGGGTAAGCAGTTGTTAACCAAGGTTTCATACTGTCGGCAAATGTAGCAATTAACTTTCTAAACCGGTCCGCTCTTAGCACATGGTCGTCTTCAGTTTTTTTATACTGGCCTGAATAGGCAAGTGACTTTATAGTGCGATCCATGACATCGATAAATTGCTTAGTATTTTGTATTAATATAAATTTTTCCAGATTTGAAAGTTTGTGATTATAATTTAAAATGCGATTTATATTCTCTACATTTTCTTGCAATCCCTTATATAGAGTCTCAAACTTGCTGGGATCGGCCCAGCCTGAGACTTGTGCTTCAAGCTCTGATATTATTCGTTGATTTTCTTTGATGGATTTTAAATCTAATTGTTGAAAATCGATCGTTAATGCATTAAGTGTTTGAGTGGGATCTCCATTATGTATTTTATACGCTTTTGTAAAAAAGAAATTGAGCCATTGCTTATGGATATCCAGCTTAGCTAGCTTTGTAACCATATCAGAGAGCCGTTCGGCATCTTCAAGTGTTGTGCATACATTGAGACAGAAACTTTGCCAATTTGTTTGTGTATTTAGCTTAGAGATAGCAAATAAAATAGTTTTTTGCCTGTCATCAAAATCACCTAAACTCATTCCCATTTCTTTTGCGAGTTGTTGGATTTCTTCTTGCTGTTTTTCTTCTATCATATCGGTGATGACTGATTGGGCAAGAACACTTTTATTGCCAGTTCCCATAATACCCGATTCAAATTTTTTCCTGGTGTTAAAATATTCTAAAAATAGAGCATCCTGAGCTTTTTTATCCAGCTGTTTTAAGTCCGGATCTTGCATTCTATCGAGCAATATGGCTAATTCGCTACCTGCGATCATGGTTTGTTTGTAAACCCGAGAGCTAATATGGCGTTTTTTATGTGAATGCGTAATAGCTCTTAAAATATAGCCTAATGATCCCTTACAAGTGTGATTGTCTTCACCTATTTTTGGCAATCCCAATGCTTCAATGTTTAATTTTAATTTTTGTGACAATGTAGTGTCGGGTGCTTGTGTTATATGTTTAGGTGTTACTGTATAAGTCATTGCCTCATAGGCGATTGATAAAAGCAAGTGTAATGCTTTTGGTTCGCCCGATTCGGCTAACTTAAGCAATTTACCTAAGCTTAATTTACTTGTTTTAAAATATTGCAATGATTCTTTCCAATGCTTATTGTCCAGTTGTCTTTTTTAGGGTAAGATCAATTGCTTGGGACCTCCTGGGCGCAAATGTCGAGGTAGTTCATTTAATCCGCCGCTTTTTATTTTTCCATCTTTGACATGTACCCACAATTCTCTTTTGCCATCGGGATGCCACTTTACAAATGTCTCTTCCCCCATCGATCAACTTCAACGCGCTCTCCTTTTACCCACGTTTCAACAAGCATTTTTCTATTTGCAGGTGTATCTTCCATGTGTCCAAACTTTGACTTTCCGCCTAAACTCTTAGAAAAAGCGTGATTAATGCGTTGTTTTTCTAAGTTATTAAAATTGTTTAACTTTCGATAGATTTCTACTCGTTGATATATCGACTGCCCGCCTTTCACTACCTTTGGAACAACAACAGAAGCAGTACGCCCTACACCTGGTGAAAACAACAAAATGATTGTCGCACTTGGTCCTAGAATGTGCCCCTAATCGTAAACTTTAAGTATTTGATTTTATTAAAAATATTTACCGCAGGCCCGCTACATTTCGCACCAAAATGCACAACTGATGGCCACAGCCAAAATATTATCGCTTTCCATTCCATGAAACTTCGGTACAACCTGCTTTCTTGGAATTTTTTCATTGTGTAAGGTAAACATTTATTTCAGCCTAGAATATACCACACGAGTTGATCCTAATTCTTGATTTTATCAAAAAAGTATATATAATAAATATATACTGCAGACAGTTTAAATACCATGGAGGTGAAGCTTATGAATGCTGTGCAAGTTGCAAAACTATTCCCGAACGGCGGTAGCCAAGCAGTTCGATTACCAAAAGAATTTAGTTTTTCCGATACTACAGAAGTGTACATACACAAATGTGGTAATAAAGTTATCTTAGAGCCTATTCTTCATTCATGGACACCATTATTAAAAGGCATACAAATGCTTCCCGATGATGTTGAAATTATTCGGGACGACCCCGATTATACCGATAAGGAGGATATGTTTTGATCAAATATTTGTTAGACACAGATACGATGAGTTATTTAATGAAAAAAAGTCATCCTGCTCATCGAGGCATTCTCAAAAGACTAATGCAAGAAGAAGAAAATAGTGTTGCAATTTCAGTTATGTCAATCTCAGAAATTTCCAGGGGGCTAGAAAAAATACAAGATGAAAATCGGAAGAAAATTTTATTAAACGCATTGGAATATATTTTCTCTTCAATTAGAATACTAGAGTTCAACGATGAAGCTGCTTGGCTCTATGGTAAAATACGCACAGAATTGTGTAATAGCGGCCAAGACATAGGCATCATGGATACATTAATCGCTGCACATGCATTAAGTCAAAATCTTATACTAGTGAGCAATAATTTAAAGCACTTTCACCGCATACTTAAACTAAAAGTTGAAAGTTGGGTTTAAAGGAATCAAACCAACAATAAAATTGGTCTTCTTGGTGTTTAATTCACATTAATATATAATGTTTTATGAAAAATTTATATCATATGGGCTAAATATGAAACACTTTACTAATTCGAATGAACCGTTAATGGAGTTGTATAATCAGGTAAATTTTCTTTCTACTCATAATTCTATAATGGAGAATTTTTATTGACAAGTATTGTGCAATTTTGTAAAGTTAGTAGCCTTGGCTCAGTAATGGTGCATTTGTGTACGATAAAATAATTAATACTATGTTTCACGAGATACAAACAGTGTCAAAGGCTGGTGCCATAACCGCAACGGTTATTTTAGTGTTTGTATGTCTAGACGCGATGTCATACTGAGGAATGCCTACAGCACAAGAAGAACAAAATAGAAAAGATTTTATTAAGTGGGTTAATAAATATTTAAAAACAGACCGCAGTCAACCATTATCAATATAATGGTAATGATTTTTATGCAGCAAGGTGCGCTCAGCTTCATACTTTTTCAGCTTTTTCTGGATTCGGTGAAAAGAACAATTGTAAAAAGTTTGGGTATCTTGATGGCGGAGAACATAAATTTGATCCTTTAATATCACAAGAACTAGTTTTAATAGGTACAAAAAGACTAATCTTTGACTTTTACTCTGCTGTAAGTGTATTTTTTACTGAAGCTATAAACGATCCTATCTTGAGAATGTTAATTGGCATTCGAGATTGACCCCATTTTGGTGCTAGTACAAATTGTGTAATTTTCCTTTATTTCCTGAAAATATTAGCAAAAATAATTATTAGAGGGGTCAAAATTCGGTGCCAACGAGGGGTCAATATTCAATGCCAATTGACACGTAATTTTTTTACATCAACAAATACACAACATTTGTCGCGCTGTGTCCAGCGTTGTTTTACGAAAACCCGAAAATTTTCCGCGAGCAAACTAATTGTAAAATCATAGTATGCACATATTCAAAAGTTGCTTAACCCTTAATAGACAATGATCATTTTCAATGATGGTATCGATATCCTGCATAGGTTGCGGTTGTCATTGATCAGGGCAGCTTACAATTTATCCTTGGGACTAATATAAATACTGTTACTGTAATTCCCATCGGAAAGTTCTAATATTAAAGTCAATTCAAAATTTCCTTTAGACCAGGTTTTATATTCTAAATATTTCCTACGGCCAAACTCTTCTACTCGTTTATTGATAATATTTTTTTGGTGGTCATC
The DNA here is from genome assembly GCA_044225595.1 of Gammaproteobacteria bacterium. Taxonomy (GTDB): domain Bacteria; phylum Pseudomonadota; class Gammaproteobacteria; order UBA6186; family Azoamicaceae; genus CADEGZ01. The sequence continues at coordinate 9,661 of JBGAIG010000031.1, forward strand.
GGCACGAATATCACGTACAAAGCTCAGTTCGGTGAACAGAGAAGCTAATTTTTGATGTTGTGCCAAAGCAAACGCATAATCTTGCCTACGCTCCAAAAAACGTCCATTTTCTAATATAGGGTGTCCCTCGATACAAAATATCTGTATATCATTTATACCACGAACAGTGGGCTGTTTAATTCGGGATTCTGGATTTCTATAATCTTTAAAATGAATAATAATCACTCTGGCATCGTCAATTGTTAAAGTAGTCTCATCCTCCCAAATAATTTTTACCTTAAGATATTCAAAAGGACCAGGAGCACTCGCGTGTAAAGCAAAACGCTCTTCCTGTTCCCGTTCTTGTTCCGTTATTTTCTTTTCAGAAGACCACCAACCAAAAGGATGTAGCCATCGATTCGAATAAGTATTATTTATGATAAATTCATGGCCTTGTTTTAAATCAATAACAATCTCTCCTAACGGCTTGTTCTTAGGATGAAAAATACGATAAATACCTTTTATATAATAATATTTCGCCGTATCGCCAGCACCACCGTTAGCTACAATGGTTGCCATTATTAATAAGATAAATAATAGCAACAGTGTCAGCCCCATGTATTTTATTATTTTTTTCAAGATTAGCATTTATTTTCCATAAAAGTAGCTGCTAGGGTGTGAATTTATTTCCGGCTATACTCTTTTGTGTAGCGGCCGGGACATCCTCTAAGCGCTGCATTGTTTGTTGGTGGCTTTCGTTCATTTTTGGTGGTAGCAATTGCTTCTCACATTGATGAGACATAACAATACTTTCTGAACCGCATGCGACTGATGTCTCTTGTGCCTTGTATTGATCGAATAGCCAATGTGTCTGCACCTGAACAGGCGCAAAGCTCGTTTGTTCATATTTTCTTATATCAAACTTATTACTTAAACCATCAACAATACCGATCGCTTTTAATTGTTGATCAATAAAACTTAAACAGTTATGACCGCCTATTCCCAATAAATTATAGGAACCAGGTTCTCTGACAGCTTGTCTTAGATTTTCAGCCAATTGCTGATATTGTCTCTCAGTGACCCGCAAGGTCTGTGTTACTAAATGTTTTTCACCTTTGCCTATATCTTTATCTGCTGGTTCAATGACAATTTTAGCAGGTACACGAGATACCATGACTCTAATATCTTTTTCTTTAGTGGTATCGGGATAAAATCCTATATTTGCTTCTGTTATATTACCTGTTTTATCAGCGACTGGTGCACGCATATACACATGACCGGATGTGCTATCGGTCGATAATTTGATAATAATTTCTCTGTTATTAGCAGAATTATTTGCGCTCTCAGATTTCCCTATTGGTTGCGTCTGTAATTTCTTATCAGCCTGTTTAGGTTGTTGTTCAACCACATTTTTATTACTTTCTCGTACTGCTGTTTCTCTCTTACCTAATCCATCTGCATTGCCAGCTTTTTCTTTTGGGTCTTCTTCAAAAACAGTTTCTGTTAAATCAGATACTCCAGTACAACTCGATACAGTCGCGCCGATAAAACTTTCTAAAGCTGTTTGTCCTGGATTGACATGGGCAGCTAAACCACTGACATATCCAGCACCTGTATGCATCGCAATTCTCGTTGTATCGCTAACATCTGTTTTGGTGTGAACATCTACTATAGTATCGAGCGGGGTATTAAATGCTAAAAGAAATAGCGCCTTATCAGGATCTTGGTGATTAACGCTTACATTGACACCCGCATTAATGCAGGCTTTGGCTAAATTGTAATTTAAATGTTCCTCAATTTCTTTTCTGTCTGCAAAGTCAAGCGGGATATCTAATGCCTTACATGCCTGATGTAGCAGACCAGCACTAACCATTGCGGTAACCGTAGTTTTCAAGGTATCTGTGCTGACTAATTCTGAAGCAACACGCTCTATATTACCATTATGCATAACCATTGAAGCAGTCGTTTTCGCTATTAAAGCGGATATACCCGCAGTTACCGCCACGTGCTGCACAGTTCCCTTAGTAACTATAGAAGCCGCTAGTTCTTTAGTGGCACCGTGCGTCGCCACTGTCACGCCAATGGCTGCTAAACTCGCCATCGCGCTTTTTTCTAATTGCTTTTTACTTTTTCTTTTAATTTCCGCTGTCTGTGCGTCAATACGTGCTAACTCCTGTGCTAGTATATTTGCATAATGAGCTTCTATTTCCTTTTCTAGGCGGGCAAATTCTTTTTTTAACGCCGTAGTGGCCCCGTCAATGGCAACGATTCTGGCTTGCTGTGCTTGTTTTAGTTTTTCACAAGCCTCAATAGCGCGAGTACAGGGATCTTTTTGTTTGTCTTGATCAGACAAAGATAATACTCTGGAACTTAAGGTTGGGTTAAATTTACTCCATAGTATAGTTAATGAAACATAAGGCTTTCCTTGTGATCTATTTAAATATTGCGCAAGCGTTTTGTTTAAAAATGAAACCCTTTCAATGAGTACCATTTTTTTAGCCGCATCTCCACAAAAAACAGTGCCTTTTTTATCATCATCTATCATCAATTGCAACAATAACAAAGCGATAGCTTTTTGCTTTAACGAGACTTCTTCTAAATCTTGCAACTTGTTAGCTGCACGGTAAAATTCTTGATGCTGTTTTAATAAACACGTTGTTTCGCCCTCTTCTTTTTTATCAGAGGCTAAATAGGCAATCATCAGACAAACATGCACATTGATTAAATTAACATTCTCAAAATCCAAGTCTGTTTTTGTCTCTTCTAGAGCATTGGCTGTCTGCCATGCCTCTTCTACTGCTTGTTCAATGTTTTTTTCATTGGTTAGCAAGCAGTGCCCTAAAACTGCACAACCTAAAATAGTATTTTTCATCTCTCTTCACCTACCCTACGTCAATAAAAACGGAGCTGATATCTGCTTGAGTTCCTCCAACACGGCGTACCTATTTAAACGCAGTGCTGAAGGAAAACCCAATGATATAATTACCTACCAGGACGCGGTGGAGTTCGAGGAATTAGATCATCGTAACCCGCATTTCTTAGGCTATCGCTCACTGTTTGGCCACTTGACGTTAACATCTCTAACAAAGGCTGCCCTAAAGTGACCAGTCTTTGTAAATCGTTTTTTTCTCTTTTACGAATGGCTATCTCAACATCTTTTACACCCTGCTTTAACAGTTTGTCAATCATTTCTTTACGCACAGTCTCTTGCTCAACAGTCCATTTTTCGTTTGTTTCTTTTGGATTTGCATATTTATCGTATGCCCCTGAAAATACCACCTGTTTTTGATGTTTAACAAGTTGATACTCTAGCCTCTGAAGGATTAAACGGAGGAGGCACAAATGATGAGAGAACTATCGTTAGCCGATGTTGCAGCAGAAGTGACAGCTTGGCGAAAAACAAAGCAGCACAAAACATCGGCATTACCTAAAGAAATTGCTGACCATATTAGAGAATTAGCAAAATCCCATAAAACCCATCATATAACCGAAGCACTTCAAATGAGTGCAACAACGGTTACCAGGGCACTTCAGAAAGGCTCGGGTCTTCAAAGCACTCTATTGAACAATAAACAAAAAACATCTTCAAAAATGATTAAATGCTATCATGCCGAAGAAAAGTTGGCATTATGCGAGGAGTGGAAACGTTCTGGCATAACTGCAGAACAATTTTGCAAAACCAAAGGCATTTCAAAATCAACTTTATATAAGTGGCAACACCGGCGGCAGGCTAGTTCGTCTTCTCAAACAAATGAGAAGCGACAAAACTGGCTCTTAATCAATCCTCCTGAAAGCACAGAATCTCCAGAAGAAGGTGTATCGATTGAATTAACTTTACCTAATCAAGCGATTGCCCGTATTCAGATTTCAAGAATGGAAGCCATCAATTTTTTTCAGGAGCTCTATCATGCAATTGCAACTATACGGTAAAAAAATATGGATTTTTCGACAACCCATTGATTTTAGAGCCTCGATTGATCGCTTAAGTGCTCTGATTGTGAGTGACATAAAACAAGACCCACAAGGCGGGATTTTTTTGTTTTACAATCGAAGTAAAGATAAAGTAAAATGTCTTTCTTACCATAAAAATGGTTTTGTTTTAGTTTATAAACGACTAGACAAAGGGAAATTTTATTTTCACTTTAATAAGGAACAAGGGGTTAGTGAAACGACCATGGAAGAACTGGGATGGTTGCTTGCGGGATTAGAATGGCAAAAGATGCGCAACTGGCGAGAACTATCGTATGACAAATTCAGCTAGGGATTAATTGACTGCGATGTTGGATTTACCCAGTCAAACAAATGCTTTACAACAATTGGATGCGGCCTATTCTTTATTAATGACTGATTACGAAATGGCTTTGAGAAAGATTCAAAGTTTGGATGCTAAAGTTTTTAGTCTTGAAGAAGAAATTGTTCGATTAAAAGAACAAATAAAATTAATGCAGCATCAACGGTTTGGTAAAAAATCTGAAATTAATTTAGGGGAACCTATTACACCAGTTGACAGTCTGTTACAGGTCTCTGCCTATACGCGCAAACGAGGTGTTAAATCAAGAGGCCGACGCATTGATACCAGTCAATTACCCCGATATCAGTTTCATCATGATTTGCCCGAGGAAGATAAAAAATGTCGTGTTTGCGACCATTGGCTAGAAAAAATAGATACCGAAACTTCAGAACAACTCGAGGTATTACCTTTAAAGCTCTATGTCGCAGAGCATGTCCGATATAAATATACTTGCCGCTGTTGCGAAACGCTTATCATGGCACCTAAACCTAAAGCACCGATTCCCAAAGCTTTAGCAGGCGGAAGTTTAATTACCGAAATTATTATTAATAAATATCAATCTCATTTACCCTTATATAGACAATCTAAAATCTTAGCCAGTTATAATATAGACATTCCAGATAATACTTTGAGCGCCTGGCTTTCTCAAGCAGGTTCTGGATTGATGCCGATGATTGAGGCTTATTGGCAAGCGGTTCTTGGGGCTTCTTATCTTCAAGTCGATGAAACGCCTGTCAAAATACTGAAGCCGCAAAAGAAAGGCTATTTGTGGACTTATTTTGCACCCCATGTTGGTAAGGGGTTAGTTGTCTTGGAACTCAGTTTAACCCGTAGCAGCACTGTTCCTGAGAGTCGATTAATTGATTTTAAAGGCTTATTGCAAACGGATGGATATGCAGGCTATGCCAATCTTCGAAAACAAGAACGTATTACTGGTTTTGGCTGCATGACCCATGCTCGTCGAAAATTTGATGGTGTTCTTAAAATTACCAAAAACAAAAATGGTATTGCTAATGAAGTGATTCAACGTTTAAAGCCTGTATATGCTTTGGAAGAAAAAATGCGAAAAATGAAGCTAAATTTTCATACACGCAAACGCTTAAGGCAGAAGCAATCTTGGCCTATATTAAAAGCATTGCATACTTGGTTAAAACAAAATGCAACTAAAGTACCTGCGAAAAGCAAATTGTCAGAAGCCGTACAATATACCTTAAATCAATGGATTTATTTAATCCGATTTTTGCGACATGGTTCTGTTGAGATAGATACAAATTGGGTCGAAAATCAGGAGAGACCGATAGCACTGGGTCGTCGTAATTGGCTTTTCTTTGGTCATGAAGAAAGTGGTGCTATTCATGCGCTGTGGTATAGCTTCGTTCTTTCGGCTATTATCAATGACTTAAATCCTAGGGTTTACATACATTTCTTGTTGACTAAAATTCATGCTATTAGAGCAAAAACTATCGATCCGATGACTTTGTTGCCGCATAAAATTGATTTGGCTCAACTAAAAGCATTTGCTGAAGAGCAGATTCTACTTGCTAAAGCCGTATTAAACACTTCTTAATTTAACAGGTGGTATTTTCAGGCGCATACTATTTATCCAACAACAATCCAGCAAAAGTTTCATTTTTAGCATCTGGCTCTAAATAAAACAATTCGCTATTATCACTGAGCTTTTCAATCGCTTTATCAAAAAAAGCTTTCATGTACTGAAAGTTTAAAGTACTGGTAGAAAACTTTTCTATTGCGAGTGTGAGCGGGTTGTAGTTTCCACCCAATTCCCCTTCTGACAAGAAATTTTTAAGGATTTGCTCATCCCCATTTAAAATACCCTCTAACGTAGTTGGCGGTTGATTATTCTCAATCTCGATAATAGCATTGCGCCATTGCTCGTAAGTGTTCTGTATTTCCGTGGCATCAATCACTTCTTGAGCAGTTTTACGCTCTTCTGCGTACTGAGTTAACCCGGCTGCTAGCCGTGCCCTTAAAACACCGACTTCGGCCTCCTTTCTATTATTTAAAAAAGCTAAGGTTTGTGCTCTCAGCGTCTCATGTTGTTGGTCAACTTGGCGATGTGCTTTCCTTCTCGCCCCGCTAACGTCACCAATAACCTTAGCAGTTGTTCTATTAACCTCTTTAACTGTTTTAGTCACACCCTCGCCAACAGCACCTAGTGCTCCTCCAACTACATTCGCAGCTCCTTTAACCGCATCACCAGCAGCTCTATCTACTTCTCTCAGTACCTTATCTGCGGCTTTACCCACAACTGGAACAATACTCACTGTTCTTCTAACTAATTTCATAAACGCCT
>JBGAIG010000003.1:0-123214 GCA_044225595.1 Gammaproteobacteria bacterium
ACAAAATTTATATCAAAAATACGTGTCAAGTGTTTTTAGAAAAATATTTTCATTGGAGGGGGGCGAGTAGTTACAGATTTTGTTTGTTTAGGAAAAGGCCTGACTGCAGGTTGGCTGCCTATGAGTGCTGTATTAATGACGGATGATATTTATCAATTATTTTATGATGATTATGAGAAGGACAAGTCTTTTTTACACTCGCATACGTTTAGTGGTAATGCATTAGCAGCTTCGGTGGCGTTAGAGACTTTAAAAATAATAGAAGAAGAAGGAGTTTGTGAAAAAGTGCGAGAAAGACAAACCCTATTTAATCAATTAATGCTTGAAGTTTCGCAAAAAACACAACGTTTAAAACAGATACGGTGTATAGGAGGCATAGTTGCAGCCGATCTCATTTTGGAAAGAGACCAGAAATTGAGCAGGGTGGGTAATCAAGTATTTCAATATGCCGTAAAACTCGGTGCCTTTTTGAGGCCTTTAGGTAATACTATTTATTGGTTGCCGCCGCTTAATACGGAATATAAAACGTTAGAAGTGTTAAAGGATATTTCAATAGAAGCGATAAATAAAACTTTTCCCAAATAGATCCGTACATCTCCAAGCCTAATGAGTCTTAAAGGAGCTATTAGCGAAAAATTGCTGTACTATCTTCCTTTCGTGGTCTGATAATGTTAAAACTTTGGAGGCGAAAGATTATGAAAAAACATACCCCTACATTCGATCGTACTATTGAAGCGCATCGCCGACTGGTTAAAGAGTTAAAGTCTATTCAAAGCCCAGCAAAAATATTATATGAAGATTTTCCCAAATTTACAGTATATAAGCTCCCTTATGCTTCAAATCAGCCGCTCCCAACGATTTTATATATCCCTGGAAACGCTTTTGTTGCTTCTGAGCAAGGATATACGCACTTCTTTTGTAGTCATATAGCCGAACAATCTCGCTGTCAGGTTATTGTTATTAAACATGTCTTAGCGCCCGAATCTAAATTTCCCCTGGGGCTGAAGAATGTTAACGATACGGTCAAGCTTCTTCTTTCAAAAACAAAAAACTCTTTTGGTATTCAGATTGATAAGGCACGTGTTGCTATCGCTGGTTATAGTTCTGGTGGAAACTTTGCCGCTTTGATAGCTATTCAAGCTAAAAAGTTGCACATTCCAATTGCGCGGCAAATGCTTATTAGCCCCCTTACAGATTTATCACGCAGCCCCAAAGGTTTCGAAACGTTTGAAGAAAAAGATACTGCTATCACTGAGCAATTCGTGCAGTGGTTTTTATCGCTCTATATTCCTAAAAATACAACCCCGCTCAATCCAAAAATGTCGCCTTATTGGGCAAAAAAATCAACGCTACAAGCGCTTCCCCCGACGGATATTATTTTTGGCGAAATGGATCGTTTTAGAGGGGATTCGGAGTTATACGGAAATAAGTTGGTCGAGGCAGGCAATATTGTCCATAGCCTTATGTGGAAAAAAGAAAATCATGGTCTTGCATGGAATAATCATAAAGTCACTAATATGGTTGCCGCAAGGCTAGCGGTCACATTTGGAACGGAAACAATTCCTAAGCTTTTAAAAACTAAAACAAATAACCAGGAGGCTCTTATTCTCTATGATTTTAAAAATCAACAAGAGAAACAAAAACTAAAAAAACGCAGCAACACAACTCTCTCTAAGGACGCTAAAATCTTATTGCTTTAAGCATTGTAAATATAGGATGCACTTTTTTTACCCAGTGTTGTATTTGTCCGGGCAAAGAATCATTGATGTGATTTATTTGTGTTGTGATCCTAAAGTTATAATGATTAAGGATTGATTTAATTTTTTCTAAACTATTATCAAAATATGCAGCTTCTATTTCGTGAACCTCAATAACCATTTCTTTTATAAAACGTAGTTTGTTTCCTAATTCTTCCAATACTTGCTGTTCTGCGCCTTCAATATCAATTTTTAAAAAGTCTATTTCTTCTTGAATATAATCCGACAGCCGTTGGCTATTGACTAAAATCTTAGCGGATGTTTCTCGTTGAGTACCCCATGCATTCATAATAGAGTTGCCGCGACTATCAGCCGCTACACCAGAAACTTCACCGTAAAAAGGCGTAACCCCATTATTTCTTGATAAAGCTGTATTAATTGCGACAACATTCTTCAAGTTATTAACGCTGATATTCTTTTGTAAGATTAAAAACGCATTTGGATCAGGTTCAAAGCAGATGACTTTCGATAAAGGATACTTATTTTTAAAAAACAACGTTGCAATACCAATATTGCTGCCAGCATCAATAATGATAGGTTTTTCTTTATTCGTATCAAAATTATAAATTTTCTGAATAAACACTTCATCATAAATTTCTTTCGCAGACAAGGCATTACCATAATAAATATCAATCCCTTGTGCTCGCATCAATTGTAACGGTTCAGAATTAACACTATTTAAATTTTCTTCTTTAATCATAGAATTCCTCTTCATTAGCTTATCTCCTGTATTTCTTCCACTCTCAGATATTTCTGAACAATTTTTTCGAAATCTTGAGGCATTAAAGGCTTCACTATGTATGCCGCCAACTGCATTGATTTTGCCTGGTTTTGGTATAAGGGATCAGAATAAGCAGATAAGATAATCAAGGGTACTTTTGCCTTTTGTGGATCTAATTTTCGCATTTCTTCTATAACTGTAAAACCGTCTTGATCTGGTAACCCGATGTCTACAAAAATAAAATCATAAGTATTTTTCCGAAAAAGATCTATTGCTTCTTTGCCTGTACCAGCGATATCTGATTGATAGCCACTATCTGTTATCATCATTTTCATGACGTGTTGCGTAATTTCGTAGTCTTCTATTACTAAGATTTTTTTCATATTCCATTCTCTTAATGCGTTATTCATCTGCTTTAGGCAACTTCACCAAGAAACAGCACGTAAACTTCGTTCCTTGCCCAAGCTCGCTTGTTAATTCAAATTTTCCGTCGAGTTCCTCAATTAGCAATTTTACCGTTGGCAATCCTAAACCGTGTCTCCTATGTGAAAATTCTTGCAAATCAAATTTTTTAGCAGGTTCATAAAGACAGTTTTGCTTTTCAGGGGAGATTCCTATTCCTGTATCTTCAACAATTAAAAAAATCTCAGCGGTTTTATTCCCAATGTTTCTTTCAAGCCTTAGACTTATTTTGACATAACCCTGATCAGTAAATTTGATTGCATTGCTAACCAAATTCAATAAAATCTTTTGAATACGCTTGCGGTCGCTCATCACAAAATTGGGTAATTCTCCAAAAGATTCAAATAACAATTTAAGATTTTTAGTTTTAGCTGCTATGGTTTCCATCACAATAACATCTTCTATTAATGTTTTTATATTAAACATCTCTAGTGTAACAGGAATCGTTCCTACGTCGGTTCTGGCGAGACATAAAATATCATTACAATAATCTAACAACTGTTTGGCAGATTTTGAAATATCTTCAAGATATCGCTTTTTTTTATTATCTGTTTCTCGTAATGCTAACAAACTGCTCAGCGTCAAAATTCCATTAAAAGGTGTTCTGATATCATGTTCCATGTGGCGTAGTAATTCTGTTTGAGATTGATTTGCGCGTTCCGCACGATCTTTAGCCTCACGCAACTCTTCTTCTATTTTTTTGAGATGGGTAATATCAATGGTATTCCCAATGATACCGGCCATTGTTCCCCGAGAGTCATACAAAGGACGTTTGTATGAAAGCTGCACTAATACGCCACCTGTTGGTAAGCTCACACGCTCTTCTCGAACAGATTCTTGACCTGTTCGCATGACAGCTAAATCAAACTCTCGATATTGATCAGCTACTTCTTTGGAAAATAAATCATAGTCTGTTTTGCCCACAATAGATTGCCAAGGTAAACCTGTTTTTCTCATTTTTTCTGCGCTAGAATGATTATTTCCTAAATAGACGCCTGCGGCATCTTTCCAATAAATGCTGCCAGGTAATTCATTAATGACGCTTGTTAATTTGTGAATAGTTTCTTGTTGTCTCGCAATGATTGCTGTTGCTGTTTCATTCGAAGTACTTGTAATATTGAGTATTTTTTCCATGCTGACCGTGCTTATCCTGATTAAGGATCCAATAATATCAAGGCAAAAAACGAGACTTATTGAATGCTGCTATTTTTTCAGCAAATGTTAGCTATTGTCAACTCGAGTTTTGACACTTAAAACACGATTAACATCTGGCAGAATGTGCATTTCGACGAAATGAGAGTGGATTTTAGGCAAAAATCGTCGTTGCATAAAGTTAAGTCGTTTAAATTGCTTTATACGTCTAATGGAGGCAATCTCTACATGATAGAGATTACACAGGGCTTTCAGAAAAACAGCGAGCGAAAAAAACGGATGATTAATCGCTGTTTCGCCCAGATCGATAATGCTCACTTTCTGTTAATTTCGAAAATACTCGAAATAAAAAATAAAAATGTAATACAAGCTACATTTATATACACTTAAAATATCAGCAGCTAACTTTGATCTCGACAGGGTTGCAATATTTTTGTTGAATGACTAACGTTTGGCATAAAATAGGCCGATACTGAATTATGATATGAGGAGTGAGGCAATGTACTCAAATTTTTATCAAGACAAGTTTGACCATTTTTTTGGCTCTGATGGTTTAAAGTTAGGTCAGGAAACGTGGCGGCTTTTTGTTGATGGCAAACAACAAGAAGAGCTTGACGAACAAGGATGGGTGAAATTTGAACGGAGAGAACCCGGCTGTCTTCGTGGTATATTTCAGGCACTCGTTGCACAACGCGAAAAAATGAATGAAGATATTTCATTAGATCTTATATGTGATATTCATAAAAAATGTACAGCAGAAACCGAGCGATTACAAAAGCATAACCAAGCAGGAAAACTGAGATCTACAGCAGCACAGGTCTTTTTTGGGCAGGCTACAGCTTATACTTTTATGGATGAGGATACTTGCGGTTATGAAAAACCTTCACCCACACAAATCTTAGCTCGGGAAGAGTGGAAAAGTAAAATAGAGGCAGAAGTAAACAGGGTATTGTCTAGAGAACAGCCTTTTTCTCTCTTTAAATATAGTACGATGGGTATACCAGGAACATCGTCACAAATCACTCGAGTGGTACCTAATATAGGAGGTGCTGACCTCAAGACTGTTGGAGAACACTTTATCGAAGAATATAATAAAAAAATGCGCCAATTGATTACCGGTAGCCTTGAATATAAAGAAAAAGATGAGCGTCAATCGATGTTGAATGATGCATATTTGGATGAAATTATTAACTTGGTGACTATATTAGAACGGTTACATTTATTTCCTGATGCGAATGGACGAACATTGTGCACTGTTTTGTTAAATAGAGAACTTATTAAATATGGATATTCTCCCGTTATTTTAGATAATCCAAATATGTTTGATGGATGTTGTCATGAAACGATTAAAGCAAAAATTAAAGAAGGAATGTTAAGATTTAATGCAATAAAAGAGGGTAAAATCCCCGAGGGTTATGTAAAAACAACGGATGTGATGGATTCTTTTAATCAAGAAAAGGTACGGCATTATTATTACGATCCTTTAAAGGTTTTAAGCGCGCCTATAGTACCGTTACACAAACTTTTTGAAAATATGCGTGAGGGACACTATTATACGGCTGCTCAGTATATCGAACAATTGTTAAAACCGTCTGTGCTTCCGCCCGAAAGCGGAGACATTGATATTGTTGCTAAGATTAGATTTTATAAAGCGTTGTTCAATCAAAAATACAGAGGGCAGAGAGGAGCGGGTGAGGAAGAGGATCAATATACAGCAGATGATCTGCTAAACAATCCAGAGATAGCTGAACAGGTTTTAGAGGACTCTGATTCACAAATACGGCAGCTATTTTCCTGTGTAAAAGGTCTTGATGCTTTACGGAAACTGATGGAGGCGCCTCCACTAGCACTGACAGCACCCCCGTCATTGCCCTCTCCTAAACATAGATAATAGGAGCATCAGTATTTGTGTAGACAGTGGGCGCTATTTTGATTTCAGCAGAGATATTTTTATTTCTAACTATTATTTATGCTATTACCCTAAAGTGATCACGCATGAAGAAGAAAATTTTCTTGGAATAAAATCTAAAAATAAAAAAGACAGTTTAAAAACTATCTGCGATAACTTGTTGATCTATAATTATATATTTTTGTGTGCTTCTAAAAAGCGCAACTTATTTTTGCTGTGGAAATGAGGCTGTTCATTGGTTAGTGTCAGTATAAGCCAGTTTTTTCTGAAAATTTATTTGAAAAGAAAAATAAATACGTGTATCTTTGCCTGAAATTGCTGCACCTAAATATTATGTCTAACAGGTTAATTGCTTGCAGTTAAAGCCAAGGAGGCGATATGACGAACGAAGCATCTGCAAAACCGCACTCTACTGCGGAACTCAAAGTACACCGTATTTATACAAAAAGCAGTTTATTTGAAGCTGCAAATGTTACGCTTCCTGAAAGCGTGGTAACGCAACCTGTTATTGATTTACAAGTTCATGCGAATGTTTATCCACAGAATGCAACAGAAAATATGCATGAAGTCGTTTTAACCTTACAAGTGACGGCTAAACATAATGGTGCGTTGCTGTGGCGCATACAACTTCAACAAGCCGGTTCGTATGCATTGAGAGGATTTACACCCGAAATCGAAAAATCCGTACTCAATGGTTTTTGCATGAATCAATTATATCCTTATGCGTGTGCCGAGGTTAGCCATTTAGCCAATCAAGGTGGATTTGGTATGGTTCATTTGCAGCCTATTGATTTTGCACAAAAGTACAAAGAACAACAATCAACGACTTCTATGACCGCTGAAGCGCTTGCCGCCCCCGTTTCTGTTAATTAGAAAGGAGTTCTTCCATGTTTAGTACACTTAAAACCTTTACGTTTTTTTCGCTTTCTAATTTTTTTACGCCTCTTAGAGCTTCCATGGTTTACCCTACTGTAGATCTGCCGACCCTTCAGGGTAGCGGTGGAACTCTGCTTAACGGTGCAGCATATAGCGACAAGAATGGTAACTTTGTTGCAATCTTGGGTGATGTTAATGGAGATCACCTAGATGATTTTGCCATTGCATCGACTGATGCTTTAAATAGAGCCGGAGCAACTTATGTATTCTTTGGTTCACGTACAGGCTTCACTTCACCAATAGATTTATCTATACCACTAAATGGTAGTAATGGTTTTGTTATCACTGGTGAATCCGCTGGTGATAACCTTGGTTGGTCTCTGGCCGGATGTGATGTTAATGGCGATAACATTAAAGATCTTGTAGTCACGGCACCATTTGCTGCTACCCCTAATGGTGGCGGATCTGGCAAGGTCTATGTCATTTTTGGAAAACCAAACTTCAATGCGACAATCCCATTGGCTATGTTAAATGGTAATAATGGCTTTGTAATTTATGGTAAATCATCTAGCTACAATACCGGATATTCTGTTGCGGGAGGTGATATTAACGGCGATGGTGTCTGTGATCTCGTGTTTGGAGCGCCTGGCGCTGGCAGTTCTTCTTCAGGTGAAGCATACCTTATCTATGGTAGTAACCAAACGTTTCCGACACCTTTGCAATTGTCTACATTTTTAAATGGCACTAGGGGTTCTACATTTTCTGGGATGCCAAATTATCAGAGTGGTTATTCCGTCACAACAGGCGATGTTAATGGTGATGGTCGTGATGATATCGTGGTTGGATCATATACAGCTAATAATGATACCGGTTTAGTCTCTGTGATTCTTAGCACTAATACAAGTTTTCCCACAAATGTTAGCTTATCTGCTGTCAATGGGAGTCGTGGATTTACCTTATCTGGAGAATCATCTAACGATTGGGCTGGTAGATTTGTTGCAACAGGTGATATTAATGGCGATGGTTTGAGTGATATCGGGATTGGGGCTCCAGGGGCTTCTCCTCGCGGACTGTATAATGCTGGCAAATTCTATGTAATCTATGGAACACGCGCCCCCCTTACTACAACATTCTCATTGGGGGGAATTTCAAATGGTAATATAGGCTTTGAAGTCGACGGTGCAAATTCCGGTGATAATCTTGGTTGGTCTATTGCATTTGGTGATATTAACAAGGATGGACTCGAAGATAGCATCATTGGAGCACCTGCTATAAGTGGGTTTTCGGGTATTGGTGCTGTGTATAGCATATTGAGTACTACGGACAAGGTGAACGTAACAGTGGATCTGTCTGCACCAGGCAGCAATTGTCTTATTTTGCAAGGAGGGGTGCAAGGTGAAAATAGTGGATCTTCCGTGGCGAGCGGAGGAGATATTAATGGCGATGGATTAAGCGATTTTCTTATTGGAAGACCCGGGGCTTCCCCCTACAATAAGCTCGGTGCTGGCAATACTGCTGTTATTTTTGGTGACACGATCCAATTGACAAATAATGGATTAACTGTTCCATCAGAAGGGTCGCATATTTTAACATTAAGCGATCTTAATGCTTCTGTACCACGTAATCCTGAAGCTATCCAATACACGATCACGCAACTTCAGCATGGTCAATTTGAATATACGGATCAGCCAGGTATTGCGATTTTTAGCTTCAGTTCGCAAGATATCATGCTGGGGCGAGTTAAGTTTATCCAGGATGGTAGTGAGTTGGCACCCAGTTATCAAGTGGCAGCAAGCCGTACGATTGTAGCCACAACGCCGGTACCTGCTAATGTGACTTTTATTAATGAACTGCCAGCGGTTGTCAACAATACTGTATCTGTTAATCAAGGGCAGACTGGTCTAGTATCTGATGCAATGCTATCGGGAACAAACCCTGATAATCCGGGCATTGATGACGAAATGACTTATATTATTTCTGGTTGCTCGGGCGGGGCTTTCTCGTTACCCTCTAGTTTTTCCAAGGCACAGATTTTGAATGGAGAAGTGTATTTCACGCCATATGGCGCTAATTCACCTCAATGTAGCTTTACTATGCTTTTAAGAGGGGCCTATGTTGGTCCTACCTCCATTGAGTTTGATTTTCGCGCCATCCCTGTATTAGAACAGAATCATTTTGATATTTGCCAAGGCCAAACCAAAACTGTTACCTCTAGCATGCTAAGCGCTAGTCAACCGGGTACCAATTTCTCTGACACATTAATCTTCTCTATTAGTAATGTTCAATATGGTCGCTTTGAGCGTTTTACTGCACCTGGCGTATCAATATTGAGTTTTAGTCAAGCAGATATAAATAATAGTAGCATTCAGTTTGCACAAGATGGCTCTCAAAACGCTCCCAGCTTCATAGTGACAGTTGGCGATGGTAGAGTGAGCACGTCTGCATATCCTGCGGGTGTTTATTTTACACGCGCGCCTGAGCTGCTCACAAATGCTTTAGCTCTTAATCAAGGGGACACAGTTTTTCTGACACAAAGTAATCTCAATGCAATTAATCGTGATAATCCTGTAGAGGATGTGATGTACACGGTTACCGATATTGAAAGAGGCACCTTTATTGAGCTGAATGCTTCGGGCAGATTTAATAACATTACTCAGTTTCCTCAAAGTAAAGTGGCAGCTCGTAAAATCGCTTTTAAATCAGATGATAGTGCTAATGTACCTAGCTATAATGTAGTTGTTCTAAACCGATGTTCTCAAAGTGTAGTTTCTCGAGCAAGTGTTGATTGCAATCTTATACCAGCAATTTTCAATAATCAATTGACCATTACAGATGGGCAACCCGTTATTTTGAATTTGGGAGATTTAAGTGCGACAGATGATAAAACACCGACTGATAATTTAGGCTTCACTGTGAGCAACGTAACAGGCGGGCATTTTGAGTTAACAACATCGCCTGAAGCACAGATCACTGTATTTTCTGGAGCATCATTGCGTTTGGGTCAAGTCCGCTTTATTGCAGATAGCGGTTCAGTACCAGCGTATAACGTAAGCGTTAGTGATGGTGTATTGTCGAGTCAACCGCAGTCAGCACTTGTGACGTTAAAAAAGGCATCCTCTTCTACCATCATCAATACTTACACGAGTGAGTCTACAGCTTCCAATACCCTAAAAAATGCGCTCATTAGCTTTTTTGGGGTCACTGTTCCTCTTGGAATTGCTTTTTGGCTGGGAAAACGTTATTTAGATAACCGTATGAATAATAAAATGGAAAATATACTAAAATTAGACTACTCCGCTGTAGAAAAGGCAGATGAGCAATGGAAAAAAAATACGATTTTTCCTGTCCTCAAGGAAGTTTTTAAACGCATACAAACTGCAACAGGGTGTTGTGGGTATCGAGATGAACAGACAACGCGAGGATATATTATTGGTGTGGAAAAATTACTAGGCAAGTTAAAGGAATTAGGCGTTAATATAAATTTGAATGAGTTACCAGAACATGAACGAAATGGTTTCAAGAGCGCGATTGCAGACGAAATTCAAAAATGTGCTGCATGGGGGAAGCCATCTCGTTCGGTATTTAAAAAATGCTGCGCTGCGTTGTTTTCTGCTTCCCCTGGTCCAGTATTTACGCCGCGCGAACTTCAAAAAAATGCTATTCAGATAGCAGAAGTAATTGCTGCCACTTATAAGCAAGAGTTAAGCGAGGACGAGGTCGATCGCATCCGCAGGCCAATTTATGAACAATGGACGACAAGACCCGCTGTTAAGGAAAAGCCAGGTTCCAGAGGTAGGCGTGAAGCGTATCTTGAATTGGCTGACTTAAGCGGTGAGACAGAACAAAAATTTGCTTCTGAATGGGAAGAAGCACTTATAGCGCGGCTAGTGCAGATAGAAGCAGAAGTTTTAGAGCTTAAAAGGCAAAAAGAGCAAAATGAAACAAATCATGATGGGCGTTTGGTACCAGTTGGAAGTAGAGCGGCTTCTAAAGATGCCTCTGCGGGAGACGTGGCTGTCACAATTCCTCCCCAGGAACTACAAAAAGTGCGCGTTGCTTAAGTAGATACTTCAGCGCGTATTTGTGATTATTTAACCGTTTTATGATAGGTCATTTTGGCGCATCTTTAATTTTTCATATAAGCTAAAGATTAGTAGGGATACGTATCTAATCTAAGAAGCTATATGGAATGGCAATATTAAAACAATTTATTGTTAAAGGAGCAGCCTTAAGCCTAATTTGCGTTGCTACGCTTGCTGAAGCAGTTCCTGCTATTGTTCAGAATGCTAGCAACGATGGGGTCGGATCATTACGGCAAGCTGTTAGAGATATAAATAATAGATTGCGCGATGGAATTGGGTTTCGTCTCGGGTTATCTAAAATTGACTTAACTGGCGGTGTTTTAGACACTTTTATACCGCCTATAACAATCACTGGCATCGTTGGATTACAAGTTCATTCAAGAAATGATCCTACAAACATGATTTTTAACGCTGGCACAGCCGAATTACATTTAATAGATCGAGGATTTGGTGGTGTAGATAATAATAGCAATTGGTATGGCAGCATGACAGGTGCTGTTGGCGGCACTATAAGACTAGACACACAAGTATTATCTAACTATTACGGCATTATCAGTGGTGGAGTTAATGTTATCTGCCAAGGACTAGGAACCTTAACTTTTAAAAATGCCCACGCTTATACTGGTGGTACAAATGTAATGGGTGCTTTGAAAGTGGGTATCACAAACGCATTACCAACAAGTGGTGCAGCCACTGTAGCGGGAACTTTACAGATTGATACCGGCCTTACGCAAACACTGTCGAATCTAACGGGAGCTGGTGCTGTTCAGATAGGTAATGCTAGCAGTCTGATAATCGATGCTAGCACAGATTTCACCTTTGCAGGCGTTATGAGCGATGCTGGTAATTTTGTTAAGCAAGGATCGGGCGCTTTTACGCTTAGTGGTAAAAATACGTACGGTGGTACCACAACAATTCTGAAAGGAACTTTGATAGCAGCAAATGGGGCAGATGGGAGAAACGCGTTGCCGAATACAACGGCAGTTACGCTATCAACTAATACAAGTTTAGAAATTGCTGATAATAATCATCAAACCCTACGAAGTATCAGTGGTGCTGGTCGAATTATGATAGGACAGACAGCAGGTGTTCTTAGCACTTTAACGGCCGAAACGCTTGTCGATGGTAGCTTTTCAGGAAATATCACAACAACAAATGCTGGTGTTTTTATTAAAAGCGGAACAGGTATGTTAACGCTGTCTGGACAAAATGCTGGAAATTTACAACTTGCTGATGGAGCAGGTGGTATCAAAATCTCCGCAGGTAGCAGCTGGCGTGGTCCTGTCACTATTGGCTCAGCAAGATTAGAAATGAATGGCGGAACAGTGACACAACGAATTACAGGTAATCGAGCAAACACATCTGTTCTAGAGATAACAGATACATTTACACCATCGGATGCAATAACAGATGTTGGTACGATTAATGTGCGCCCAGGTGGCAACTTATTGTTAACGCAGGATGTTGTCGGTGCAGTCGGGAGCATTGTTAACACCGGTACAATAACACACACAGCAAATACACCACGCACTATTGTTCAGGATTTTACACAAACAGCAAATGGCGCATTGAATTTTGGTATTACGAGTGTAACCGCAGGTCAATATAGTCAACTGCAAGTAGACGGTCAAACCACTTTAAATGGTGGAACCCTCAATGTTCAATTATCGCCAGGCGCAGAAGTTAAAGATGGTGACGTGTTCGATATGATAACATCCACAGGTGGTATCGCAGGTGGTGTTTTGCCAACTGTTCCAAAAACTTCTTTGTTTTTTGGTTTTAAACCAGTTATTACGGGCAATAGATTACAGTTAATTGCAAACCGCAGTGGTTGTATATGTATGAACACTATTCGCCCATTAAATGGTATTGCAAAAAAAATGGATGATTTGTCTGTAAACAGTACTTTTAAACCCGTATTAGACATTTTGACGCAACAAACATCGAAACATGCATTTGAACAGAAACTAGAACAATTAGCGCCGTCTGGATTAAAAAATGAACACATTGCGATAGCGCAAATTGCGGGCGCAGAAAATCAAGTGTTACAAAGATTAGATACGTTACGCGCGATCAATACGAGCGGTGCCCTTGCAAGTACAGGTCACATGCATACAGGATATTCAGCAGGGGATTTGATAGATGCACAGCGATCGTATGCGCCTATTGTCTTTGGAAATTCTACGAAACAGTCGATGATGGAAGGATTATCCGGATATAAAGCCACCACGGCGGGTTTTGGGGTTTTAACTGATATGCCTATTTTAGAATCTTATCGTGTTGGTGTGGGTGTCAGTTATGCAAACTCAGTTGTTAGGCAATCCAATAATACAGGTAGCCACACAACCATTGGTAGCACGCAAGGTATGGCTTATGGTAGCGCTCATTATGGCATATTCTTTTTAGATACTGTGTTATCGGCAGGCATTAATAATTATCGCGGTAAACGTAATATTACTTTTTTAAACCAAACCGCAACATCGCATTATACAGGTTCTCAATATGGCGCTAAAATAAAAACGGGCGTTGCCATTCCTTGCGATCAAATAGAAATTTCTCCAACAGCAGTAGTACAATATATGCATTTAAATGTCGGCCAATATACAGAGCAAGGCGCTGGTATTGCAAACCAACACTTAAGTGCGATACGAACCAATACTGTTCGTGTTAGTTTAGGAGCTAAAATAGCCGATAGGAATGCGGAGGCTAAAATTTTTCCAGAGTTTCATGCTTTTTATTTAGTGGATGTTAAGAATCCACAGGTGACGGTGACTGCGCGCTTTGTGGATGGCGGCGGTTCATTTTACTCCCAAAGTATTGTGCCGCCAAAACAAGGTGTTAATCTAGGCGCAAGTGTAACAGCTTTGATTTCTGATGATTTTACATTGAGTGGTGGTTACGATTTAGAAAAGAAAAAAGCCTTTAGCAGTCATTCGGTTTTGCTAAAGTTTAAGTTTTTGTTTTAAGAAATATTTAAAACTCAACGCTACCTAACACGGGGCTGCTTGACATATCAAAAAACAGATAAAAAAGGCACTTGTGGTAGAAGAAAGAAGAGAATAGACTGATAGGCGAGTCTAAGAAAGAGGTTTGAAAAAAAATGCAAGCGGATAGCGTGGCTGCACAAGGTGGCATGCATTGCTCGAGTAAATTGTGGTTTTTGATTTCTTTGTATTCGATGATTATTGTGTTGGGTAATTGGTTTGACTTACGTTTAATTCAAATTTTTGGCCTTGTTGCGAATTCTGGAACACCTATATTTGCCTTTACTTTTTTTTTAGCTAATCTTATCACTGAAGTGTATGGGTATAAATACGCGCGATTAGCTATTTGGTGGGGATTCTTTTTTAACATTTTTGTTTTTTTATATGGCCAACTCGTCGTTCTTTTACCTTGTCCCGAACACTATCACACAGAAATATTTGATGCTTTATTGGCAGCCAATAATCGTGCAATTCTTGCAGGCTTTGTTGGTTATTTAAGCTCTGAGCCTCTCAATTCTTGGGTAATGGCCAAGCTTAAAATTGAGCTAAACGGCCAGTTTATGGGGCCTCGGTTTTTGTTATCTACTTTGATTGCTTGCGTTGTTGATAGTGTGATATTTGGGTTTATTGCTTTTTATGAAATTTTGGACAAGAGAAGTTTTATTTCGCTGATCTTTGGCATGATTATCGTTAAAGCCGCAATTAATTTTTTAGTCCTACCTTTGTTTTTGCATCTATCAAAAAAATTAAAACAGCAGGAACACTTGGATATTTATGATAAATGTACAAAATTCAATTTATTTAGTTTCGATACCTATTATCCATTGTCGGCGAATCACCTTAAATAATCATCAAGTTATCATTTGCTTTTAAAAATGTTCTTTGTCAGAAGTCGACTGAGTGCTCATTTGGCTAGTTATTTGTACAGATAATTTTTCCCATAAAACTCAAAAAATGATTTACATTTAAGGTATGAGCTTAAATTATGTATTTCGCCCAATTCAGAAAAATGATTTACCCGCTATTTTAGATATTGCGCGTCAGAAAGGGCCTGGATTTAATTCTTTACCGAATGATACCAAAGTCATGGAAGCAAAGATTATGCAGTCGCTTGATAGCTTTGCAGAGAAAATCGATATTTATAAACGTTATTATTTTTTTATATTAGAAAATAGCGATACGCGAGAGATAATGGGCACATCCAGTATAGAAACCAATCTTGGGCATACATGGCCGTTTTATAAATATAAAATATCAACGCTTGTACAGATTTCTAGCGCGTTAATGCAACACAAAGAGCATAAGATATTAACTGTAGTAAGCGAACATCAGGACGCTGCTGAATTAGGCGGTTTATATTTAAAACCAGTGTATCGCGGCGAAGGTCGAGGCACTTTTTTATCAAGAGCACGTTGTTTGTTTATAGCGGAATTTGTAAATAATTTTTCTGATAAGATTGTTGCAGATATGCGCGGCGTGAGTAATCCAGACGAAATTTCTCCATTTTGGGAAGCGGTGGGGCATCATTTTGCAGATATGCGTTATTCAGAAGCCAGTCATATAAAAGCAGTACAGGGCTCACAGTTTTTGATTGACTTGATGCCGCACTTGCCTATTTATATTGATTTGCTGCCAGAGACCGCTAAAAAAGTGATCGCTAAGGTACACGAAAACACAGAGCCTGCTTTACATGTGTTAGAAAAAGAAGGACTTCAATTTAAAAATTACATTGATATATTCGATGCGGGTGCAACCATTGAATCTGAAAAAAATAATCTTAAAACTGTTCGCGAAAGCAAAAAAGCAACGCTAGCTGCTTTTAAAAACAATCTTAGTGAAGGAAAAATAATGATGATTAGTAATACAAAATACAATGATTTTCGTGCTATCGTTGGTTTTGTAGAGAAACTTGGCAAAACAGAAGTCGCATTAAGCGAAGAGATGGCAAAACAATTACAGATTTCGCTTGGTGACCAATTGCGGTATTGTTCTTTTAGATAAAGTATGGGTAACCAGGATGAATGGTAGAAATTTTATAAACGGCCGATGGATAGAGGGGTTAGGGCGCGATTTTATTTCCAAAAATCCTGCAACGAGTGAAATCATTTGGCGCGGATGTAGCGCAGATAACGAGCAAATTCATAAAGCTGTATATGCTGCAAAAAGCGCTTTTTCAAATTGGTCTTTGCTTTCTTTAGAAAAAAGAATTGATTATTTAGAACGTTTTTGTACGGTTTTAAAAAAAAATCAATTAGTATTGGTAAAGACAATTTCGACCGAAACCGGTAAGCCTCTTTGGGAGTCGGATGCAGAAGTAAACAGCATGATTAATAAACTGCCGATTTCTATTAAAGCTTATCAAGATCGATGCCAAGAGCGTGTGGAAAAGCTGTCAAACGGTATTTCAATCACACGGCATAGACCACAGGGTGTGATGGGTGTTTTGGGTCCTTTTAATTTCCCAGGGCACTTGCCAAATGGCCATATTATGCCTGCGCTACTTGCAGGTAATACGGTTATTTTTAAGCCCAGTGATTTAACGCCTTGGGTTGCCGAAAAAATATTTGCTTGTTGGGAAGAGGCTGCTTTACCTAAAGGTGTTATTAATTTGATTCACGGTGGTAAAGAAGTTGGTCAATTACTATCCACACATGTGGATTTGAATGGATTAATGTTTACAGGTAGTTTTAAAACAGGTCATGAACTTGCTAAAGCATTTTCTGAAAAATCAGAAAAAATATTAGCGCTTGAGATGGGTGGCAATAACCCTTTAGTTGTGCACGAGATACGTGATCTGAAAGCAGCTGCATTACATGTTATTCAGTCTGCCTATATAACAGCGGGTCAACGTTGTACTTGCGCTCGGCGTTTGATTGTTACAAAAGGGTCTCGGGGAGAAGCTTTTATTGCAGAATTAATTAAAATGCTTAATACCTTAAAAATCGGGCCATATACGGATCGGCCGGAGCCATTTATGGGTCCTGTTATTAGCAATACTGCTGCCAATCATATTATAACAGCCTATGATTTATTAATTCATGCGGGCGCAAAAATTTTAAAACCCTTAAATAAAATATATGAAAATTTACCCTTTCTTTCGCCTGGCTTATTAGATGTTAGCGCGCTTAAAGTACATGTGGATGAAGAAATTTTTGGTCCGCTCTTGCAGCTTATTTGGGTAGATGATTTTGAGGCGGCAATCATTGAGGCGAATAAAACAGTTTATGGATTAGCCGCTGGATTGTTGTGTGATAAGCGAGAACACTATGAATACTTTCGGCAAAAAATAAAAGCAGGTGTTGTTAATTGGAATAGGCCGTTAACAGGCGCGAGTAGTTCTGCACCTTTTGGAGGGCTAGGACATAGTGGAAACCATCGTCCAAGCGCTTATTATGCTGCAGATTATTGTGCTTATCCCGTTGCGAGTTTAGAAGAAAATATTTTAAAAATGCCGGATAATTTACCGCCAGGAATATCGATGTGAAAGCGCGTGAAATTAATTTCGATGGCCTTGTAGGACCAACGCATCATTATGCAGGTTTAGCTGTGGGTAATCTAGCATCATTGGAAAATGCGCATAAAACCTCAAACCCAAAGGCAGCAGCACTTCAAGGATTACAGAAAATGCGTTTGTTAATGCATTTAGGGATAAAACAAGCCGTTTTACCACCACATGAAAGACCGCATATACCCTTTTTGAAAAACTTAGGATTTAGGGGTACAGATATGCAAATATTAAAAGCTGCCTATAGAGCGGGTGTGGATTTATTTAGTGCGGCTTGTTCTGCGTCGAGCATGTGGGTTGCGAATGCGGCAACGGTGACGCCTAGTGCAGACAGTATTGATAATCGTGTACATATTACACCTGCTAATTTAATTAGCAATTTACATCGTGCATTAGAAACCGAAGAAAACTTAAATATTTTTAAAAAAATTTTTTCAGATGAAAATTATTTTAAAATACATTCACCGTTAATTTCACAGATGGGTTTTTCTGACGAAGGTGCTGCAAACCATAACCGACTTTGTAAAGATTATGGGGCGACTGGCTTAAATTTATTTATATATGGACGCAAAGGATTTTCTAAAAAAGATAGATTGCTGCATCATTACATTGCGAGACAAAGTGATGAGGCTTCAAAAGCTGTTGCACGATTACATTGCCTTAACCTAGAAAAAACGATTTTTCTAAAACAAAATGCAATCGCTATTGATAAGGGTGTTTTTCATAATGATGTCATTTCGGTTGCGAATCAAAATGTTTTTTTATTTCATGAATTAGCTTTTGATAATTCCGTGGAATTGATTAATTTATTACAACAAAAATTCACCGGATCTTTATGTTTGCTACCGGTTGCCACAGACGAATTAAGTCTCGAAGACGCAGTCAAATCTTATTTGTTTAATAGTCAACTACTCACGCGCGACACAGGTGTAATGGCATTGATTGCACCTTTCGAATGTCAAGAAAACAAAAAAGCACATCAGATTTTATTAAAAATAATCGCCGAAGATAATCCTATCTCCGAATTACATTTTGTGGATTGCAGACAAAGTATGTTAAATGGTGGTGGCCCTGCCTGCTTGCGTCTTCGCGTTGTTTTAACCGAATCAGAGCAACAAGCTTGTGCTGCACAGGTATTTTTGGATGAAGCGTTATATCAGCGCTTGGTTCAATGGGTAGAACGACATTATCGAGACAGACTGTCTATAGCAGATTTATTAGATCCGACTTTTTTAAATGAGAGCCGTGTTGCTTTGGATGAGTTAACGCAAATTTTACAGCTTGGCACGCTTTACAATTTTCAAAAAACATGATAATAACTTAGAATGCAAAATCAAAAAATTACCCTGTTTATTCGTTTAATGCGTTTGGATAAACCTATTGGTATTTTCTTATTATTATGGCCAACGTTAATGGCATTGTGGGTCGCAGGTCATGGTAAGCCAGATGTGACGATAGCTAGCATATTTATTTTAGGCACGGTTATTATGCGGAGTGCAGGCTGTGTTATCAATGATTTTTTGGATAGACGTTTTGATAGATTTGTAGAGCGTACAAAAAACCGCCCGTTGGCTATGGGGATGCTGACTATTACAGAAGCACTGCTTGCTTTTTTTGTGCTGATTCTCATTGCATTTTTATTAGTTTTACAATTGAATTTTTTAACTATTAAGATGTCCATAATCGCACTTCTATTGGCCATGATCTATCCCTTGATGAAACGTTATACGCATTTAGCACAAGTTGTATTGGGCGCTGCTTTCGGTTGGGCTGTGCCCATGGCTTTTGCCGCTTTAACTAATCAAATTCCATTTGAAGCCTGGTTACTTTATGCGGCAACGTGTTGTTGGTCGGTTGTTTACGACACGGAATATGCGATGACTGACAGAATGGATGATATTAAACTGGGCTTAAAATCCACGGCTATTTTATTTGGTAAGGCAGATCGCATCATGATTGCTTTATTTCAGATTTGCACGTTTTTATTATTAATAAAATTTGGGATGAAAGTAGGCTTAGGTAAAATATATTACGCTGGTTTGGGTATGGCAAGTTTTTTTTCAATTTATCAGCAATATTTAATTAAAGACAGAATACCTAGCAACTGCTTTAAGGCGTTTTTAAATAATAATTTTTTAGGTGCTATGATATTTTTGGGTTTGGCATTAGGGATTTAAGCACTGTTTAAGTGCTCGTGATAAATTTTCTAATAATGAAAAATATCCTTCAGCATTATTTTGCGCAGTTTGACCAAGGGGATCAAGTTCGCCGCTTTGAATGCCGAGATCGGCAACAATATTGTTTACGATTTTAGGCTCAAATTGTGGTTCTCTAAAGACACAGCGCGCCTTTGATTTTTTGATAGTATTGCGAATGGTCGTTAAACGTTTTGCGCTAGGCGGTATTTCGGGATTGATGGTAATAGAACCAACACCTTTTAAATCATAGCGTTTTTCAAAATATTGATAAGCATCGTGAAAGACAATGTAAGGGATTGTTTTAACCATTTTTAATTCAGTTGCAATCTCTGCGTCTAGTTTTTTTAACCGTTTTTTTAAGGCAAAACCATTTTCTTTATAGTTGGTTGCATGTATTGGATCAATAATGGTGAGATGTTTGACAATCATATCGGTTAATACAATTGCATTGTGAGGGTTAAGCCAAAAATGCATATCTACATTGGATTTAGCAGGGTCATCTAATGTGTGTAGATGTGTATGGTCGTCATGTTCATCTAAATCCCAGTCGGCACTTTGGCGTAGGGGTAATAGCAATAGATTAGGCGTATCATCAAATTCAACAATATAGGGAATTTCTAAAAGTTTTGGTTTGTGTTGTGCAGCAGTTAGCGCTTTAACATTGCTTAAAGGTTTGACTAAAAAAGTTTCAAGCTGAGGCCCACCCCAGAAAATGAGCGTCGCGTTTTGAAGCAATAAGATATCCGAGGGCTTTAGTGTGTACTCATGTGGCGAAACGCCTGGTTGAAGTAATAATTTGGGTGTTCCAACGTCTTGCATGACAGCAGCGACTAAAGCATAAAATGGCGTTATACTAACGACAACATTTGGTGTGGCGTTTACACAAAAGGGTGTTAAGCTTAAGAAAATCAGCGACGATAGAGCGGATTGTATAAATTTCATAAATATGTTAATTACTCAACTTTAATTAGGGTGTACACTTGGCATTAGTTACAGCAAACCACATTTCTGTTCAGTTTGGACAAAAAACTATCCTAACAGATGTACATCTTAGCGTAGAGAGCGGCGAAATTGTAACACTGATCGGACCCAATGGGGCTGGTAAATCAACCTTAGTCAAAATTATACTCGGCTTAATAGTCCCAAATAAAGGCACGGTACAATTACAAGCGGGTCTGCGTATGGGCTATATGCCTCAAGGATTAACCATTGAACCTTTTATGCCGCTGTCTGTTCGTCGGTTTTTACAACTCGTACAAAATGTTTCCATAGCTGTATTTAATGACACAATTGATATACTGACTATTGGTCATTTACTGACTGCACCGATGCAGTCACTTTCGGGCGGCGAACGCCAGCGCGTATTATTAGCACGCGCGTTGTTAGCGAAGCCCGATCTCTTGGTCTTGGATGAACCGGTACAGGGTGTAGATGTTACGGGTCAAGAAGAATTGTATCGTTTGATTATGCAGATTCGAGATACCTATCGCTGTGGCATTTTAATGGTCTCGCATGATTTGTATTTAGTGATGGCAGGCACAGATTCTGTTGTTTGTTTAAACAAGCATGTTTGCTGTTCAGGAGCGCCTGCTGTCGTGAGTCAACATCCCGCATTTTTAAGTTTATTTGGTGCATGGGAATCGAGTAAATTGGCTGTCTATGCCCACCAACATAATCACAAACACGATTTAGGTGGGGACTTATGTTCTTAGATTTTATGACACGTGCCATGATAGCTGGGATGGGTATTGCCTTAGTTGCGGGTCCTTTGGGTTCGATAATTGTTTGGCGACGTATGGCCAATTTTGGCGATGCTTTAGCGCATTCAACTTTGTTAGGATTATGTTTTGCACTATTGTTGCATATTAATATTTATATTGGCTTAATCAGCGTTTGTATTTTGACCGCTTCTGCTTTGGCGCTTTTTGCTCGACAACGACATTTAGCAAACGATACGATTCTTTGTATATTAGCTTATGTGATGTTGGCAATAGGGCTTATTTTAGCAACCCTCTTAAAAGGTATTCGAATTGATTTGCTAGCGTATTTATATGGCGATATTCTATCGGTCAATCATACGGATTTGATTTGGATTTATGGTGTAGATGCCATCGTGTTTTTAAGTTTTTTAAAAATTTGGCATCCCATTTTATCGATGACTGTACATGAAGATTTAGCAAAAATAGAAGGCGTGCCCGTTGTGTCGATGCAATGGATCTTAGTGGTAATTATGGCCATTGTTTTTTCGGTAATGATGAAATTGGTGGGCGTATTATTAATGACAGCGCTTTTAATCATTCCGGCGTCGAGCGCAAGGCAAATTGCAAAAACACCCGAAAGCATGGCGGTTATTGCAAGTCTTGTAGGTATGATATCCGTGTTTGGCGGTATTCAAATCTCTTATATTTGGGATTGGCCAGCGGGTCCCGCGATTGTGGTCACTGCGATGGTCTTGTTTGTCTTAAGCCTATTGGCTGCTAGCCTTAGGCTGTTTTATTTTAGGATGGCTTGATATCGTGCCAAAGCTTCTTGACGGGCTTTAGTGTGCTCAACAATAGGGAATGGATAATCTTTGCCTAAGTGAATATTTGCCATCTTTAAAGTAGCCTTTGGTGTTTCCCACGGTTTGTGGATATATTGATTAGGCAGCTTTTTTAGTTCTGGAACCCAGTTTCGCACGTATTCTCCGTTCGCATCAAATTTTTCTCCTTGTAATACAGGGTTAAAAATTCTAAAGTATGGGGCAGCATCTGCACCGCTGCCAGCAACCCATTGCCAGCTGGCAGAATTGTTCGCTAAATCTGCATCCACTAACGTATTCCAAAACCAGGCTGCGCCATTACGCCAATCGATTAATAAATGTTTTGTTAAGAATGAGGCGACAATCATCCGTACACGATTATGCATATATCCGGTATGCCAAAGCTGACGCATACCTGCATCTACAATTGGATACCCCGTTTGACCTGTTTGCCAGGCTTTTAATAATGCTTTATTATTAAGCCATTGAAATTTATCAAATTGTGTTTTAAAATTTTTTTCGGGCAATTGTGGATAATGATATAATAAATAATGAGAGAATTCTCGCCATCCTAACTCTGTTAAATAACGCTCTACCGAATTGCCTCTCGCAGGGTTTTGTGCTTCAATTTGCTTAATCGCTTGATAAACTTGCCCTGGGCTTATTTCTCCAAAATGCAAATGTGGTGATAAAAATGAATTTTTTGGTTGTGCAGGAAAATCCCTTCCATGCGCATAATCCATTAGGTTTAATTGAATAAAGTTTTTGAGTTGTTTTTTTGCGCCCGCTTCGCCGGGCTCCCAACATTTTTTGAACCCGATAGACCAATCTGGATTACTCGGCAAAAGATGCCAGCTTGATAAATCATCGCTTTCTAGAGATGCTTTTAAATCCAAGATTAAAGGAGTCAATCTTGGTTTAGGTAATAAAGGTTTCATTTTTTGATGCAAACAGCAATATTTCCAATAATAAGTAAAAACTTTAAAAAAATTATTTTCTTGGTTTTTAATATTTTCGGGATCGTTTAATAAAGATCCATTAGAAGATTCTGCTATCACACCCATTGTTTTAAAAAGCTGTTTTAATCTAGCATCTCTTTTGATCGTGAGAGGTTCATAACAATTATTCCAAAAGATATGTGAAATATTTTGAGCCTTAATTAGATTTAACAATATTTTTTCTGAATTGCCTTTCTTTAAAATTAAGGGAATCTTTTTTTTCAATAAATCTTTCTGCAAAGCTTCTAAACTATGATGTAACCACCAACGTTGCGCTCCGCCTAAGGGATATAAACTTTCGTCTAAGATGTAAATAAGGAGTGTCGCTTGATTTAATGCACACGCATGATAAAGCGCTGGATTATCCACCAGCCGTAAATCCTGTCGCAACCAAACCAGCGTTTTTTTAAGCATTTGTTATGATAACACGTGTTTACGCGAGCAGCTAAAATGGAGGCTATTAACTAATAAATCGCGCTGGTGGCCAGAGCTGGAATTGAACCAGCGACACAAGGATTTTCAGTCCTCCGCTCTACCAACTGAGCTATCCGGCCATAAGAAGGAAAAAAGCTATTAGACCGTATCTCGATAGAGCTCGTCAATAAAAATCTTGATTTTGGTGTGTTTGATAAATTATTTTGGCGCAACAAAGCCCGCGGGAACTGAGCTGCCTTTACCAAAAAAGTACTTTTCCAGTTCAGCGGCTAAAAATTGCCGGTTTTTAGCATCTAGCATATTCAGTCGATTTTCATTAATGAGTAAGGTTTGATGCTGTAGCCAAGCACGCCACGCTTCTTTAGAAATGCTATTATAAATGCGTTCTCCGAGTTTACCGGGGTAAGGGGGGCGATCAAGCCCTTCGGCTTCTTTTTGCAGTTTTAGGCAAAATACAATATGACTCATCATGCTTCCTCAAAAATATTGATTTCGTTTTGCAGTTTTTCAACTAAACGTCGGATCGGCGCTGGTAAACCGAGTGTCTTTGTTTTTTCAATCGGATACCATGCATAATTTGAAAGCGTTGGTTTTGGTTTAGAGCGCGTGTGTGTTTCGCACAAAATGGGATGAATATTTAAATGAAAATGTGTGAAGGTATGTCGAAAAGATTCCCACGCTGTTGTTGTTTGTATCTTTAATGCCAATGTTTTGGTACACCAGTCTTGAATATCAGTTTTTAATGGACATTCGGGCAGACTCCATAAACCGCCCCAAATGCCTTTGAGTGGCCGTTTTTCAAGCAGCAGCGTCTGATCTTTAGGCGAAAACAAGATTAATACCGTAACAGCTTTTGTTGGAATTTTTGCTTTTGGCTTAGGCATGGGAAACATTCTGATACGATCGGATTTTTTTGCTTCACAACTCTTAGTAAGAGGACAGGTTGTGCATTTGGGTTGGCTTCTTGTACAAACAGTTGCGCCTAGATCCATAATCGCTTGTGTGTAATCTTTCACCCGTTCTTTAGGCGTTATTTTTTCGCTATATTGCCAGAGTTTTTCTAAGATTGTAGGATGACCGACCCATCCATTGACTGCAAAGTGACGTGCTAATACGCGTTTTACATTGCCATCTAAAATTGGATATCGTTGTTGGGTGCTGATCGATAAAATCGCGCCAGCTGTTGATCTGCCAATACCAGGTAATGTTAAAACCGTCTCATAATCGGTTGGAAAGTGTCCTTTGTATTGCGTATGAATGATTTGTGCCGTTTTATGCAGGTTTTTAGCACGCGCATAATAGCCTAAACCAGACCACAATTGAAAAACATCATCTAAGGGTGCTGTGGCGAGTTTAGGCAATGTTGGAAAACGTTTCATAAATCTTTCAAAATAATCGATAACAGTCGTAACTTGCGTTTGTTGTAACATTATCTCGGATACCCAGACACGATAAAGCGTTGGATTGTTTTGCCAAGGGAGATCGTGTCGGCCGTGCTTGTCAAACCACTGTAATATTTTTTGACTAAGTGTCATTAAGGGAAACCAAACAATTTTTCCAAGCTGTGTGGATCATTGGTTTTTTCCACGGGTGTTTTGTGTACCAAATTGATAGCACCATCTGCATAGTGGGTTAGATTGGGTTGTATTGTCACATTATCGAGCGGCCCCTTAAGATGTATTGCCAAAGGCGTTTCTTTAAGAAAGGTAGAAAAAGCTTCTGAGGGGTGTGATTTGGCATGTGTTAATAAAGCCAAGGCTTGGGATTCTATATGTCTTTGCGTTAGATCAACCATGCCATGAGCATTGACGGTGTATTCCGGGTGCGTTAATTTGAAATCAGAAGTATAGGCTCTGCCATTATTAAACGTAATATTGGTTTCTAAATGTCTAAAGGGCGTGACGAGTAAATCGACATTCATGGCCTGCAGTCGCCATTCGCCTAATTCGGCTGTCAGGATAGCACCGATATTAACGGTGTTTCTTTTTGAAAGTGTGTCTCTTAGCATCACAAGCGTGGATTGTGCATGCCGCAGCAACGGTGAGAGATCGATGCCGCGCAACCTCCCATCTGTTAAATGCAGATAGGCTTTGCCAGATAAATGTTGTAACCAGGCATCGGGCGTACTACCCTGTGTTGTGAGATTAACATTTGCTTTTATGTTGCCATAAATTTTATCTTTTAAATCTAATCGTGCTAATACTTCGTTGATTTCGAAACTATGCCATTCATCAGAAATTGTGAATTCGGGTATATCGTTTCGAATATCAATTTGCATGCTGCCTTGGTGATGACTGCTGGCGAGCTGTGCCTTAACTTGATCAAAAATAAAAACGCCCTCTTTTGCTTGCAGCATTGTTTTAACTTCGGGAATGGGTAATGCGCCTATTCGTACATTTTTAGCAGTAAAATTTCCAGTGAGATTTAAGCTTTTTAATGTTTTTGCATGCGGATCAGTTTTAAAAAAGCCAGAGATGCTGCCTTCATTATCCAAAGTTAAGTTGAATGAGGTGACGGAAAGTATGGGTGTTTGATAGCTAAAATGACCTTTGAAATCAGCGATTTTGGCGAATGTCTCATAAAAGGGCAGATGAAAGTGTGAGAATCCCCTTTGTAAATTTAGATCAGGCACATGAACGCTGCCTTCAATCATAGGCATAGCGGATGATTGTTGAATACGCAAGTTTGCAAGCAATGTGTTAAAAGGCAGGCTTGGGAAGTTGGTATGACAGACGAGATTTTGAATATCGAATTGTTGTCGTAAATGATTGAACGTCCACGCGGCTTTAAAAGCAAACTTGCCGGTGTGTTCCGTATTTCCATCTTCGAGCTCAAATTGTAAATCAAAGGGTGCAGCAAGACCAACCGCGCCTGCAGATACTTTTTGAGCCAATAGTCTTATATTTTTAACATGTATATTCTCGTGGGTTATCGCATTTTGCCAATGTAGTGTTGCATTTTCGATGGTAATGTCATAAGGCAAGATCCAAAAACCAGCAGATCTTTGTGTTGTATGAAATAGCGGCATTTTTTGAATGTTGTTCAGAAGAGAATTGCCTGCAATCGTTTGGCTGAAATGTGCGTGTAAACCTTCTAGTTGAATGTTAACGAGCGGTTTACCAGAGAGAATCGACCACAGTTTAGGCACGAGACGTATTTTTTTTACAGTACAATGATTCTGGGAGAACATTGCAGATGTTTCTAGCGCCAAATCATCTGCTTCTATCGACAAGCTAGGTGTGAGATGCCAAGACAACGCACCTTGTATATTTAACCTTTGGCCAGTAGCTTCGGAAATGCGTTTTTGAATCATCCCTTTAAATTGATTGGGATCGACTAAAGTAATAACGCCAACGACAGATACAATAGCTATCAAACATAGGGCAATTAAACATTTAAAGAGATATCTCAATAATTTAAACATACCGTATTTTATCGTGATTTCGACTGAAGTACAATGTTTAAATCAGTTTGTTAGTGCACTGCTATTTTTGGGGGTTTAATATATTTCCCAAGGCTCTATGGATCGTATCTTGAACAGCGCCATTACCGATTGTGTTGCCGGTCACTTTTTCGATTGTTTTTTGCACCGCCTTTTTCATCAGTTCTTTTTGTGTAAATTGTAAAGCGCTATTCATATAAGTTGAGAGATCGGGTTGTATTTTGAGATCGTCTAAAGCGCCCTGAATTTGAATGTGCAAAGGCGTTTGAAAGAGGAAATTACCGGCTTTATCACTGGCTGGATAAGGATTATTTTTAAGCTGCAGTGTGGTTTGATATTGTATCTTGTTTGCACTGACATTAATCATGCCTGAGCCATTGATGACATAATCTGTATGATCAATAACCAGATTAGGATTATTGATGATGCCGTTGGTTAGCGTTGCATTTGTTTTGAGTGAATTAAAAGGCGTAAAAGCACTCGATTGTGGATCTGTTTTCCATTTAGCCAATTCAGATTTAACAACAGATAATGAGTCAATGCTGAGTTTATGTGTTAAAGCATCGATTAAGCCATGAATGCTGGATTGCGCATTTTTTAAAAGACTGACCAAGTCAATTCCCTGTAATTTCCCGTTATTCATTTCAATCTGCGTGCTAATAATATTTTTTTCTGCTGAAAGCGTTGTTTTGAATGTATCAATTTTTAGTTGACCGACTTCAAGCGCCTTTCCGAATAAATGACTTTTAATAGCAGGCGCTTTCGAGAAGCCTATGATTTCAGCATCTCCAGTGATAACATTTGCAATGCCGTCAGGCAATTTAAATTTCAGTGTAATTTTTTGAAGATTAACTTGTTCTTTTTCTTTTTTGAGCATCCAGTCGGTACTTAAAAAAATGTGGGCGAGCTTTTTACCTTTAGCATTTAACTCAAAACTTAAATCAAGTGGCGCGCCAATCGCTAATAAACCTTTGAATAAGTCATCAGCAGCAAGATTGACATGATTGAGTGTATATTCGTTATGTTGAGAGAGATCGGTAAAAGAAAGTTTTCCTTCTTGGATTTTTACGCTGTTTAAAGTGATAGACACGGGTGAATCTGAGCTTGTGTCTTTAGTAGTAGATTTGGGTGTGGCATTTTGGTTATTTAAATTTTCCCAATTGCTCTGTCCTTTCGCATTTTTGACGAGCGCCAGATCTAAACCTTTAAGATTAACGGTAAGGGCAACTTTTCCTGTTAAAGCAGGTAACAGTTGGCATTCCACTTCGATAGCTTTGGCAGCCAGTAATTGACCAGAAAAGGGCGGAAGGTTTTGAATAGCAATATCCTGAAATTCTAAAGCTAACATGGGGAACCACCGCCATTGAATAGGACCTTTTACCGTTAAAGTAAGCCCTGTTTTTGCAAATACTTCTTTTTCGATGGTACCTTTAAACTGATTGGGATTGACGAAGTTGACGATGCCAATAATAGTGATAACGATAATAAAGAGCAGTGTGAGCAATACTTGGAAAATGCGCTTTAAAAACTTAGTCATGGCTATCAGTTCCCCGATTATGGCACTCAGCTCATTATATCGAATTTAGGCTTTAGCGCAAATAGGGGTCAGGAATTTTCAAGCTTCTTTTTGGGCGATGAAAGTACCAGCGTTTCAGCGCGTATATCAGAAGCGGGGACTATATAATGCTTTTTTCCCATTTGAAATTTTGTTATTTTGATACCTTTAGTGTGGCAAGTTTTAAGGTACTCACATACTTTTTCAAGGTCCTCTTCAGTGTCCGTAATGGTTAACTCGTAAGTCGCTGTTTTTTGCAATTTTTGAAAAAATCGCAATTTTTGGCATTCGATCAATGCTGCTGCAGGATCTGATCCGACGAAAGAGAGATGATTCTCTAACAGAGCAAATGTGTTATTGCCGGACGTGAGTTTTTTGCTAATATTCGCAATCTTTTTTTTTGTTAAGCCTGACGTGATGGGATCATTCGAGGTGAGAGTCATTGTGATAGGCAAGGTTGTTGCATCTGATGAGTTGCTGATTGTAGTTGCAGCAGGAAAGGCATGTAAAACAGAGACTCGTGGCTTGTGGGCAGGTTGTTGTTTATGCGGTCTTGCTAATGTATTGAAGTCTAGCTCGTAAGGGTCATCATCGGCGCGATTCGATAATGATGACGTGTGGTTGTATGCTTCTTGATAGTGATAATCTGATTCACTCATCTCGATCTTGGCGAATCGTCTACGAGGACGGCCACGCACATCATCTATGAAATCATCCCGTACACTTCTCAACTTACCATCAAGCTTGCCTTTCCACCCAAGTCTGGAAAGCGCAAAGGGTGCTGCAAAACCTTTAAGCAAACCTTTGCCAAACCCTATAGTAGCGCCTTTGACAAGGCCACGTGTGCCTTTAATGAACTTAAGAGGAAACGAATCAGAGGCCTTATAATGTCGCATATCACGAGCGCCGTTCGAAATCGTCTCAATGATAGGGTAAGCCACCATTCCGCCTATGCCAACCCAAAAGCCCGTAAAGGCGCTTCCTAGTTTAGCAAGAAAAGGTCTTTCTTTCATGAGGTCGGGATGCAGGGGGGCCATGATATCTCCTGTCGATAGTAATAGCGTTTATTATTATATGTTAGGCGGCAAACAATTTTTTTGCAAAGCGAGAACTGTGTCAATGCTTAGACATTGTGTCTATTTCCTGGCACTATAAAAAACCTTAAATGATTGTGAGTGATTTGTTTTGGAAATGAATATGATACCTGCAACCATTGACCTCAATCCTTCTGGTGGACATCCAGATGCCTCTGTGATTTGGATGCATGGGCTTGGTGCCGATGGCAACGATTTTGTGCCGATTGTCGAGCGATTTATCTTGTTGCAATCTACCGTCAGGTTTGTCTTTCCCCACGCGCCGATGCGATCAGTGACGGTAAATGGTGGCATGCGGATGCGTGCTTGGTACGATATTCTGGGATGGGGTATATCATCTGATGAAGATGCTGAAGGATTGCAAGATTCGGCGCGATTAATTGATTTACTGATTAAACGCGAGCAAGCGTTGGGTATTCCGAGTAACCGCATTGTGTTAGCCGGTTTTTCACAGGGCGGTGCAATGGCGCTCTATGCAGGCTTGCGTTATCCAGAGCCTTTAGCCGGCATTATTGCGTTATCAAGTTATTTACCCTTGCAGGATAGACTTGCAACTGAACGGCATATGATTAATCAAAATACACCTATTTTTATGGCACATGGTTTATTTGATACGGTCGTGCCGATGATCTTTGATCAAGTCTCTAAAGAACAGCTACGGGCATTAGGTTACAAGATAGATGCCTTTACTTATCCCATGGAACATACGGTGGTGCCAGAAGAAATTGAGGCTATTTATCATTTTTTGCAAAGAATTTTACCCTCAGCCGGTACTGCGCATCACCTTCTCTCGTAAAATTCGTTAGAAAGGCAAAGCGAATTTTTATTCACGGGGGGATTGGGATTTTGCGCAATTTTAGTGGCGAGCAAAAGCCCTTCCTTATAATATTCATTGGACTTTTCGTGCAGCTCTAAGTATTCCATTAAAGACGCGAGTACTGCATAGGTTTCTACCATTGGCATCAAAGTTAAGCTTTTTTCCAGATAATCCCGAGCTTTTCCCCACAATTGATTGGCTAAACAAAGCCGTCCCAAGGTTAAGAGCACAATTGGGTTTCTACAATGTTCAGACAAAGTAGATTCAGCAAATGCCAATTGTTTTTTAGGTGATGTACCGATCGTAAGTCCGTATAGGTGCACTAAGGATGCGTGGTAGCCTTTTTTAAGCGTTGTTCGAAGTAAAACCTCAGCTTCGTGATGTTGAGATTGTGCTGTCAATAATTTGACATAGTCATACACAATCGCGGGATCCGATTGAATATAGCGCGGAGCTTGTTGCCAAAACGCCATCAATGCTTTTAATCCTTTACCTGCATAAGTCGGTAAAAGCGCCGGATAGATTTTCTTTTCGAGGCGGGTTAAGGCTTCTTTTGAGAATACCTGTGTTTTACGGCATTCGGGCAATAAAGTATACAATGCTGGCCAATCCAGCATGGCCTCATACAAAGTACATAATAATCTTAACACTTTAGGATGCTTAGGGGCGTGGGTGTGCAAGCGTTGTAAATTGCGCACACTTTCCTCCAGTTCGCCGCCTTTAAATTGTAATTGCGCTTGTGTTAAGCGAATTGCCATATCAGAACCCGCCCCCATATCTAAGGCTAACTGTAAATAACGATCGCGGCGTTCGGGCGCATTGCCTTCTTCTGCGGCTTCTGCTGCCGAAAGATAATTAATCAGCGGCGTGTCGCTATAGCAAGCGCTTTGCATTAAATAGTGTTCTGCATTTTTCCAACGACCTTCTGCCAGCGCTAAAAATCCTTTATAAGTCTGTAATCTTGCCGTATTTTCTTGATGTTTTTTCCACCAGAATTTGATTTTATCGGACCCAGAAAAAAGCGTTTTAATCAACCAAATGGTGAATAGGGATAATGCGATTATTAAGATGATTAAAAAAGCCGATAACCAGAGCGGCATTTCGACTGTCCAATGTCCATAGGAAAAAAGCGCGTAACCCGGATCTTGACTGATAATAATACCGAGTCCGGTTGCCAGTGTCAGTACAATAATAAACGACCAGAGCCGCATACTTGAGTTACCTATTACCTTAATGTATTAAAAAAATCTGGCGCTGTTATCAATGGCAATTCGGGACGTAATTGAATTGCCGACAATTCTGTTAATTTTTGGCGAATATTTTTTACGATGGGATCAGTTTGATCGTAATAGCGCGACATCCATTGTTGGCTTTCTACTAAGATTTTTTGAAAAATTTTATCTTCCCTATTGAGTATGGCGAAACGCATTTGTTCTAAAAGCGAACGCAAGTTTTCTTGAATTAAACTTTTTTGTGTTTCCGAAAGTATAGGCTCTAGGGGTTTTTCAGAATGTCGAATTTTTATAAAGTCTTTCATGCTTTCTAAACTCTCTAAAAATCGTTGCTTCCAAAGATGCAAACGATCCGATGGCGCTTTTTTTTCTAAAATGGGTACAGTTGTAGAGGGACTGGTTGCAAGCATTTGGGGGGAGAGTGTGGCGATTTGATCAATGATCGCGCTCCCCTGCATCCATAAATCTTCTAAATTAGGTTGTGGGGCTTGTTGTAAGGTGATGAGATCTTTGGCAATGGCTTCTGACAAGGGCGATAAGCTTAAATCATTTAAGGTTTGAATTTTTGTTTGAGCAAGTGTCAATAATTGAATAGTGGCTTTAACATCACCCATTGTTTGCAATCGTATATTCGCTAAATGAACTAAGTACTCTAATTCAGCTGTTTTAAAAGAAGGGCTTTGTGCTTGTGTTAGCATTGTTTGCTCGGCAGTTTTGAGTTTTGCCATTTCATCTTTCAGGTTATTTAAAGCAAGGTTCGTTTTATCTTCAAAAGTCTTGAGGTTTGTCTGCGCATGATTAACAAAATTTTGGTATCTATCAAACTGAAACACGCTTAAGATGGCAACGCTGATGGCGATGATTAAACTAAAGAGTGCCGTTTTCATAGATCAATGTCCTTTTTGAATGCTTGCAATACATTAATAATAGACGCATCATCTGCGCCCGTCGCGACCTTAAGGTATTTAAATTTTAGATCTTTAGCTAATTTTTGCATGCGCGCTCCCACAACAACCAGCGGTATTTCGGTTAACGTATCCATTGCATTAGCATTTTGCATGAGCTTTACAAGATTATAAAGCGCATCCGCACTGGTTGTGACAATGACATTACCTCGAGTATGGTGCCAGTGCTTAATCTTTTCAACCAGTTTGGGATTGAGGGTTGGTAAGCAACGTTGATAAACTTCAATGGTTTGTACAAAAGCACCGCGTGATCGCAAGGTTTCGCTTAAGTATTCTCGTCCGCCATTACCGCGGAAGATGGCTATTTTTTTTCCCTGTATTTGTGTGGTTTGAAAGGGCGATTGGGCAAGTAAAGATTCAGATTCATAAGGTGGTGCAGATGGAAAAATCACTTCAGAAATGCCGAAAACTTGTAATGCGCGAGCGGTGCTTGCGCCTATGGCTGCAAAGCGCAAGTTTGGTAAAAGAGACCAGCGTGTTTTAATAGCAGGAATACCAAATGTTACCGCAGCTTGGCTGATAAAAATAGCGATATCTTGTGTATCTAGATGATGAATGGCGGCTTGCAGTGCAGTTTGATGCGGTGTTTTTTTGATTTCGATTGTAGGAAAAAGTGCTACAGTATCGCCCATGGCTTTTATTTTTTCGGCGAGTCCACACGCAAGATTTGCTGGGCGTGTAATTAAGACTGGCATGTGGTTGCTGCCGTAATAATCGCTTTTGCACCTTGTTTTAATAATTGATCTGCAACGGCTTTGCTGATGGTTATCGTTGCTTCTGGGTTTCCCAGTGCTTCTGCTTTTAAAATTGTTTGGCCATCTGGTGTTGCAACCATGCCTGCTAATTTTAAAAGCCCATCGTCTTGAATAACAGCAAGTCCTGCAATGGGTGATTGGCAATTACCGCCAAGTAGCGCATTCATCTGGCGTTCTGCGAATACGCATTGTGCTGTTGGTGTGTGATGCAAAGATATCATCAAATGTCGAATTTCCTCGTCGATTATACGGCATTCTATCCCTAAAGCACCTTGGCCGACGGCAGGTAACATTTCTGTAAAAGAGAAAGTTTGTGTGATTCGGTGTGCAAATCCAAGTCTTTTCAATCCTGCGTTTGCTAAAATAATCGCATCGTACTCGTTATTGTCGAGTTTTTGAATGCGGGTATCAATATTGCCGCGTAGCATTTTAAAGCTTAAATCATGGCGTAATGCGTAGCATTGGGCTTGTCTTCTGAGACTGGATGTACCAACGATTGCCTGTGAGGGTAGAGTTTGAATATTGGAAGATGTTAAAGAAACCAAAGCATCTCTGGGATCTTCTCTTTCTAAAATAGCAGATAGCATTAAGCCATCGGGTAATTCAGCA
Source organism: Gammaproteobacteria bacterium (assembly GCA_044225595.1). Classification (GTDB taxonomy): domain Bacteria; phylum Pseudomonadota; class Gammaproteobacteria; order UBA6186; family Azoamicaceae; genus CADEGZ01. The sequence continues at coordinate 34,070 of JBGAIG010000003.1, forward strand.
GGCATGTCTTTCATCGAATGTACCGCAATGTCCGCTTCATGGTTTAATAATTTTTCTTCGAGCGCTTTTACAAATAAACCTTTGCCGCCCATTTTTGTTAAGGGTACATCTAAAATTTGATCGCCTTCGGTTGTCACACCAATCAGCGTGATGTTGAGATGGGGGTAGAGTGATTGTAGTTTGTGTTTAACAAAATTGGCTTGCCATAAGGCTAAAGCGCTTTTGCGGGTAACAATCTTTAAGGTTTTTTTAGAAACGTGTTTCATAGTAGCTATTAAACTGTATTTTTTAAGGGCTGTCAAAAAAGACATTTCCTTTTTTTCGCTCGCTAAACTCGCTTCGCTCAGACAACGCTCGCTCAAAAAGAAAATGTCTTTTTTGACAGCCATTTCTCAGGTTCAAAAAGGTTTTTGCAACAAGATTGGCCAAATTGCCTCCCAGCCATCATGATGCGTTGTATCTTTAATCGTCATTTGCGATGCAGAATGGCTGCCCAGTTTTTGCAGTCGCGCAATAAATGTTTCTGCAATAAAAGGTGGGACAGTTTTGTCTTTTTCACCGGAAAAATGTTGTTGCGGGATGTGAGCGAGTTTTTGTACGACAGTTGTTGGATCCAAAGAACCTGTTAAAGGCGAGGTCTGGTGATAATGACTTAAAGCAGTTGGATCAAGATCGCCAGCAACGGTTCTGAGCGAAGCGATATCATGTCTGCGTGCTGCAATCAATATTGCAATAGCCCCGCCGCCTGAAAAACCAATAAGATGGATTTGTTTGGCTTTTGCTGATTTTTTTAGGATATCTACTGCTTTATTCATGGAGGCAATGACGGTTTCGGAAAAACGTTGATCAGACCAGATAAGCGGATTACAAGCAGGATTTAGCGTAGGCGCTGTGTATTGGCAAGGTCTGGCGAGATACGCGACATTGGGGCTGTGGTCTAAGACTGCAAGCTTAAGCGCTAGCGGATTTTTAGGCGTGGGGTTATTCGACAATTTCGATCGCGTCATCCACGTGCGACCATCGCCTTCTATGTAAATGGTTAGGGTGACATTGGGGCTTTGATTTAAAAATTTCTGAAAAGTGGTGAGTAGAAAGGGATCGGTTTTAACCAGTACTTTTTTAAAATGGTGAGCTTGCGCAATATTATCAGCTATTTGATTAACTTTATTTTCTAATGATTGATTTTGTGGCATGCAGCCCGAGAGTATGAAGCAGAATATGCAGCTCATAACAATTAAATGACATAAATTCGATAGGCGATTTTGGCGCATTTTGGATTCCTCGTATAAGCTAAAGATTAGCAGTAGATAGCTTTAAAGAAAAAAGTGTCACGGTGCAAGGGAATGTAGCACAACACGCAGGAGTGAGACGTGAGGTTCGGAAGTTCAATAACATTATTTAAAAACTTTGTTATTAAAGGGGTGGCTTTGAGCTTAATTTGGGTTGCCGGTGTTGCTGAGGCACAGGTTCATACGGTTACAAACCTTAACGATGACAACACCCCGGGCAGTTTACGGTCAGCAATAGCTGCAGCAAACCAAGATCTTGATGTTAATTGCACTGTTCAATTTGCTAACAATCTTGGAGCAAACGCAACGATTCCAGTTTCCAGCGCACTCCCAATTTTGCGATCAATGACAATAGATGCCATAACAAATGTACAAGCCAATTTCACTGTAGGTTCAGGCTGGACTAGTCCTTTGTTTAACATTAATCCTAATATTCAACTTACATTGGATGGAAAACCTAAAAGTAATGGAGATTTAACCTGGCTTGGTAGTATGACTAATAATGGGAAACTGATATTTCGCCAAGACCAGACCGCTAATTATAATGGAACGATATCCGGAATAGGCTCTGTGGAAATATTGACATTCGGAACTATGGGTGTTGTGCCAGTTTTGAATTGGCAATTGAGTACCAATACTTACACGGGGGGCACCACCATCTCTAGCTCAGTTTTGGTGCCGTTAGGCGATAATACGTTTCCTGCTACGGGTAATTTGAATTTATTAGTAACACCTTGGGCTGGTGGTCCTGGCGGAATTTTTGTGAACGGTAATGTTACCCGAACGATAAGCGGCTTGAGCGGTGGCGGACAAGTTAATATAAGTGGCGGGACATTAATATTAAATTCGAATATTAACAGTACCTTTTCAGGTCTTGTTCAAGAGAACGGCAATTTCATTAAACTAGGGACAGGTATTACAGAATTTACGGGTGCAAATACATTTGTGGGCGCGCTGCGGATCAACGACGGTGGAATCAAAATTTCAGCCGGTCAATGGGATAGTCCTATAGCAGTCACGGGGGTAAATGGCTCGATACCGACATTATTCGTCAGTGGCGGAACTCTAACAAAAACCGTGGAGGTCAATACAAACGGAAGATTGGAAGTTAGTGGTGGTACGATTCAACAGCCAGTCACTGTTAATGCAGATGGTATAGGCAAAATCAGCGGTGGGAATCTTGCAAATCAAGTAGATATTAATGCAAACGGCGGATTGGAAATAACCGGCGGTACTATTGGTCCAGTAAACGTTAATGCAGATGGCGCCTTAAATTTAAATGGCAATGGCACGGTGAATGGCGATATCAATATTGCTCAATCAGGAACCGCATTATTAACAAATGCAAATGGGCTAAATGTTCAAAATGTTATTAATAACGGAACGCTCACTCATGCTGATATGGTAAGTCCTTTTAATATAGGGGGCAGTTTTACGCAGGGAAATACGGGGATAATCAATATCAGTATTGAATCTCCAACAGAATTCAGCCGATTTGTTTTGACGGGCAATGCAACTTTAAATGGTGGCGTGATCAATATTTCTCCGCCCAGTACAACAGCGATTGATAAAGATACGACATTTGATATTATGAATAATATTCAGGGGATACCTGTATTACCTAAAGCACCTCTAAATTCTTTATTTATTAAGTTTACGCCTTCTATCTATAACGGTAATACGTTGCGACTAACGGCCGATCGAGAATCTTATCAGGTCTTTAACGATGTTCCGGCATTAACAGGTGTTGCTGAACAGCTAGATCGTTTGATTGATGATGATAAATTTAATCCAATATTAGGTACTATTGATCAAATTGAATCTAAAAGCGAATACGAAGATGTACTAGCACAATTAGCACCAACAGGTTTAGATGGAGTCTATACGGCTGCTGCAGAAAGTTTAGAGGGTGGCGCCGATCAAGCATTTTTAAGATTGGATACAGCACGGGCGATGGGTACAACTGGTGCATTGGCGAGAACGGGTTATATTAGAACCGGCTATGCCGCGGGCGACATGATGGAAAATCAAGGCGCTTATGGACCGATTGTATTTGGTAATTCTACGAAGCAAGATAATAGAGCTGGGCTGGCAGGTTACAATGCAACGACCGCTGGTTTTGGTTTTTTAGGTGATGTACCCATTCTCGACTATTATCGAGTGGGTGCAGGCATTACGTATGCAAATTCAGTCGTCAAGCAGTCGAATAATACGGGCAGTAATACAAGAATTGGCAGTACGCAAGGCATGGCTTATGGTAGTGCAACTTATGGACCGCTCTTTTTAGATGGTGTTTTGTCAGCCGGTGTAAACAGTTATAGCGGGAAACGAAACATGCCAGCGTTTGGACAAACAGCCACATCCAGCTATCATGGTTTTCAATATGGCGGAAAAGTAAAAGGTGGGTTTACCATTCCCTTTTATCAAGCCGAAATTTCGCCAACTGCAGGCGTGCAATACATGCGCTTAACTGTCGGTCAATATACGGAAAAAGGTGCCGGCTTATTAAATCAAAGTGTGAGCTCCATACAAACCAGCAACGTTCGCGTGAGTCTCGGTGCAAGACTAGCTGATAGAAGCCAAGAAGAAGATTTCTTTCCAGAAATTCATGCTTTTTACTTAGTAGATGTTAAAAATCCGCAAGTAACCATTACTTCACGGTTTGTCGCAGGTGGTGGTTCGTTTGAATCAAAAAGCGTGATGCCGCCAAAAGCGGGTATTAATGTGGGGGCCAGTCTTACCGCTTTGTTAACAGATAGCTTCGTCATCAGCGGCGGCTATGATTTAGAAGCCAAAAAATCCTTTAGAAGCCATTCGGCATCGCTGAAGTTTAAGTTTTTGTTTTAGGGGATAAATGAAACAACGCTAAAGGTAACGGTTCTACTGATATCGCTTGTAATTTACTCAGTGATTTATTTTTTGAAAAAATCCGCCCATTGGAATATTTTAAAATTTGTTTGGTATCTTTAGATCTGAGCTGGCTTGTCCATTTAACCTCTATAGGCCAAAAACGGCTATGATCAACATAAGCAACGTCAACTTCGCCTTCTGCTTTAATATAGTAGGTTGGATAATAACGGCGATAATGTGTCGCAACACAAGCTTCCACCAAGTGTGAACATAATTCAGGATTATTTAACCCCGTTACAATTTGATTTTCATAAGGATTCGTTGTTGGAAACAACCAAGCGCGGATCGCATGAAAAATAAAAGGATCGGTAAATACCATTTTTTTGCCTTTCTTCGGAGAGGCAACCAGTTTATCTTCTAATAATGCAGATTGTATAAACAATGCATCCATCGACTCTAACATACCAGCATAATCTGCAACCGTTTTTGGATGATCAATCGATAAATCTTGCACCAGCGAGTTCCAGCATCCATTGCTTTAATAAAGTCGATTTTCCAATTTGGCGCCCGCCACCTAGCGTGTATATACCAGGTATATGATAAGGGAATTCATCTAATAGCTTCGAACGATAAACGTATTTTTGTGTTTTTAGAGTCCGCAGCTGGGGATCACGCATTGCAAATTGAAGCGGTGTTTCTAAGTGCGTATTATGAGGCAGAAATCTGGGATCCATTGTGCTAGTATCGATTATTGACTAAATTTAGATAATGATTATAATTTTATTAAAAATCAATAGGTTAGCAACAACATTTTAGAGGATAAACCGACTTAAATCCTCATCTTTAATCAATGCACCCAATTGTTTTTCTACATAAGCATTATCAATAGTAATAGTCGTATTGGCCAGTTCCGTAGCTCTAAAAGAGATATCATCTAATAGACGTTCCATGACTGTATGCAATCTTCTGGCACCAATATTTTCGGTGCGCTCGTTGATTTCCCAGGCGATCTCAGCTAGGCGTTGAATACCATCTGCAGCAAAAATTAATTGAACGTTTTCGGTTTCTAATAAAGCCTTATATTGCACCGTTAAACAAGCATCTGGTTCTGTTAAGATCCGTACAAACTCATCGGTTTTGAGCGCACTTAATTCAACGCGAATGGGCAAACGGCCTTGCAGTTCGGGGATCAGATCAGAAGGCTTGGATAGATGAAAAGCGCCCGACGCAATAAATAAAATATGATCGGTTTTGATCATGCCATATTTGGTGGTTACCGTGCATCCTTCGACCAAAGGCAATAAATCGCGCTGTACACCTTCTCTAGAAACATCAGCACCGCCACGAATTTCAGATCGCTGTGTGACTTTGTCTAATTCATCTATAAAGACAATCCCAGCTTGTTCTGCACGCTCAAGGGCGCGGCTTTTAATATCTTCATCATTGACTAATTTGCTGGCTTCTTCTTCGCGTAATAATTTTAAAGCATCTTTAATCCGTAATTTTCGTTTTCGAGTTTTATCACTCGATAGACTTTGAAAAATACTTTGCAATTGATTGGTCATTTCTTCCATGCCAGGAGGTGCCATGATTTCAACGCCGATGGCACTGTGTGAAAGATCTATCTCAATTTCGCGATCATCCAGCTCGCCCGCATTTAATTTTTTAAGAAATAGCTTTTTTGAAGCCTTTTGTGTTTCTTCAAGTTCTGTGCCATCTACTTCTTTAATATCAGACGGTGTTGGTACTAAAATATTAACAATCCGATCTTTAGCGGTTTTTTCGGCGCGATCCTGTACTTTGATTAAGGCTTCTTCTCGCGTGAGTTTAACGGCAACATCAACCAAATCTCGGATAATGGAATCGACATCGCGTCCCACATACCCCACTTCTGTAAATTTTGTGGCTTCCACTTTAATAAAAGGCGCATTAACCAGTTTTGCCAGTCGGCGAGCAATTTCCGTTTTACCAACGCCAGTTGGTCCTATCATCAAAATATTTTTCGGCGTAATTTCTGGGCGCAAACCTTTGGGTACGCGCATGCGTCTATAGCGATTGCGAAGTGCTATCGCAACCGAACGTTTGGCAGCGGTTTGACCGACAATATGCTTATCGAGTTCTTGTACAATTTGTTGAGGTGTCATGACGTGAAATAAATTGGTATCCATGATTTTATCCATTAAGTTTGATTCTCGAGTTCTTCAATAATGCAGTTATGGTTTGTAAATACACAAATATTGGCGGCAATGTTTAAAGATTCTTCGACAATATTACGTGCCGTTAAAGAGGTATTTTTAAGCAATGCACTGGCAGCAGCTTGTGCGTAAGCACCGCCCGATCCAATCGCAATCAGTCCGTGTTCAGGTTCTATCACATCACCATTACCGGTAATCATGAAAGAACTTTGTTTATCTGCCACGACTAAAACAGCTTCTAAGCGTCTTAGGGCGCGATCAGACCGCCAATCTTTAGCCAATTCTACAGCCGCACGCGTTAAGTGCCCTTGAAAAGCTTCTAATTTTTTCTCAAAACGTTCAAACAAGGTAAAAGCATCGGCTGTGCCGCCCGCAAATCCGGCAATCACTTTATTTTGATAAAGGCGCCGCACTTTTTTAGCATTGCCTTTTAAAATGATATTGCCTTGCGAAACTTGTCCATCGCCGCCGATAACGACCTGATTATCACGTCGTACGCAAAGAATGGTTGTACCTCTAAATTGTTCCAACGGATTTTTCTCCTTATTGACGCTGCAATATTAAAATGCCAGGAATTTTTTCCCTGGCAAGACGGCTTTTGTGGGTTAAAGCCATGGTTTCTGAAGAAAAAGGCCCGAGCGTTACTCGAAACCAAACGCCGTCTTCTGCTTCTATTTGTTGAATTTTAGCTGATAATCCTTGTTCATGTAACCGCTGTTTTAAAGATTCTGCGTGAAGGAGTTCACGAAAACTGCCTGCTTGTACTAAATATTGTGCTGCTGCCAATTTGGTTTCTGTTTTAGCCAAGGTCGGTTTAGCCCCATTGCTGGTTGTGTTGGCTGTCGTTTCTGGTAATGGCACTTCCATGCCAGGCAGCAGTTGATAAAATTCGAAGCGAGCAGATTGTTTTTTTTCTGCCAAGGCTTTGACCTTTGCTTGGCGCCTTTCATTGGTTTTTTGTTTACGAGCATTTTTTTGGGGGGTACCTGTAGGCAATACGGCGTTAGAGGTGCGAATTAAAGGATGTGCACTAAATTTAGACTTGAATGTATCGAAGGAATAACGGTAATCCCCAGAATGCCAATTAACACACCTGTTACTAACCACTGCCATGGGCTGGTGGCATTAGATCTTGCATGCCCGCGCCGAGCGGATATACGGTATGCTTGTTGGCCTTTACGATGCTTTGACATAGAGAACATTATAACAGATTGACCCCTTTGCGCGTATTACGGTAAAATAGGTCAGTTGCTTAAGGTGTTGAACAGAGGGAGATCTGGCCGCATGGATAAAAAAGCTAAGGATTTTAATAATATAGGCCAGCAGGTGGTTTTAGAGGCGGACTTACCCTTGTCTTGCCCGATGCCAAAAATGGCATCCTGGAATGCACATCCACGCGTGTATCTGCCCATTGTAGAGACTGGGGAAGCGACTTGTCCTTACTGTGGTGCACATTATCGTTTAAAAACAGAGAGCACTTTTTGAAAAACATATTAGTGATAAAAACATCATCGCTTGGAGATATTATTCATACGCTGCCTGCTTTAAGTGATGCAAAAAAAGCTTATCCTGATCTATCAGTTGATTGGCTTGTGGAGGATGCTTTTCAAGAAGTACCGGCTTGGCATCCGGCTGTTAAACGCATTATGCCTGTGGCTTTACGGCGTTGGCGAAAACATTTTTGGCGCGCTGTAAAAAATGGTGAAATTCAAACTTTTATTAAAAGCCTGCGTCAAAAAAAATATGATGCCATTATTGATGCACAAGGGTTATTAAAAAGCGTGTTGTTGACAATGTTGGCGCGCGGAGACGACCGTATTGGGCTGTCTTGGCGATCGGCACGCGAAGGATTGGCGAGTTTGTTTTATCAAAAACGCATTGTTGTGCCGTGGGGAGAACATGCTGTTACGCGTGCACGCGCATTGTTTGCAAAAGGCTTAGGCTATCCAGTGCCAAATACGGCTGCAAATTATGGCATTGATCGATCACGGCTACCGACTGTAAAAATGCACTATGCATTGCAGCAGTCCTATTATGTTTTTTTGCATGGTACAACGTGGGCAACTAAACATTGGCCAGAAGCTTATTGGATTGCCTTAGCAAAAGAAATTGTTAATGCGGGGTTTGGTATCCAATTATTATGGGGTAACGAGATAGAACATTTACGTGCAAATCGGATTCAAGATGCCGTGCCAAAAGTTTTTGTCGCACCTAAAAAATATGCCTTAAGTGAGGTAAGTGCAGTATTGGCAGGTGCGCGTGGGATTGTCAGTGTCGATACCGGTTTAGGGCATTTGGCAGCTGCTTTAGGCGTGCCAACGGTATCACTTTATGGACCCTCGGATCCTGTACAATCAGGAACACTGGGTTTAAATCAAACGCACTTAGCAGCGGATTTTAAATGTGCGCCCTGTTTTAAACGAGCTTGTACTTATACCGGAGCAAGGCCAGTAGAACCCGCTTGTTTTTCAACGGTGACGCCTCAAAAAGTGTTGAATTATTTAATGCCGATCGTCAGCGTAGAGGGCGACCTCTGTCACGGCTTTTCAGGAGTCAGAAATGAGCATGATATTTGAGACGCATATAGCATCTAATCAAACAAACGCTTTTCAGAACAAGTGTGACGTGTTTAGTAAACAGTGTGCGGTATTATTAGGTTTTTTTGTACCTGTATCGACATTTGTAACGCAGTTGCTTTTATTGTTATTGGTAATTTCATGGTTTTTAGCAGGCGATTTAAAAGAAAAAGCAGCGTTTATTGTCAAACATCCTGTATCACGAATGGCCTTGTTATTTTTTGGCGTTTTTATAGTAGGTGCTTTATATTCTCATGCATCATCTGCAGATAGTATGAGTATGCTGCACAAGATAAGTAAATTATTATATCTTCCATTTTTATTGCCAGTGATGCAAGAACAAAAATGGCGTCGTGCAACGATGCTCGCTTTTTTAAGCGCGATGCTTTTGACCGTTATTTTAAGCGTGCTTAGAACCTATACGGGATTATCATTTGTGATAAACCCACGTTTTTCAGGCACTGCAATCTTTAAAGATAGTATTTTTACAAATTTAATGATGGCTTTTGCGAGCTTTATGACAGGACATCTTTTTTTAAATCAAAAAGACTTTTTAAAGCGAATTGGATTGGGTGTTTTACTTGTTTCTTTAATATTTTATGTATTATTTATGAGTGCAGGGCGTTCTGGCTATGTTGTTTTTTCAGTTTTGTGGCTGCTCTTTGCTGCGCAGCGTTTAAGCCTTAAAGGTGTCATCGTTGGCTTTTTAGGCTTAGCAATATTGTTGAGCGTTACCTATTTTCATTCTGCTGTTTTTCAAACAAGATGGTTATCGGTTGTGTCCGATTTTAATCGCTATACAGCCGGCGATTCTGATAATTCTATTGGAGAACGTTTAGAATTTTTAAAGAATACATGGCAGTTATCAAAAGAGCAGCTTTGGTTTGGGCATGGCACAGGTAGCTTTAAAGAAATTTATCGGAATCATTCAGCTCAAAATCATTTAGTGCGTACGCGAAATCCCCATAATGAATATATCAATATCCTATTTCAATTAGGGCTTTTTGGTTTAATAGCATTGATCGGATTTTTTGTTTTTCTGTTTAAGTGGAGTTTTGCTTTGCCTCGTTTAGAAAAATGGATAGGGCAAGGTATTATCTTAGCAATAGCGATAGGCTGTTTAGCGAATTCTTGGTTAATGGATTTTACTTCAGGTTATTTGTTTATTGTTGTTTTGGCCTGTTGTTTTGGCGCTTTAACTTTTAAAAAGGATTTTCAGCGTGAATAAAATCTTGCCTGTAAAAATTTCGGTTATTGTAACAACCTATAATTGGTCAAATGCGCTTAAGATTGTATTAGATGCCTTGGTTGCACAAAAAACCACCCAACCTTTTGAAATTATCGTGGCTGATGACGGGTCAGGCAAGGAAACGGCTGAAGTGATTCGGCACCTAAAAAATCGTATGTCTGTTTCTCTGTTACATATTTGGCATCCCAACGAAGGTTTTCGTGCGGCAGCTATTAGAAATAAAGCGATTTTAGCAGCAGCAGGCGATTATCTTATTTTTTTAGATGGTGATTGTGTGCCGCGTTTAAACTTTATTGCACGCCACGCGGAACTCGCCGAAGAAAAAACCTTTGTGGTCGGTAATCGTGTTTTATTAAGTCGAGCGTTTACAATATCAGTTCTGGCAGAAATGCTACCGTTGTATCGTTGGCCTTTATGGCGCTGGTTTATTGCACGTCTTAGCGGACATTGTAATCGCGTACTGCCATTTTTGACACAGCCTTTTCATCGCTTGCGCTTGAGGATGCGCTCGCGTTGGAAAGGCGTTAAAGGATGTAATCTGGGTGTTTGGAAACAGGATTTATTCAAGGTAAATGGTTGGGAAGAAAATTTTACGGGTTGGGGATATGAAGATTCTGATCTGGTGATTCGTTTATTACGGGCAGGCGTGCAGCGTAAAAATGGCCGTTTTTATATTCCAGTGATTCATTTATGGCATCCTGAAAACGACAGAACCCAAGAACGCCGCAATTGGTCTCAATTAAAAGCCAGAGAAACCAATACGCAAATCAATGCAGAAAAAGGGTTAAATCAATATGCAGTTTAAAACACTTAATTTTGATCAAGCAAAAATATTGATCATAGGCGATGTTATGCTAGATCAATATTGGCATGGCGATACTTCACGCATTTCACCCGAATCGCCTGTGCCGGTTGTGCATGTGAATCGTGTGGTCGAGCGGCCAGGCGGTGCTGCGAACGTTGCTTTGGGTGTTGCTGCATTGGGTGCAGAAGCCATGTTGTTGGGACTGACGGGCATAGACGCTGCTGCAAATGCTTTATCTAGCACATTAACAACAGCAGGCGTAAAACATGTATTAGAAATGCTGCCTGATCATGCGACTATTACAAAATTACGCGTTTTAAGCCGTCATCAACAAATGATTCGACTCGATACAGAAACCCCATTTTTAGAATCAAGCGCAAAAATAGCATTATATGGAAAATATGTTCAATTATTAGACAATGTCAATTTGGTGATTTTGTCTGATTATGGCAAAGGCACCCTATCAGAATCTGCGATGTTAATTGAAAAGGCGCGTGAAAAAAATATCCCGGTTATTGTTGATCCTAAATCACATGATTATTCCCTCTATCGCGGTGCGAGTGTTATTACACCGAACTTAAAAGAATTTGAGGCGGTTGTTGGGCATTGTGTAACGGTTGATATTTTAGTTGAAAAGGCGAAGAGTCTCTTGAGCGCCTATCAGATAGGTGCCATAGTCGTCACGCGTGCAGAGCAAGGGTTATCTATTATTTTTGCCGATGGAGAAGCGACGCATATTCCCGCCATTGTACGCGAAGTGCATGATGTAACGGGTGCCGGGGACACGGTGATTGCGGTTTTGGGTACAGCGCTGGCTAATGGATTGGATTTGGTTTCTGCTGCTGGTTTAGGCAACATTGCTGCGGGCATTGCGGTGGGTAAATTAGGTGCTGCAACGGTTTCTGTCTCAGAATTAGAGATGGCGTTAGGTAAAAAAGAAGATTTACCTTTAGGTGTCATGACAGAAGAAGCTTTATTGAATGCACTACAAATCAGCAAGGCGAAAGGAGAGCGCATTGTTTTTACCAATGGCTGTTTTGATATTTTGCATGCAGGGCATGTGATGTATTTAGAACAGGCAAGTCGTTTAGGGGATCGCGTTATTGTTGCTGTTAATGATGATGCTTCGGTTTCAAGGCTCAAAGGTGCTAGCCGGCCGATTAATACACTCGCAGAACGCATGAATGTCTTGTCAGGATTACGAACGGTTGATTGGGTGGTTGCTTTTAGTGAAGATACGCCAGAGAGACTCATTCGAGCGATTTCGCCTGATGTTTTGGTGAAGGGGGGTGATTATAAAGACATTATGGCGTTACCAGGCGCACGGTTTGTTTTAAGCCAAGGTGCTGAGGTTAAAATTTTGGGATTAAAACCTGGTATTTCGACGACGCAGGTCATAGAAACCATTGAGGCACGACAGGAAACAATGATTTAGTTAGTTTTTCATTAAAGTACTTGTTAATGGCTGATGCAAGCAACATTATGTGCTAAGTGTGCCGGGTTGAGTGTTCCTAAAATAATACTGCTAACGCCAGGTTCTTGAAGAATAAATTGCAAAGAGGTTTTAACAGGATCTGTTCCTGAAATTTTTTGCACATGCCCGCTCGCTAACGCTTTTTTAATCAGCACACCTTTGTTTAATTCAAAAGCTTTTGCGATCACGGGTTGTTCAGTGGTTTCAATGAGATTATAAGTAACCATCACCACATCAGATTGTTCCAACGCTAAAATACCGCCTTCAATCGTTTTCGTAGACATGCCAAAAGCACGGATTAAACCTTGTTTTTTTAGTTCAGATAAAAAATGCAAAATACCAAAATGTTCAATATTGTAAACATCGTTGCCATCTGAATGCACAAGGACCACATCGATATAATCCGTATTCAGTCGTTTTAAGCTTCGCTTGATGCTTTTTTCCGCATGTTCTGGCGTAAAATTATAGATAGAATTTCCGTTGACAAACTCTTCTCCCACTTTAGATACAATCACCCAGTCGTTTCTGGAATGAGACAATAAAGTGCCTAAGCGTTCTTCGCTGTTCCCATACGCAGGAGCGGTGTCAATGACATTAATGCCTAAATCGCGCGCAGTCTGAAGCAGCCCGATGAGATGTTGATCATCCGGAATTTCAAAAACTTGGGGATACTTAACGGCCTGATTACGTCCAAATTTAACGGTTCCTAAGCCGATGGCTGAAACGGTGATACCAGTATTGCCGAGCATTGTTTGTTGCATATGAAACACTTTTAAAAAATTATCAAGGCGAAATCCTGACAGAGATTATGATACTACAGACGATATAAACAGCCTGCTAAATACTCGCTGAGTATAATTTAAAAATAATAATAAAATCAATAAACTGTAACATGTGGTCGGGAGAATCCGCATTCGGCTGTTTACGCTTCCATTTTAACTGTTTACAATGGAAGCGGAAAGTTGGTGTGTACCGATTTTCATTTCTAGGATCGTTGACGGAAACTTCAAATGCAAGGGAGCACAAAGGGAAAATGCGAAAAAAAAGAAGCTTATTAGCTGTTGGACTGGGAAGTACGCTCGAGTGGTACGATTTTGCGCTTTATGGTTTCTATTCGCCGATTTTTGCAAAGCTTTATTTCCCACCCAATGATTTTCAAATCAACCTGTTACAAACCTTTGGCCTGTTTACGATTGGCTTTTTAGTACGCCCTATTGGTGGGCTTATTTTTGGGCAGATTGGCGATAAATTTGGTCGGATAAAATGCCTTAAGCTGACGCCTGTGTTGATAACGCTTCCCACGGTCGCTATTGCATTACTGCCGACCTATGAGAGCATTGGTTTGCTTGCGCCGCTACTATTGTTGATATCTAGAATTGTTCAGGGGCTGTTTATTGGCGGCGAATATGCTGGCAATATGGTTTATCTTTGTGAATCTGTGCCAAAAAGGCGATATTTATGGGGAAGCTTAGCGAGTTGCACCGGCAGTTTTGGTATTTTTCTTGCCTCTTTAATGTCTTCTGTAACTTATTGGTTATTTTCTAATGCGTTTCTCGAAAGCTATGGTTGGCGGATAGCTTTTTTCTTCTCTATTTTTCTTGGCATCATCGCTTATTTTACTCGGAAAAACATTCCAGAAAGCATTGATTTTGAAAATCTTAAAACCAAACAGTCAATTTCTAAAAATCCGTTGCGGGATGTGATAAAATTTGATTGGCATTTATGTATAGTGGGATTGTCCTTGTTGTTCTTGCACGCAACGACTTTTTATGCTGTTTTTACTTTTATGCCGACCAAGATTTCAGAAAACCATTCTTCGGTTGCAGGACTCGCTTTAAAATATACCAGCTTATTCCTTTTTATCCGATTGTTTATTATTCCGCTAGTAGGTATCATCGCAGAAAAAGTAGGTGGTAAAGTCATTATGCGGGTGTCTAGCCTTCTTTTTATCTTTTTGAGTTATCCGCTTTTCAATCTTATTATACAAGCGGAGTTCCCAAGTGATGTAATAGCGCTTGGCGTTTTTGCTTTGTTAACCACCCTAAATGCAGGTACTGTGCCAGGGCTCTTAACAGAGATTTTACCGACCAGAACGCGCTATACAACTTTTTCATTTATTATCAACGCAGGTTTTGGCATTTTTGGCGGCATAGCGCCTATGGTTTTACAGTTCCTGATTAATAGGACCTCTACGCCTGTTAACGCTTCGTTTTATATGGTTTTTTGTGGAATAATTGCGCTAATGGGGTCTTTCTTTTTAAAGAAAGGAGCAGAAAATGGATAAGTATCAAATTATATCGAGGCCAGATATAAGAGATACCTTTGAGGATTATATTGCTTCCGTGAATATCCCATTCATTGATTATTTTGCTATTGGTATTCAAGATGTTGTACATCGAGAAAGCGCTTCCCTGATGTCAAGGGTCGAATGGCAGCATACTTTTAAAGCCTTGGAATTTGCAACACATGATCCTGTACGGATTGCCGCTTTAGATAGTCGGCGATTTTTTTTCAGTTTTGATGAACTGGATCACATCGATAAACTGGGAAATAAAATCATGTTAGAAAGGAAACGCTATGCTATTCGTAATGGCATTGTTTTAATGCAAAGAACCTCTGCATATAACTATATGCTTACTTTGGCAACGGATTCTCGAAAATTTACAGGCAATGAATTTTTTTTAAAACACCATGCCAGCGTTAAGCATGTATTCAAAGATCTGATTCAACTTGTTCATCCTATGCTTAAAATTATGCTTCCGAATTGTCCGGTTTTCGATGCCAAATAACAGGTGCGATCAGATCAATATCGACATTATAAATCACGGGTTCTAACGTTCTACCTCGGATAGGATTATGACAAACGAGATTAAAATGTCCATGGGTTTGGTCTTTCGATAACCTTCTAAAATATTTTTCACCGCTTCGGGTTATAATAATACAATCTTTACCTAGTGCGGTTTCTGCAAATTCGTTTTTTTTAAGTCTGCCGCCGACATAATCACCCGCGGCGTAAAAAGGCAGCATTTCATCTGTCGTAACCAGTAAAATGATTGCATCGTGACTCGTTTTTTTAAAGAATTCTGCTTCTTTTATCATCAGCACATTATCATCAGTTACTGTATGATTATCGATATTTGGAATCTCACTGAAGTATTGGCTGATTTCGTAGGAGAAGCGAGGGTTTAAGCCTTCCCCTGTTAATATCCAGGACTTTGAGACAATAATGCCTTCGTTGCGATAAACATTAATACAGCGATTAAGTCCTTTGTCAGTTAATCTTAATTTACCATTTTCCCAGGCACGCAGTGTATCCACTGGTAAACTATACATTTTACAAATGCGCCCGCGGGTTAATTTTAAACGCATTCGAATGGACTTTAAGCGTGCCCCTGGCGTATCCAAATTGTCGGTGGATAAGCGGAATGGGCTCATTTGCTGCACTTTTGGTTGGGAGGAACACATGGATTTGGTTCTGCATTTTTCTCCGTCTTGTTTTGCTTAGGAGGCGGATTGCTGCCGAGATGGTTCCCAGCATTTAATTGCAATAATTGACCCGTAATGTGATCATTTTCATAGATATATAGGATGGTTTTTGCGACGTCTTCTGGCGTTAAGACGCGATGAATAGGACTGTTTTCTTTTTGTTTTTTTTGAAAAAGCAGAAACTTTCCTTCGTCCGGAAAACGAGAATGCCACCAGCTTGAGGCGACTATACCTGGGCAAATCGCATTTACCCTTACCGTTGGAGCAAAGGCTTTGGCAAGTGCGAGCGTCTGCGTATTTAAAGCGCCTTTAGTAACGGCGTAGGCAATTGAACTGCCTTGCCCTGTGATGCCCGCCATGGAAGAGATATTCGTGATCGCACCTTGTCCTTGCTTTTCCATATGCGGTGCAAATAAAGTGGATAACAAGTAGGGGCCATATAAATTAATTTTCATGAGTTTTTCATAATCTTCAAGCAAGAATTTTTGATAGTCTTGATAGTCGGCGAACACGGTTGCGCCTGCATTATTCACGAGGTGATCCACTCGGCCCCAATGTGCTAAAGATTGATCGACGAGTCTTCTACATTCATGTGGATTAGAAATATCAGCTTGGCAAAGGAATACCTCTGCTCCCATCTGTTCACATGCTTTGGCTGTTGTTATAGCTTGTTCTAAACTTTTATTATAACTAATAATAATCCGGTGTCCTTGTTGTCCCAGGAGCCTTGCTGTTGCAGCGCCGATTCCGGTTCCACCACCGGTGATTAAAGAGACTATTCGTTGCGCACCTTTATTTAAATTTGTGAACATATAGGCATCTCCGATAATGATATGTTAAAAAGTTGTACAGAAAACACACTAATAATACCACTTGATTGGTATATTATGCTTAAAAATCTCGGTTTCTATGCTATCACAAAGCAGGAGTGCTTCGCTATCATTACAAATCTCCCATAAATACGTTTTCGAAGTAACTTAAAATACCATATTTTTAGCATAGCGATTGACAATATACCACAATTTTGGGATTATGCTAGGTGAAATGTAAGTGAAATTTAGCAGTTACATATCTAGATGTCCTTTTTTGGGAGGCGTTATGCAGAAAGATAAGATGCGGGAAAAGAAAAAGGCGAATGTCAAAAAACGATCAAAGCTTAAGGCCAGTGTGGTGGGTAAACCACCGCTCAGTTGCAATCAGAAGAAAACACTCGCAGTGCAGGGGGAAGCGCCAATGCTAATTGAAGTCAAATTACCGAATGGTATGAGATTTAGTACTTCTTTTAAATTAACCTGCTTCCTATCACTCTTAAAAGATCTGGGCTATGCAATGCCTGTAACCAATCTGTAAAGATTCTAACGGATACATTAAATTAACCTGACTGCTCTGAAATTGTTTTTTCCTGCCGTTTTTGGCACAGTTGTTGAATACTATGATTATGCACTCTACGGATTTTGTGCACCGCTTTTAGCCACACAATTTTTTTCGACAGATGATCCAACGATCGCGTTACTGAAAACCTTTGGTATTTTTTTTACGGGCTCTTTAGCAAAACCTGCGGGCGCATTGTTGTTTGGTTTTATAGGGGATCGTTTTGGTAGGAGCATTGCCTTAAAAATCAGTATGCTGGGTATCGCGATACCAACCACATTGATTGGATTATTGCCGAATTATCAGGCAATCGGTTGGTTTGCACCTTTTTTATTATTCATTTGCCGGATTTTACAGGGCATTTTAACAGCGGGCGAAGCAGATGGCGTACGTGTTTTTATTTTTGAATCTTTTTTGAAATCCAACCCCTGTTTTGCCAACAGCTTATCTAGCGTTTCGATATTTGTGGGTATCTCTTTAGCCTCTTTGGTATCAGCATGGGTGATGGCAGCCGAAGATCCGAATACGGCATGGCGTATGGCTTTTATCGTCGGTGGTATGATGGGAGCTGTTGTTTTTTGGTTGCGCTTTACGCTTTCTGAAACAATAGACTATGTAGAACATCTTAAAATAGACGAGATGCAGTCTTGGAACGGTTTTTTACCGATTTTTTTAGAGAATAGGCGGATTATTCTAACAGCCATTCTTTTTTGTGGTGCATCGGGTGGCACCTATCATTTTTATTTAGTGTTTTTAGGAAAATATTTAAGTAACACTTTGAATATTTTAGATCCAGCAATAGCCGCGCGTTTTAGTTCAACCGCTGTATTGGTTTATACGGTGTGTTTGCCTATAGGGGGCTTTTTGGCTGATCACTTTGGCTTGATTCGAATCATTAAAACCTTTTTTTATGTATTATGTATTGCTTTAGGTTTAAACATCATCATGGTATTAAAAGGACAAATGCCACTATGGTTAATGTGGGTGACGGCTGGCGTGATCGCTATTTTTCAAGATCCGATGTATACCCTGTTAATCCAGCGAATAAAAGTAGGAGACCGATGTCGTTATTTAAGTTTTGGTCATGCAGTAGGTTCGGTATTATTTTCGGGCAGCACCCCTTTTATTAGCTTGTGGTTATGGCACAATACACAAAATACGATAGCGCCATTGTTATATTTTGGATTTTTAGCATCGATGGGTTTTTTAGGGACTTTTTTGATTAAAAATACGTTTCCCAAGGGGGCAACGCTATAGTGGGTTTTTCTAAATAAAAAAGTGCAGACGAAATTTCATTGACAGTTTCTGTAGGCTGAATGTCATCGCGTTTTAGTTGTTCGAGAATTTGATCAGATAATACGGGTGCCAGTGCGAGCTTTGTTGGCCAAGCGACCATCACATTTCCGATAGTCTCTATAAAAGCATTTTCAGGGCGCTTTCCGCCAGGTTGTTTTGGCTCTGCACGATTAATAAAAAAGCTTGCCCAGCTTGCATCCGAAAGATCTAACCAGGGAAATAAAGTCCCCAATTCCTTTTTAGCACATGTAATTTGTTCCGTCATTGTTCGCTTTGAGCCGTCTTCTGCCAACTGTCCGCCTAAATACCAAACTGTTTTACCATCTTGTGTGGGATGCGTGGTAATCGTGATTCTGGGGTTGGTACCGTTATCGATACAATGTGCAAAAAATGGGAAGGGTGATGCGAGTTTAACCATCGTCATTTGCAGAGGGCGCAATTGCATTTCGGGGATGTTTGAGCGCTTTAAGCAGAGAGAAGCATTGCCTTCACCTGCTGTAAACAAAAAGCGTTTTGCTTGAATCTCTATGTCTTCGGTTTTAACAGTAGAAAAAAGTTTGAGAGATACGATATTTTGCGGATTGTTTTGATGATAGATGAAATCGTATCCTACATTTGCGTTTATTTTAAAGATGTAATGGTGATATGGTGTTGCCAATGCTTTCACTAAAGAAGGCGTATCGAGAACCACTTCTTCTAAACGATAGGCATGTCCCTTAAAAGCATCATTTTTGAGAATAGATGGGTAATCCGTTTTGGGTAGCTTTTGAATACGGCTATTGAGCGCTTTACTGGCAAAAAAGCTTGCGATTTGTGAACCTAAGCTGCCAGTGGACCACAATAATTGATCTTGAGAGAGTATATTAACAGTGCGTAAATCAAGTTCCCCTGTGCCTGCTAAACAGGTTTTCCAGCGTTGCGGCATAGTTTCAATGGCATTGGCTGAGCCGTTTAAGAAACCAGAGAGCGTGTATTTGATGCCCCCATGGATGATGCCTTGGGATTTAATCGTTTGGCCGCTGCCGAGTGCATGTGTTTCTAGCAAAATGGCTTGGTAGCCAAGGTTGCGAAGCCGATTCAATGCCCAAAGTCCGGCAATTCCGCCTCCAAAAATAACGATGTCGAGCGATATCTTTTTTGTATGCTGCATATCCATCGGAGTATTATATCAAAATGGAAATTAAATATAAGGGTTTTACTGCCGAGTTCTTTTTTTCCCCAGAAGCCAGTGCATTTTGTGGTGAAGTATTGAATTCGGCGGATTTGATTACTTTTCAAGCAGGAAATCCAGAAGAAGTCGTTGATGCCATGCAAAAAGCCGTTGATTGCTATTTAAAACATATGGACTTGAAACACTTTAAATGCGATGATGAAAACCTATGTTGCACAGTATCTTAAAGACATTGTTATCTTGGTTGTATAGTCTAATTTTTACATTCAGTATTCCAGCTTTTCTGTTAAGACTTTGGTGGAAAGGCCGGAAAAATTCAGAATACAGAAAGCATTGGGCAGAGCGGTTTGGTTTTTTTAAACCCCCGGCCCAATCGAGCGGGCTATGGATACATGCGGTTTCCGTAGGCGAAGTGATGGCAGCCGTTCCTTTAATTCGAGAATTTCAAAAGCGGTTTCCAGCGCTGCCAATTACTATGACTTCGACAACACCCACGGGTTATAAAACAGCGCAAAATATTTTTAAAGGCACTGTTTTTCAGGCTTATTTTCCCTATGATTTATCGTGGTGCATGAAGCAATTTTTAAGACGTATACGTCCAACGCTTTTAATTATTATGGAAAAAGAACTTTGGTTGAATTGCTTTTCTATTTGCGCTCAAAAAAAGATACCGATTTTTATTGCGAATGCTGCGCTTTCGTTGCGTTCGCTGAATGGCTATAAACGATTTGTGCCACGTTGGATAATACGACAAGTTTTAGATGCTATTACAATTGTTTTTGCGCAATCTAAGATAGACGGTGCAAGATTTTTAGAATTAGGTTTAGATCCCGAGCGTCTGCTTGTTGCAGGTAACATAAAATTTGATGTGGTGCTTAAAGAAGGCGTGGCAATTGCGGGAAAACAATATAGACAAATGTTTGGCAATCGTCCTGTATGGGTTGCTGCCAGTACACATTTGGGTGAAGAAGCCCCCGTTTTATCTGCTTTAAAACAAATTTTAGGCCAATGTCCAGAGGCGTTGTTAATATTGGTTCCGCGGCATCCCGAACGTTTTGAAGCCGTTGCAGCGTTATTAGCGCAACAGAAATATACCTTTGTAAAGCGCAGTAGCGGCATGACAGTTATGCCAGAAACGCAAGTCCTTTTGGGTGATACCCTGGGGGAACTCGCCTTATTTTATGCGGCTTCTGATGTTGCTTTCGTAGGTGCGAGTTTGGTGCCGATAGGTGGACATAATACATTGGAACCGGCTGCTTTAGGTATTCCGATATTAGTTGGACCCCACGTTCATAGTTATGTCGAAATTACCAAAAAATTAACGGATGCCGGTGCCTTGATTCAGGTCGCTGATAGCGTAGCATTGGCAAAAGCTGTGTTATATTGGTTTACAAATCCAGTCGAACGTGAACAAGCAGGTGCTGCTGCAAAGAAAGTGGTAGAAGAAAATCGGGGTGCGGTAAAACAACTGATGGATGTTATTTTAGCCAAGCATTAATGTGCTGTATTTCTTCTGGACACAAAATACCCGCTGCTTGTTTTAGTCGAACCGTTTGTATGATGTAATCATAACGTGCATTGGCATAATTTTGTTGCGCTTCAATTAAATTTGTTTGCGCGGTTAAGACATCTACAATAGTGCGTGTGCCTACATTAAAAGAAGCCTCAGTTGCTTTTAAAGCGCTTTCAGCGGAAATGATGGCTTGTTTTTGCGCGGCCGTTTGGCTGATTTGGGTTAAAACGCCGCGATACGCTTGCCGTGTCTTACTTTCTGTTTGGCGATGCAGTCTTTCGACTTCTTTTTGAGTTTTTTCGTAATTATGCACAGCTTGCCGAGTTTTTGAAGAAACAGCGCCGCCATTAAATAACGGCATAGAAACGTTTAGTCCAACACTCGAATTGGTTGTTTTGGGTGTGCCTAGGGCACTGGTTGCTCGATTGATAGCGCTCTTGATATTTAAGGATGGCAAATGTTGTGTTGTGGTGCTTTTAATACCGATACGTGAGGCTTCTGCACCAAAACGCGCTGCTTCTAATGCAAAATTTTGATCAATGGCAGTCATGACCCATTTTTCAGTATCCGCAGGTTCGGGGGATTTTAACTTTAAATCTTGACGCAAGAAAGCAAAAGTATCGATAGGTTGACCTGTTATTTCGCGTAAAAGTTCTTTTTGATTGGCAAGTGCATTTTCATTTGAAATTTCTTGTGCGAGCGCGTTGTCATATTGTGATTTGGCTATTTGTACATCTGTGATCGCGATAAGACCAACTTTAAATTTTAATTGTGTTTGTTCTAAAATTTTAGCAAGTTGTTTTCGGTTGGCTTTTGAAAATTTTAATGTATCGCTTGCTTTCAGTACATTAAGATATCCTTCTACAGTTCGTACAATTAAATCCTGTTCAGCAGCAGCATAAGTCGCATTGGCTTGTTTTACTTTTGCTGTTGCGGTTGAAAGCTGAATCCATTGTTGATAGTAAAAAACAGGCTGCTCTAAGGTTAGACCATACGTGCTTTGGTTATAATGTATATGTGAAGGCGGATTTGTAGTGCTGGCAGTTGTATTCGCGGTGGCATTATTAAGGGCAGCAGCTTGATGATAAGCGGAATGGTTGATCTCTGCTTTGATAACGGGAAAAAATTGCGCGCGGGCTTGAGGTGATTCTTCTTGTGTAGCGAGTTGGGCTTCCCTTGCGGCTTGAATCATGGGATCATTGAGGAGTGCTTGTTGGTAAATTTCTAAAAGATCGGCTGCAAAAAGGGATGTGGAAGAAGTGCTTAAGAGGACAACACCCAGAAATTTTACCAGTTTCATAACTTTAGATTCACCATTCGAGATATTTTGTTAGGCGTATTGTAGAGGAGTATAGCATGAGTCTATCATGGGTACCACGGTTTCAGCGGGCAGACGTTCGCATCTTAAAAGAAAAAAATGCCTTTAGTGGGTACTGCCGAATTAAACAATTTCAATTACAGTTTCCTTTATTTGAGGGCGGTTTGAGTCAGCCGGTGCCTCGTGAATTAGTAGATAAGCCCCCAGCAGTCGCGGTTCTGTTATATGATCCGCTTGCAGATAAAGTTGTTTTGGTAGAGCAATTCAGAGTCGGTGCATTGCGAGAAACCGAAAGCCCCTGGTTGTTAGAAATTGTTGCGGGTGTGACCGAACCCGATGAGCCTGTCGTTGAGACTGCTTGTCGAGAAGTGCAAGAAGAAACGGGTTGTACGGTACTTTCGCTGATTCCAATTTGTACGTATTTAACAAGTCCAGGTATTTCTGCTGAAAAAATAATACTATATTGCGGTCAAGTAAAAGCCCCCGATCACGGTGGCAATCATGGACTTCGTCACGAGGGAGAAGATATAAAGGTATGGGTGTTTAAAACAGAAGAAGCCTTTAAGCTTTTATTTGAGGGGCATATTATAAGCTCACCTGCCGTTGTTGCATTACAGTGGTTAAAGATTAATCAGTTTTCTTTGCATTTTCCCCCAGGAATTGAATAATCGGATCAATGATATCAATTTTTGTGATTTTTTCTAGCATTTCAATGCTAGGAGAGCAATCAACATCTAGCACGAGCGGGCCGCGATTAGAACGTATTAAATCAACACAGGCTAAATTGAGTTTCATTGCTTTGGCAGTGCGAAGTGCTATTTTTTTTTCTGCAGATGTGATATTCACGATGGTAGTCGATTTAGCATTGTGCGTTGTAGCATGTGGGTTTGCTTCGTGCATAGAACGTTGAATGGCGGCAATTACTTTATTGCCTACAACAATGCAGCGTATGTCGTTACCCATCGCTTCTTGAATACATTCCTGTACAAGAATATTCGTTTGTAACTGTTTAAAAGCATTGATAACGCTAACAGCTGCTTGATGCGTTTCAGCAAAAATAGTGCCGCGTCCTGCAGTACCTTCTAGTAGCCTTATAATTAAGGGTACGCCGCCAACAGTGTCAATGAGTTTTTCGGTTTCTTCTGGCGAATCTGCAAAACCGGTAATCGGCAGCGGCAGGTTTTTGCGCGCCAGCAGTTGCAGCATACGGAGTTTATCTCGAGTCCAAGTAATAGAAAGAGAGCTATTGAGTGCATAGATGCCCATTAATTCAAATTGTCTTAAGACTGCCGTGCCGTAAAAGCTGTGTCCCGGGTGAATACGTGGAATAATCGCATCTAAATTTTCAAAAGTTTCATTGTTGCGGTAATAAACAGTTGGCGCTGTGGTAGAAACATTCATGTAACAATAAGAAGTATGAATAAAACAAATTTCGTGTCCATATTTGTGCGCTGCTTCTGTGAAGCGTCGTTGACTTAAAGCATTGGTGCTATGTGTTAGTACGGCAATTTTCATAAAGGATGTGTGTGTTTTTGTGTTGTATAAAGCGTACGAAGTTGTTTTGCTTTAAATTTTCCTTGACAGAGAATTTTACCGGGATCAATCATAGAATGACCTTTTAATGCATCTCTGCCTAAGAGCATACGAAAAGTCATGGGATCGCGGTTTGTTAAGGTAATATCAATTTCCCAAGTCATTTCACCTAAAGTGATAGCGGTCGTAATGACATAACGCAATTCTCTATGTCCGCCAGAATTCATGACAGTGCGTTGATCAGTCACTAACGCGGTACAAGCAGTTTCAAATTTTTGTGTGCGTTGTAAAGGATGAACTAAAAATTGTACGAAGAGTGCGCCGTGACGATGAAAAGGGCGAAGATTAGAAGCATAGAGTGCTGAAGTTTTTGCACCTGAATCCAGTTTGGCTTTAATAGCGGGTAAGCGAAGTGTCGGCAGCGCACACCATTCCTGCCATCCCATGAGTACCTTAGGTGGTTTTCCCAACATAATTTAAGCTAGTCCTCCAATTGCAATGTAATGTTAGGGGATCTTAAGGCTGCTTGCAATGTTTGTTTATTTTATTGATTTATAAAAATAACTTGTACAAAAAAATGCATACTTAATTTAACATAATAAAAATTATCTGCCGATTTTCATTTTTTCAGTTGATAAAGTGTTTACCTTATAACGAAACTCTATTAACATCATAGTTCATAGTTTAAAGCTATGCATCAAAATGGTTGGAGGAGAGTCTATGAATAAAAAATTAGCTAGTATAGCTTTGTCAGGCGTCATGCTTGTTAGCGGCGCATCTTTTGGTATGGATTTCGATCCTAAGCTTTATCTTGGTGCTGAAGTGCAACAAAATAAATACAAAGGCGCTAAAGAACTTAAAACACCAACAGGCCGAGTATTAAATAATCCGAATAACAAATCACTTTTTGGAAAATCGGGTGTTGGTACTAGTGCATTTTTGGGGTCTCAGCTCAGTGAATATGCGGGTGTTGAGCTCGGATATACAGTGTTAAGCGGGGCTAAAATGTCTCTTAAAACAGCGGGCTTTCAGAATTCTTCGTTGAAAACTAAGCATCGCAACGTCTATGCAGACGTTTTAGGTTACATGCCAGTTTGCGATGATCTTGATCTGATTGGTTCCTTGGGTATGGGACGTTTGGCTACCACTGTAAAAGGTAAAGTGGTCGGACCAACTGCCGTAACAACTGAAACTGTATCGCTGAAATCTTCTAAAACAGGATTGCGTCTTGGTTTGGGTGCACAGTATAAAATTACGCCAAATATTGGTACACGTTTTATGGTGCGTCATCAAAAAGGCAATCAGTTTGTGAAAAGTGTAAACTCAGCTGGTTTAGGTCTTTTTTATCAATTTTAATTAATTAAAAAAACCATTTTGACTGTGTAGCAAGGGCCCGAAAGGGCCCTTGGTTTTTCTACCCTATGCAGCGTGTGCAACTATCGCAATCAACAATAATGCAACAATATTTATAATTTTAATCATCGGATTAATCGCAGGACCTGCCGTGTCTTTGTACGGATCGCCGACTGTATCACCTGTAACAGCCGCCATATGTGCATCCGATCCTTTGCCGCCATGATTGCCATCTTCAATATATTTCTTTGCATTATCCCAAGCCCCGCCACCGGATGTCATCGAGATTGCTACAAAAATACCGGTGACAATTGTGCCGAGCAGCGCAGCACCTAAGCAAGTAAAAGCGGCTGCTTGTCCACCAATGGCTTTTACAACAAAGTATAAAACAACTGGCGCAAGCACTGGCAGTAAAGAAGGCATGACCATTTCGCGAATCGCTGTTTTGGTTAAGAGATCAACCGCAACACCGTATTCAGGTCTTGCTTTACCTTCCATAATGCCTTTAATTTCGCGAAATTGGCGACGTACTTCCACAACGACTTGTGCACCTGCGCGTCCAACAGCCATCATGCCGAAAGAAGCAAACAAATATGGCAACAAGCCGCCGATAAATAAGCCAACCATCACAAACGGATCTTGTAACTTAAAGTTAATATTTAAGTACGGGAAATAGTGGCTTAAATCTTCTGTATAGGTTGCAAATAAGACTAAAGCAGCCAATGCAGCAGAACCAATCGCATATCCTTTGGTAACGGCTTTGGTGGTGTTACCAACGGCATCGAGTGAATCGGTAATCACGCGCACATCTTTGTCTAAGCCAGACATTTCTGCAATACCGCCTGCATTATCGGTAATCGGGCCGTAAGCATCGAGTGCGATAATCATACCGGCTAAAGCCAACATCGTGGTTGCGGCAATCGCAATACCGAATAAGCCCGCGCAGACATAAGTAAAGAGAATACCAGCACTGATGACTAAAACGGGTAATGCCGTTGATTCCATCGAGATCGCTAGTCCTTGAATAATATTCGTCGCATGCCCTGTTAAAGATGCTTTTGCAACACTTTTGACGGGTCTAAATTTGGTAGAGGTATAATACTCTGTTGTCCAAACTAAAAGCCCTGTAATTAAAAGCCCTGCCAGTGCGCAATACAACAGACTGACACCAGAGAGTGTTCTATCACCGATTTCAAATGCGGTTTGCAGATCTAGCATCCATGCTGTAATACCCACAATGAGTATGCCGGAAATAATGCTGGTTGCCCAAAGACCTTTATAAAGCGCATTCATAATGTTTTTGCTTTCGCCCAATCGAACAAACCAGGTGCCTATAATGGAGCCTAAAATGCACATGCCGCCAATGGCGAGCGGATACATCATCAGGGTTTCTTGGAGTTTTCTCGGGGCTAATATGCCTGCTAAAACCATGGTGGCTACAATGGTAACAGCGTAAGTTTCAAATAAATCCGCAGCCATACCTGCACAATCACCCACATTATCGCCCACATTATCGGCAATAACAGCAGGATTGCGCGGATCATCTTCTGGAATACCCGCCTCGATTTTTCCAACGAGATCAGCGCCCACATCTGCACCTTTTGTAAAAATACCGCCGCCTAAACGTGCAAAGATGGAAATTAA
Source organism: Gammaproteobacteria bacterium (assembly GCA_044225595.1). Taxonomy (GTDB): domain Bacteria; phylum Pseudomonadota; class Gammaproteobacteria; order UBA6186; family Azoamicaceae; genus CADEGZ01. The sequence goes on from JBGAIG010000003.1 coordinate 61,193, forward strand.
AGAAGCGCCAAAACTTAAAGAGACCAAGGCTTCGGTGAGTGTACGTTCAGATAAATCCAATTTTTGTAAAATAATAAAATAAAGCGTAATACCCAATAACGCCAAGCCAACGACCAAAAGGCCTGTGACTGCACCGCCCTTAAAGGCCAGATTTAATGCCTTAGCAAGACTTTTTCTGGCTGCTTCGGCGGTGCGTACATTGGCTCGTACAGAAACGCCCATACCAATATAGCCAGCGATACCTGACAGGATTGCGCCGATGATAAAGCCAATAGCGGAATACGGACCCAGTACCGTGTAAAGACCGATGGCAATGAGGACGCCGACGATACCAATGGTTTTATATTGACGATTTAAGTAGGCATTTGCACCTTCTTGAATCGCCAGTGCAATTTCTTGCATATTTTTGTTACCTGCAGGCGCATGAAAAACCGATCGAGCAGCAAATGCACCGTATCCCAAAGCAAGAATGCTGCATAAAATAATAAACCCTTGTATCTCAAACATTTGTACGCCCCTTTTATTCTAACCGTTTGTCGTTTTACCAAGCTTAAAAGTATACCTGTTGGAGCGAAAAGCGGGCAAGGGCTGTTTTAGGGCTTGTTATTTTTTAGTTGACAGGTGCTTGAGAGCTATGGTAAAAATGCAAAAAGCTTTAAATAAATAAGTTTAATGATTAAAGAAAAGATAAGGAGACTGACAATGCCTGCACTGAATCCCACTACATCTAACGTAGGTGATAAAGTTAAACAACCCAATAAATTCAACTCGATTTTGACGGCTGCGCAAAACGCTGCAATAGAAAGCTTTAAAGCGGCTAACGCTTACGGGTTTGCGTTGTTTTCTTCAGTTAAATCTTTAGTTTCTACAATAAGCGCAGCGTTTGCGACTGTAGATTCCCTTGCAAATGTAACTAAATTTGTGTTGTATGATACGACACGTGTTGCTGTCGACACTTTGTATTATCAAGATGAAAAAGCGGCCATGGCGGCTCGAGAAGATGGCAATAAAAGTCTTTTTGCAGGTTGTACAGCAATGGAAACAGCTTGCCAAAGGGCAGCAGAAATGTTTTCTGAGATGCGTAATGCAGTATACAGCACTATAGAGGGTTTAGAGCATACACAAAAGGCTATGCATTGTGCATGGGATGCTGCACATCATACACGGGATGCTGCTTATGATGCTTTTTTTGAGCCTGCTGATACAGCTAAAATTGATGAGACAGCGCTAGAAAAAATTCTTTTAATCTCATAATCTTCAACTGCAAGAACGCCAGTTATATATAGATATGTCTGGCGTTTTCTAATACATATCGATTGGATCAACATCCAAAGACCACTTAACTGTATTTGCAATCACATTCGATTCAATTTTAGGCACAAGCGTTTGCAACAATTGCTGAAGGTTCGAGCGTTCTTTTGCTTGGAACAGTAGTTGCGCACGATGTTTGCCCTGACGACGTTCCATCGGTGCCGTCACAGGCCCAAAGATTGTTGTCAGCAGGGGTGTCGATATTGTACCGGCTTCTTTTTTAACGAAACTTAAAAAAGCGAGTGCTTTGTCTAAGTGTTTTGCTTCTGCGCGAACGAGAACTTGATAACTATAAGGTGGTAGATTTGTCATTTTGCGTTCGGCTAATAAATGCTGCGCAAATTCGGCGTAGCCTTTTTCTAAAAGTTTTTTTAAAAGTGGATGCTCAGGGTGGCAGGTTTGCAAAATCACATGCCCGGGGCGCTCAGCACGTCCCGATCGTCCTGCCACTTGAGTAATCAGCTGTCCCATTTTTTCAAGGCTTCGAAAATCACTGCTAAATAAAGCTTGATCGATGTCTAGAATGGCAACCAAGGTGACATTCGGAAAATGGTGCCCTTTTGCAATCATTTGCGTACCAACCAGTATGTCGGCCTTGCCTGTGTGGATCAGGTCCATCGCTTTTTTAAATTCGCCTTTTTTACGCGTGGTATCGCGATCAATCCGAACAATAGTGCTTGTTTCAAAATGTTCTTGTAGGGCAGCTTCTAATCGTTCAGTACCCATGCCGACAGGCTTAGGATTTTTGGTATTGCAACAGGGGCATGCTTTATAAAGTGGTATGGTTAATTCACAGTGATGGCATTGTAGCGTTTCTGATCGCTGATGCAAGGTCATTTTGGCATCACAATTTTTACAAGTTGCCATCCAATCACAGGCAAAACACATTAATACGGGTGCATAACCACGTTTATTTAAAAATAATAAAATTTGACCCTTGTTTGCCAGATGTTCGCGCATTTTTATAATCAATTCCGCGGATAATCCTTCGATACATTTTTTATGACGCACATCTAAAATTTGCAGTGTGGGAACAACCGCATTACCTGCCCGATGCGGCAAAGCCAGATGATGAAAACGTCCTGTTTGTGCATTATGTAGTGTTTCAAGCGAAGTGGTTGCGCTCCCTAAAACAACAGGGCATTGTTCGAGCGAGCCGCGCAAGATAAGTAAATCACGCGCATGGTATCGAAAGCCCTCTTGTTGCTTAAACGAAGCATCGTGCTCTTCATCAATCATAAAAACACCGGGATTTTTAAGTGGTACGAAAGCCGCTAAACGTGTACCAATCACAATAGATGCAACGCCGGTCCTCGCATTTTCAAATGCACGCAAACGCTGCTTATCAGTTAAAGACGAATTTAAAACAGCAATCGGTATCGAAAATCGCTCTTGAAAACGTGACAATAATTGCGGCGTTAACCCGATTTCAGGGACTAATAATAAAGCTTGTTTGCCTGCTTGCAAAGCGGCTTCGACTACGCGAATATAAACCTCTGTTTTACCGCTGCCCGTTACACCATCGAGTAGGAAAGTTTTAAATTGCGTGAAATGTTGAATAATACTGTTAATGGCTTTTTCTTGTGCAGGATTAAGTTTCAAAGCGCAAGATGGGGGAGAGATCGCGGGAATGGGATCATCGCTTTTATTTTGTTTTTTTGTCGGGCGCGTTGTTTCTTTAGGTTCTCGCCTCAATTTTTTAGGAAGTGCTATTTCAAAGACTTCGCCTAAAGCACCTTGATAATAGCGACTGGCCCATTGAATCAGCGATAAAATGTTTTTTGAAAAAAGCGGTTCTGTATCTAAACAGGTTTCTATTCTTTTGAGTTTTTCAATGGGGTGTGTTGTCTTATCTCTGATTTCTACAATAATGCCAACCATTGTTCTACGCCCAAAAGGCACAAGCACACGCATGCCAGGCTCTAACTTTACCACGGGCGGTGTTAGCGGTGGTAAATAATCAAATAATTGTCGTAAAGGAACAGGAATCGCGATGCGAAGAATCGTGTCCACTCAATCACAATGCTCAAAATCTGCTTTTGAATAATTTGAGTACGAAGTTGTTGGACGCGCCGCTTGAGACGCATTTTTATTGAGCGCTCGACGTAAAAAGCGTAGACCGCGACCTTGACCTTCTTTGGGTTGTCTATTTGGCTGTGCGTTGTAATTGTAATGTGGAGTTTTTTGTTTTGGCACTGAAAGATAAAAAGGCTGAGCTTGATGTTTAAAGTGATTGGATTCAAATAGAGGTGCTTGTTCTCTGTTGAGACGGCTTTCTTCTGTTTCTTCAAATAGCTGTACGGATTCTTCGGTGCCGCGTCTGCGGGTAGAAAGTCCACGCACAATAACTGTTTTTTCAAGGCGGCCTTGCTGAATATAAATGATGCCACCCACTTCTATTTCGCGGCTGGGTTTAGTGCGTTCGCCATTGTAAAAAACTTTTCCTTTTTCGACAGCAAGCCTCGCAACGGCGCGGGTTTTAAAAAATCGGGCTGCCCATAGCCATTTATCTAAGCGTACAACGAGCTCGCGCGCATCATCCGATGGAGAGTCTTCACTGTCAAAAACGTAGTCGTCTGAGAAGAATTCGAATTTCTGATCCATTGTTCTTAAACACTATGCAATAAATTTGGAACTGGATCATAGCAGGATTCATTGCTGATATACTAGATAAATATGTACGGAGATTGGATTCCTCAAATATTATCTGTGGCCTTTGAGGCAGCCGAAGCGATCGTTGATATTGATAGACGTAATGCTTATCAAGTGAAAAAAAAGTTAGATACTTCACCTGTGACAGAAGCGGACTTGATTGCGCATCGTATTATTCAGGCAGGGCTGACTGCGCTCGATCCGTTGATGCCTTTGCTGTCGGAGGAAGGCGTCGAGATTCCCTATGCCATTCGTTCGAGCTGGCCCCGCTATTGGTTAATTGATCCTTTGGATGGTACGCGCGAATTTATTCGAGGAACGGGTGAGTTCACTATTAATATCGCGTTGATTGAAAACCATATGCCGGTATTGGGTGTTGTGGTTGTGCCAGCGCACCAACATGCTTATTGGGCAGTTCGAGGTGAGGGCGCTTATGTTAAACTGGCTACCCTTGATCCCATGCCTATTCGTACACGTCATTTTCAGCAGACACCTGTGAAAGTGCTTGCCAGTCGTCGATTAAACCAGCACACCAAGCCCGACTGGATAGCGCTCATGGACAGGTTAGGGCAGGCTGAGTTGCAATACTGTGGTAGTGCTTGGAAGATTTGTTTGGTTGCTAAAGGTGAGGCTGATCTCTATCCACAATTTGGCACTACGAGTGAATGGGATACCGCAGCGGGTCAGTGTATTTTAGAAGCTGCGGGTGGGCAGCTCGTTGATTTATTTGGCCAGCCCTTAAAGTATAATTTAAAGCCTAGCCTGAAAAATCCAGCATTTTATGCTGTTTCGGATAGCAAACTTATCTCAATTTGCTGTGGATAAATGAGTTTGACCTTCGAAAGAAATAAGCACTTGTTAAAAATAAGAAGGTCAAAAATTTGACTTACTTAAAGGCGTGTAGATGGTTTAAGTGTGGATAACTTTGTGTATAACCCAAATATTATATTTGTCGTCTAACCCAAGCTATAAAACGTAAACAGATTTTCAGTTACCGGTTATTTTTTTACCTTATTGATTTTTAAGTATTTTTTTTAACAATTTCTGTACCTTAACATTTTTTACCCGACTAACATGGGTTGGATAACGACTGTTTAATGTGCTTTTTAGCTTGTGAATAACTTTTGTTATTCAGTATGATAAAATTTTAGATAATTAAATAACTTTAAAATATCGACCTTCGCCAAATCGAGACTGTATCCACAATATCTGTGGATAAGTCTGTGAATAGTTTTGGCGGCTCTTATCCGGTGTTGCCTGAAAGGTGGGTGAGGGTTTCCAAATCTTTTGCCATAGCCTCGGGGTTATGCGGCGGCGAAAAGATGGCGTGCAACTGGCCACGTGGATTAATCAGTAAAAGCGTTGCGCTGTGATCAATCATTTTAGGTTTGCTGCTGTCGTTTTTGTCTTTCGGATCTTGCCAACTGTAGATGCCGCAGGTTTTGGCCAGGTTTTGTATAATAGCCTCTTCTCCTGTTAAGCCTTTAAATGCGGGATTAAATCGCCCTAAAAAGTCTCTCAGAATTTGCACCGTATCGTGTTGAGGATCTAAGCTCACGAATACAAAATGCAGTCCTGCCGTGGGTATTTGTTGCCAAAGTTCGGTGACTTTGATTAATGTTTTAGGGCAGATTTCTGGGCATTGCGCATAGCCAAAGAACATCAATGTCCATTGTCCCAAAAGTGATTTTTCCGTAAAGGGCTTATCTGAGGTATCCGTTAAAGAAAAAGGTGTCAGTGCGTTTTTGGTATTTAAAACGGTTGCTACTTCGGTTGCGATAACAGGAGATTTGATGGGAGGCCTGTATTTTTTGAGTATGGGTTGAATGCCGTATGAAATAATCAAAACGGTTGCAAGTGTAAAGCCGACAGTTAACAAAACACGTTTGATCGTAGACATAATATTAGGAACTCCGTTTTAAAGTGGAATATAATGATCAATCAGTAATGCACTAAATAGTAGCAACAAATATACAATAGAGAAACTAAATGTTTTTAAAGCAGTGTTGTTCGATTTGGTGCGATATAAAATGAGCGTTTGAACTAAAAAGGCAGTGCCGAGCATGCTAGCTGCGCCAAAATAAATATGTCCTGTCATGTGTGCAGCATAAGGTAATAAACTGATGACAAACAATAAAATCGTATATAACACAATGTGTAGTTTTGTAAATAGAATGCCATGTGTATTTGGTAGCATTGGAATATGCGCGTTTTCATAGTCCTGTTTTCGATGAATGGCTAAAGCCCAGAAATGCGGTGGTGTCCAGGTAAAAATAATGAGTACTAAGATCCAAGCAAACGCGCTTGTTTGTCCTGTAACCGCGCTCCAGCCTAACAAAGGGGGCATTGCGCCTGCCGCACCGCCAATGACAATATTTTGTGGTGTTTGGCGTTTTAGAAAAAGCGTATACAAAAGACCATAACCTAAAACGGTCGCAAAAGTGAGATAGGTTGTTAAGAGATTTGTAAAAACGGCTAATATCAAAAAGCCGCTGATGCCTAGAATAGCCGAAAAAATGCAGGCATTTTGAATCGGTATGCGTTTATTAACCAGTGGGCGGTTTTCGGTACGCGTCATTTTTGCATCAATATGGCGATCGACGATATGATTAATAACAGCAGCAGAACCACCCGCTAAAGCGATACCCAAGGTTGTAAAAATAAAAATATCTAAGGGTACACATGTGTGTGTTGCAAGATGCATACCAACCCAAGTCGTGACTAACATGACCAAAATAACTTTGGGTTTGCACAAGATGAGATAATCTGCAATCAGATTTGAACATAATGGATTATTTTTCATAAATAAAATAATTTAGCGTAACGATACTGAGCAATAATAATGCAGCAACTGCATTATGCGCAACCGCTATTGGTAAGGGGAGTAATGCTAAAATGTTTGTAATGCCTAATAACAACTGTATAACCAAAAGACTTATCATCGCCACAGTTACCTTGCGAATCGTTTGATCTTTCAATTTTATCCAGGCTAGCAGTCCAAGCCATGCAACGATAATGGTTGTTAAAATCGCCCCTAGGCGATGCAGCATATGAATAATAACGCGAGCGGTAAGACCGAGTGGCGTGCCTGGACTGCCCGTCACACCTGCTTCCATAAAATGAAAGGCTTCAAATAAATGCGTCAGTTCAAAATGCATACTCGAGTTTTGATTAAAATGATTACAAAACGGAAAATCTAAACATACTAAAGCTGCATAGTTTGCGCTTGTCCATCCGCCTAAAAATATTTGGATGATAAGCATGGTCAGTCCAATAATACCCCATGCACGTAGAGCTGCATTCGATGTTTTAAGAATTTTATGATGAGATTGTAATGTTAAAGTTAACCACCAGAGCAGCGAGAGGGTTGCTAATCCGCCTAAGAGATGTGCCATCACAACGAGTGGAAATAACTTGAGTGTCACAGTCCACATGCCCAATAGTCCTTGAAAAATAACCAAAATACTAACGGCAATCGCGAGTATTTGAGATTGTTTTTTAAATCTCGATTTGTTTTTAGTGATAAAAAAAGCAAGCGCGAAGATAATCATGCCTAAAGATCCTGCCAGATAACGATGGATCATCTCCGTCCAAGCTTTGGTTGTATTGATGAGTGGGTTTGTAGTATTTGTTTCTGGTACAAGCTGTCCATAACACCCTGGCCAATCGGGACAACCAAGACCAGCATCGGTTAAGCGCGTGTAAGCGCCTAGCACAACCACAATAAACGCAAATACAGTTGCACTGTAAGCCAAGCGTATTATTTTTCTATTATCCATGCGAGTATCGTAACAATCGGCGAATGTCTTTTAAGATACCAATGGGATCAGCATTGGGTCGATAATGCATCACGAGCCAACCGCGTGGATCGATAAGCGCAATTTCGCCAGGAGTTAGGTATTGCGAAGATATATTTTGTGCAGAAATGATTTGATAAGCAACCCGGTGTTTTTCTTTGCCTACGGCTTTGAGTATTTGGTTGAGCACAGGCGTTATCTTCGTATTTTCATCAGGGTTTTCTGTGCTGAGATAGACAATTTGCCATTTTCCTAACCAGGCTGAATCATAAAATGGCAGTGATTGGACTTGGATAGCAGGGGATACGAGCATGCCCCTTTCAAGTGTTTTAAAAGTCAATTGTTCACGTTTAGCATAGATTATCTGTGCTGTTAACCAAGGTCCGAAAAACACGAGGAATAATAACCAAGGTGTTAAGCGGTGATATCTTTTGGTAAAAGAATGATTAGTCATGTTTGTTCTCATGGTCTTTTGCTAAGGCTTGATTGTATTCTGCACGAATAAATTCTGCTGCTTGTTTTAATAAAGGGTGATGCGGATCAGTGTTGATGCCAAATATGTCGGGCAGTCGATTGTCTTTAAAAATAGGTTCTTGGCGCATCTGTTCGATGGCTCTTTTATCCTGGGATAGTTGGACAATATAATCTGCGGCTTTTTCTAGGCTATCAAATTCGCCAACGTCAATGTAAGCTTTAGGATTAAAATAATTTTTAATCGTTTCGCTATCACCCCAATAAATGGGGATAGCACCACCTCTAAATACGTTTATTATTTTTTCAGTAATATATCCAGGCACTTGATGATTCTCCATGGCAAAACCAAAATCATAATGCGCATAGACATCATCTAATTGCCCCCATCCGCCAGGGCATTTTGTTTTATTGGGATTAGAGCAGCGTCCTAAAGCCTCAGCACTGTCTTGTCGTTCTTTTATCAAGGAAAATAATTTTTCGCGCTGCTTAATGCAATTAGAAGCAATATAAGCTAAAAATTTTGTCCTGACTTTATTATCTGCGTAAATACGTTCGGGCCTGAGCCCACACCAGGCGACGAAAGGAAAATAAAGCTCGCGTTTTTTCTGAGGTATGCTGGATACAAATTCCGCGAGCGGGGGTGCATTTTTACGATACCTGCGTTTTGCAATTGTCCAATGTTCTTGAGAAAAGGCGATATAGGGGGCATTCCACCGCTGATATGCAGAGGAATTAGATAAGGCTGGTTTTATATGTTCAGATCGTAAAATCAAGTGCGGTTGCCTATCATTTGAGATAATAACCTTTCTATCAGGGAAAGCCAAGTTAACGATATTGAAAATAAATGCGGGTACAGCGGTATCATGGGGTTCTATGCCTAATACGAAATCTTGATCGGGCTCTGGGTACTGATAACCATAGTGTGTAAAAGATGCGTGATAATAAGGTTCGATATAAGGTTTTATCCAGGTACCGATGCCGAGTGTCATAAGAACAAAGATAGCACCAAAGAAGATTTTTTTATTTGCTTTTTTCACTCGCGTTATTTTCCTTTTTGCTTACATTGATGACCAAATAATAGAGCAAAACTGCACCGGCCATTATAAACCATTGTATGGCGTAGCCCAAGTGTCTGATGGGTGGCGGGTTAAAGGTGATAGACTGAATACTAAATCCCAGGGGGTCTTGTGGGTTTAGCTGTAGAATAAAAGAATATAATTTTTGCGAAAGCAGTAGCTCTAAGTTTAAAAACTCAATCCGTTGTGTTCTAAGCGGCCAGGCGTCTTGGTTTTTGGTTTTTTCTAATCTGTGGCTAAACCAATTATGGAGTTGTAAGCCATTAGCAGGCAGATTAATCGTGCCAATAAGCGTTTGCTGCTGCAATATGGGCTTTATGGTTGGCAATTTATTTCGGCTCTTACCTAATGGAATCCAACCGCGATCGACTAATAGTAGTTTAGATTCTCCTATCAGCTTGAATGGCGTTATGACGCGATAACCAGCTTGTCCTTTGACGATTTGATTATCTAGATAGATTTGATGTTCGTTTAAAAAATGTCCAGTAACTTTTAATTGGCGGTATCGTAATAGCGAATTCAGTGCTGTATTGCTCGCTGGAATATCTTGGATGATAGGTGCGTGCGTGCGGGTTATTAAGGCTTGCTGATTATTTAATTTTTCCTGGTATCGTGTTATCTGCCAAAATCCGAGATAGACGAAAAGGGGCATCAAGAGTAAAGTAACCAGGCTGGATAGCAATCCTGGGCTAAATTTCCAGCTGCCTAACTGAAGAGCGAGTTTTTGCATGCATTCATCCACATTAGCAACGGTATTCATATTTTCAATGATATTTTGCATTGTAACGAGTTTAGGTACAGGTTTGTATTACTTAGTGAAGGATGCAGGCAAGACCAAACGAATCGCGAGAGCCTTGTTAGTGCGTATTGTGCTCTCTTTGCTTCTCTTTGTTGCCTTGTTTGTGGCATTTGCCATGGGTTGGATAGCACCGCATGGATTTTTTTAAAGCCAATAAACAAAAATAAACAACATTAACCAGACCACGTCTACAAAATGCCAATACCAGGCAGTGGCTTCGAATCCAAAATGTTTTTCGGGCGTAAAATGGCCGCGTATACAGCGTGCTAAAATCACGATTAGCATAATGGTTCCAATCGTGACATGTGCACCATGAAAACCCGTTAACATAAAAAATGTTGAGCCATAAATACCCGAATTTAATTTAAGCCCGAGTTTTGTATACGCGTGATAGTATTCATAGGCTTGAAAGAATAAGAATAAAATGCCTAAAGTAATCGTTGCGATTAATCCCAGTATTAAGTGTTTGCGGTGATTATTTTTGAGCGCAAGATGCGCAATGGTTATTGTTACACCAGAAGATAACAGAATAAATGTATTTACAGCAGGAATACCCCACGCGCCCATCGCCTCAAAAGGCCCGACAAATTTCGTCGGATCAGGGTTTTTTAATAAAGGCCACAGCGCTGTAAAGTGTTCCCACAATAATGCATGTGTCGCAGGCTTCGCGCCAATACCCCCTATCCAAGGTACTGAGAAATGCCTGGCATAAAAAAGCGCAGCGAAAAATGCCGCGAAAAACATCACTTCAGAAAAAATAAACCAACTCATACCCCAGCGAAATGAGCGATCGAGCTGCGGGCTGTAGAGTCCGTTTTGGCTTTCTTTAATCACATTGCTAAACCAGCCAAACATCATCAAAGCGATCATCAAAGCGCCAGCTAAAAAAATAAGCCAGCCATAGGCATGCATATGTATTACGTTAATGCCGCCAACAACCATTGTAAAAAGACCAATAGAGCCAATAATAGGCCAATAGGTTTTTTCGGGTACATAGTAGTGTTGATATTCATCAGTCATTTTTTTGACTCCGTGACATCAAATAAAGTATAGGACAAAGTCATGCGATGAATATTTTCTGGGATTTCTGTTTCTAACCAAAAACGCAGGGGTAAATCACGGGATTCGAATGGATCTAATGTTTGTTGTTCAAAACAAAAGCATTCTAGCTTTTTGAGATGTTTTGCTAAATATCCGGGGCTAATGCTGGGAATTGCTTGAATAGTTATTTTTTTATCGGTTAAATTTTTAACATGATATGTTGTATGGGTGAGTTCTCCTGGAATAACTTGCAGTGCGGGTTTCTCTGCTTTAAATTCACAGGGTACATTTTGATGATGATTGATATCGAGTTCAAGCACAATCAGGCGGTTATTTGAGACCGCTTCATTTTTATAACGTGCAATTTTTTCAGGTTTCTTGAGGTCGACTTTTCCGTTCAGACCCGTTACATCACAAAAAACATTATAAATAGGTACTAATGCAAAGGTAAAAGCAAACATAAGTGCTGTAATCATGAGTAGTTTAGAAATCAGCGGTTTCAGTGGTTTTTGCATTAACCGATATTCCTGATTATTAAAGCAAAACAGGCGGTGTTGTAAAACTGTGATAAGGCGGTGGGGAAGATAAGGTCCATTCTAAACCCTGAGCGCCTTCCCAAACTTGCGCAGGCGCTTTTTTGCCACCACGAATGGTTTTAATCACAATATATAAAAATAACAATTGCGAAGCGCCAAACACGAAACCGCCGATACTGGCAATACGATTAAAATCTGCAAACTCTAAGGCATAATCGGGAATACGTCGTGGCATGCCAGCTAAACCCAAAAAATGCATGGGAAAAAATAAAACGTTAATAGAAATTGCCGATAGCCAAAAATGAAATTTCGCTAAAGTCTCGCTATACATATGTCCTGTCCATTTGGGAAGCCAATAATATACAGCCGCAATGATGCCGAAAATAGCGCCAGGCACCAAAACGTAGTGAAAATGCGCTACCACAAAATAAGTATCGTGATATTGATAATCCGCGGGCACCATGGCAAGCATGAGTCCTGAAAAGCCGCCCACTGTAAACATAATTAAAAATGCAACACAAAACAGCATGGGCGTTTCAAAACTTAAGGCACCGCGAAACATGGTTGCAACCCAATTAAAAATTTTAACACCTGTAGGTACTGCAATTAACATGGTGGCTAGCATAAAATAAATTTCGCCGACAACAGGTAATCCAGTTGTAAACATATGATGCGCCCAAACCAGAAAAGATAATAGGGCAATAGAACTGGTTGCGTATACCATGGAACTATAGCCAAATAATCGTTTTCGGCTAAAAGTGGGGATAACTTCGGACATAATGCCAAAACTTGGCAGGATCATAATGTAAACTTCGGGATGGCCAAAAAACCAGAAAATATGCTGATACATCACGGGATCTCCTCCGCCTGCCGCATTAAAAAAACTGGTGCCAAAATGCCTATCCATTAGCATCATCGTGACAGCGCCAGCGAGTACAGGCATAACGGCAATCAGCAAAAATGCGGTAATCAACCACGTCCAAACGAATATGGGCATTTTCATTAGGTGCATACTAGGTGTGCGGCAATTTAAAATGGTTGCGATGATATTAATTGCGCCCATGATCGAAGACAGTCCCATTAAATGCACCGAGAAAATAAAGAAATCCGTGCTTTTAGGTCCATAAGTGGTAGAAAGCGGCGCATAGGCTGTCCAGCCAAAATCAGGTGCGGGACCTTCCATAAATAATGTGCTGATTAGCAATGTGAAAGCAAAAGGTAATATCCAAAAAGACCAATTATTCATACGCGGTAAAGCCATATCAGATGCGCCGACCATGAGGGGTAACATCCAATTCGCTAAGCCAACAAAGGCGGGCATCACTGCACCGAAAATCATAATAAGACCGTGTAATGTAGTTAATTGATTAAAAAACCCAGGATCAAAAAACTGGAGTCCGGGTTTAAAAAGTTCTGCGCGAATGCACATGGCCATGGCACCGCCAGTCAAAAACATCATAAAGCTTAGCCACAAATAAAGTGTCCCAATATCTTTATGATTAGTCGTCAATACCCAACGCAAAAGGCCTTTGTGCGGGCCATGATGTCCGTGTGTATCCAAAACCTGCACTTCTGTTGTACTGCTCATTTCATATTACCTTTCTTTTCAGTAAGCCAGCCTTGGTATTCTGCCTCTGTTTTCACTTCAAGTACGATTGGCATAAATCCATGCAGTACGCCGCATAGTTCTGCACATTGCCCTCGGTAAATACCGGGATGATCAATTCTTGTCCAGGCTTCGTTAATAAAGCCAGGAATGGCATCTCGCTTAATGCCAAGAGCGGGTATCCACCAGGCGTGGATCACGTCATTTGATGTGGTTAAAAAACGAATTTTCTTTTTTTCGGGAACCACTAAGACAGTATCAACTTCTCGGAGATAATGCTGCCCTTTAGCATCTTTGTTGTGTATTTGATCTTGAGAAGTGCTAAGTCGGCTGATGAGTGTTACGCCTTCTCCAAGATACTCATATTCCCAATACCATTGATGTCCTACAATCTTGATAGATAAATCTGATTCTGAAGTATCATGCATTTTTAGTAAGAGTTGTGCTGCAGGGATGGCCATTAAAATTAAAATGCTAAGAGGGATCAGTGTCCAAATGATTTCGACGAGAGTGCTTTCATGAAAGTGCGCAGCAGTGACCCCCCGTGATTTGCGATGCCAGATAATGGCATAAAACATAACCCCAAATACAACGATGCCAATCGCCACACAAATCCAGAAGATGGTCATATGCAGGTGATGAATACCCCGGCTGATCTCAGTGACACCGGGTGTCATATTAAAGGTGTAATCTGCGTTTACAGGGAGCGCAATTACCCCTAAAAGCAAAAGCAGGGTGCTTAGGCGGGATGGGGACATTGATACCTCTCCATGTTCATGAAATAATGCAAACGATGAGCCATTGAACCCTGAATAATATCATTGCGTCAACTGAGTAACCTGGTATGAAGCCACTATTGAGTGTGATTATTATCACTAAAAACGAAGAACACAATATAGAAGATTGTCTAAAATCCATCGCGTGGGCAGATGAGATTGTTGTGTTCGACTCGAGCAGCACAGATAAGACAGTTGATCTTTGTAAGCCATATACGGATAAAATCTTTGTTACTGATTGGCCAGGGTATGGTGCACAAAAACAACGCGCTTTAGAAGCCGCAACAGGAGAATGGGTATTATCCATTGATGCGGATGAACGCGTGACGCCACAACTGAAAGCAGAAATTTTGTCTGTGATTCCAGAGACAACTTATGATGCCTTCGAGATTACCTTTCGCTCAGAATATTGCAAGAAAGTCATGCGATTTGGCGATTGGCGGAATGATACGCAAGCGGTGTTGTTTCGTCGAGAAAAAGCGCGGTTTATTTCATTATTAGCCCATGAAAGAATCGACATACAAGGTAAAATTGGAAAACTGAGCGGCACAATTCACCATCTCGCTTATCCGAATTTGGATTTAGTTTTAAAAAAAATGAATGATTATTCAAGTTTAATGGCAAAACAAAAAAAGAGGGAAGGCGTCAAAGGCGGTCTTATAAAAGCAGTTTTTCGTGGTCTTTGGACTTTTGTGCGGGGCTATATCTTGAGGCTGGGATTTTTAGATGGGCGAGAAGGGTTTTTATTAGCTGTTTCAAATGCAGAAGGTGCTTATTATAAATATGTAAAATTGTTGTACTTAGATAAGCATTGACCTTAGCAGGACTCAGTAAATCGTTTACCATCTGGCAAACGCATGGCCGTTAAACACTTACCCCAAACGCAGCCTGTATCAAGAGCAAAGACATTTGGCTCATTGCATTTGCCTTCTAAGGATGCCCAATGACCAAAGAGAATTTTTAAATTTTCGCTTTTACGATTTGGGATAGAAAACCATGGTGCATAACCAGCAGGGGCATGTTTAATCGATGCTTTGCTTTTTAGTTCTAACTCGCCTTCAAGGGTACAAAATCGTAATCTCGTTAAAGCGTTTACAATAAAGCGCAATCGTTCTATGCCGCTTAATGCCGGATTCCAAGCTTTTGGTTCATTTCCAAAGAAATTTTTAAAAAAAGCTATTGGATTATCACTTTGCAACACCGTTTCAACTTCGTTGGCCAGCGATTGTGCAAGTCCTAGATCCCATGCTGACGGAAGTCCTGCATGCACTAATGTATATCCGAAATCGGCATCATGATGTATTAAAGGTTGACGTCGCAGCCAATTAATTAAGATATCTCGGTCAGGCGCTTTCAAGATATCGCTAAAAGTGTATCGTTTAGGATCATAGGGGATGGCCTGATACGCAACAGCAAGTAATGTTAAATCATGGTTCCCTAAAACAGTGATTGCTTGCGATTTTAAATTTTTAATAAATCGCAGGGTTTCTAAGGATTTTGGTCCGCGATTGACGAGATCACCGGTTAACCATAGCGTATCTTTTTTTTCATCAAATTGGATTTTTTCAAGCAAATGCATAAAAGGGTCAAAACAGCCGTGTATGTCGCCGATTGCATAAACAGTCATTGCGTATGACTCTGTTGAATCGCTTTTAATCGCTGATCAATATAATTGCTAATTTTTACAAAATCTGTGATAGATAAAACTTCGGGGCGTAGCATAGGATTTAGATCTAATGCGATAAAGTCTTCTGAGCCTAAATAAGATTTCAGTGCATTTGATAACGTTTTTCGGCGTAAATTAAAAGCATCACGTGTAATCGTTTGCAGTAGCTTAATGTTGCTAGCTTTTAGTGGGAAAGGGCGGGGCGTTAATCGAACAACAGCAGAATTCACTTTTGGTGCAGGAAAAAAGGCATTCGGTTCAACTGAAAACAAATATTCAGCTTTACAATGATATTGCACCATAATACTGAGTCTGCCATAGTCTTTTGTATTAGGCATTGCACAGAGCCTATCGACCACTTCTTGCTGCAACATAAAATGCATATCCTGAATGTTGGATTCGAAGTTTAGTAACTGAAAGATTAAAGGCGTTGTAATATTATAAGGAAGGTTGCCGACAATACGCATATTTTTACTTTTAAAAGCATTAAAATCAATCTGCAGCACATCTTGAAGGTGCAGGGTGATTTTTTGAGTATCGCCTAGCATTGTCATGAGTTGATTGGCGAGATCTCTATCAATTTCGATGACATGAAGATGATTTACCGTGGTTAATAAAGGCTTGGTTAAAGCACCTAAACCCGGGCCAATTTCAATGAGATGATCGTCTCGTTGTGGGTGAATCACATGGACAATTTGTTGAATAACCTGAGGACTTTTCAAAAAATTTTGTCCAAAACGTTTGCGAGGTCGATGTGGCAAATCAGGTCTCATTCAAATAAATTTTGATCTCTGCTTCAGAACGCAAGTGTCTTAACCATGTGACGACCAATTCATCAAACTTACGTTGGTAGAGTGTATCCATGGCTTTATTACGTGCCTCTGTTGGGCTGAGTTGTTTTTGTGGTGGCAAGCGTTTTGCGAATAGCTTAATAATGTGATATCCGCTGTCATTTCGAAGGGGGCCATAAATTTCACCAACATGTAGTGTTGGCACGATTTTTGCAAAAGCACTGGGTAGAGCCGTTGTATCACGCCATCCTAAATCACCGCCTTCAAGTGCTTGTTGGCCTGCGGATTTTGCTATGGCCACTTTTGCAAAATCTGCGCCATTTCGCAGTTCTTTTGCAATAGCATTGGCTGTTGATTCTGTTTTTTGGAGGGCTATTTTTGATTGTTCTGCTGTTTGTTCTTCTGGCAGTGCAATTAAAATATGGCCGAGATGATATTCAGTCCCAGATTGATCTTGTGCTGCGGGTGAAGCTAAGAAATGATCAATCTCTGCTTTTGAAATCATAATACCTTGTCCAACTTCTTTTTGTTGAATTTTTGAGATGAGTAGTTCTGTTTTAATGGTTTCACGAAATTGTGAAAATGAAATACCTTGTTCTTCTAAAAATTGCTGCATTTCTGCAAGCGATAGATTGTCGCGATTCGCTATTTCATTGATGGCCTGGTTTAGGGTTTTTTCATCGATTGTGATCCCTTCTGCAGCTGCAATTTGCAGTTGGCATTTTTCAGAGATCATTTTCTCTAACAGTTGTTTATGCAGCACCGGGAGTGGAGGGAGCGGCGTATCTGTTTGCTTGAGACGAACCAATAATAGCTCGGTTTGCCGATTTAATTCTGATTCTGTGATAACTTCGTTGTTAACGGACGCAATCATGCGATCAAGTACAGGTAATTTTTTTTGTGCGGCAAGCAGAGGTAAGGAGAAAGACAGCAACGAAAGGCCGCATATGATAAGAAAAGAGATCCGGTAAGATTTCAGCATATAATAAGCCCAACAACTAAATTAAAAATAAGATTTAGTTATTGTATCTTAATATTCATTCGTTCGCCACCGATAACCGGGAATACCTTGCAGGGTTGAGTTGGCTTTGCTGCTGCCCACACCGCCAAAACCTTTAAAAACAAATTGAAGAAATATCGCCCGTGCATAGGGTCTTCGGTTATTGGAGCGAGTATTATCAAAAGGCTCTAGAAAGCGGCTCACCACTAAACGGACAGCCGTACAGCAGCCTTGATGCTCTATGCCCATGAGCGTTTCGTTTGAGCGGCGATTATGGAGATCGTAATGCCAACGGCCTAAAATGCGCCAATGGGGTGTTAAGGGCCAAGCAACAGAGGTATCTGTTTGATCTAAACGCTGGGGTACTTGAGTAGAAGGGTTGAGATCAGCTGGATTTCGTCTCAGAAATTGATATCCCAGGTTTATAACGGAACGTTCATCTGGTTGATATTGAATGCCTGTTGCTTTTTTATCCATTTGTTTTTGGTAGGGATCCCATTCAAGGCTACCATGCAAAGCCCAATGTTCTACCAAATACAGATGAGCACCAGTGATCAGTGAAGAACGTCTCCGTGTAGCGCCGTTTGGATATTCTTGCGTTAAACAGTTTGGATTTGTTTTGGGATTACAAATCGTGACTTGACGATCTCTAAAATAAAAAATTTGTCCTGCAGTGACACTGAAGCGCTCCTGTCCTGTTGCTGCGGTAAGGAATCGACTGGTTAGACCTAGTGTGACTTGGTTGGCATCATTTAAACGATCTAAGCCTGTAAAACGATTTTCTCTATAGAGTTGATTATAGTCAAAACCGGGGTAGCTGCTATCAAAAATAGGTAAGGCGTTTTGATTTCGATAAGGTACATACAAGTAATAAGCACGGGGTTCTAAGGTTTGTATATAGTGTTCTTGTTTAAGACGACATTCACGTTCAAAGATTAAACCCGAATCAAAATCGAAGATGGGCAGCAAGCGACTTGTGTTTGCAAGTAATGTTCCCTGATCTCTTTGGCCGAGCCTAAGCGAATACCCTAAAAAGTCGGCTTGAATGCGGGGTTTGATAAACCATCCAGGTGCATTGATTGGCAAAGCCAGTCCTGGGCGTAATTGAAAGCGATCACCGACTGTAAAAGCATTATTTGTTATCGGATCTTTTTTATGATCAAAATGAGAAAATTCGCCCTGGGTTGTCCATTCTAAACCGCCCGGCAGATCAAAATCAGAATTTTTAAAATGAATTTGCGGCAAGCGTTTATAAACATTTGCTGTAACAGGACCACTAAAGGGATGCAAGGTTTGATATTGTTGTAAACGGGTTTGTACTGTCCAATTTTCAGCCTGAAATAATAAATCACCTTGCTGCAGCAAGTGCGTTGTACTGGCAGCACCGAGCGTATTGCCAAAATCCATAAAATAATTATCATCGCTAACGGTTTGATACAATATGTCGCTTCTAAAATGCTCATTAAAATTGGTTATATGTTTTAAGCGTAAAGATGCACGATTATTATTTTTTGTGAGGCCCGTTATGCGGGGGTCGTTATTTGGAATATCGGTATGATTTGCGAAGCTTCTGGTTTTAAATGTTCGATATTTGTGGTCATTAGGTAGCATGGATGCATCGATTTCGCCTTGACTATTATCGAGTAAGTAGCGAAATTGCCCCTTAAATTCGAGGCCGCGTTCACTATACAGTGTCGGCGTTAGAGTGGCGTCGTAATGAGGTGCGATGTTCCAATAGAAGGGTGCGCCAATTTCGAATCCTGATCGATTGGAGATACCATAACTCGGAAAAAGAAAACCCGTTTGACGGCGATTATCAATGGGAAAATCCAAGTAGGGAAAATAAAAAATAGGCACATCATAAACATAAAGACGCGCATGCCGTGCACGGCCTCGGCCTGTTTTTTTGTTAAGCACGACATCTTGTGCTTTTAAAAACCAAGTTGTTTGAAAAGGCGCACAGGTTGTATAACTTGCCTTTTTTAAAATCATTTTCTTTTTATCGCGCAGCGTGGTTATAGATGTAGCCTTGCCTCTGCTATGATGATCATATAAACGATAAGTTGCATCCTGAATAACTTGTGTGTTTTTTTCAACGAATATTTCTGCACGTGTGCCATCAACGCGCATCCCCGGTTCGGTTATTTTAACGCGCCCTTCTGCTTGTATAAAATCAATAGGCTGTGTTTTATGGGGTTCACGATGAATGGTTGCATGATTTGCGAAAAGTTGCTTATTTCCTTCAATTAAGTGTACATGCCCCCTTAATGTTGAATTTCCATCGGGCCTAAACTCGCCCTGATCGGCACTAACGGTAAGGGGCAATGTTTTTAGGTATTGATCACTTTGGCCGGGAAAAGGCAGTGGCTCTTGTAAGTAATAACCATGACATAGTGTTTGTGATTCCTCGCTGCAGACCCAATCATCAAAAGAATGTGTATTTTCAGTTTGCTCAGCACAAACAAAGCCTGGCAAACAGGCTAGACTGATGACAAGGCTAGTAAAACGGTTCAGTATATGTCTCACGATAGTTAACGTTCGCATATTTTATAGGTAAACTGCAAATTTTTATTAATAAAGTGAGAAAACAAACATGAATAGAGAAACGCTTTTAGATGTGTACTTAAAGTCTGTTTTAAAAACAGACTTTAAGTGTGTTCCTTTAGCGGGTGATGCCAGCGCCAGGCGGTATTTTCGTGTTTATGCCAAGACGGGTACACAATATGTCGTGATGGATGCACCCCCCCCAGAGGTACCGGCCGTCTTTGCAAAGATGGCCGCTTTGTTAGCACAACAGGGTTTGCAGGTACCTAAAGTACTATACTCAGACTTGGACCAGGGCTTTTTAGTATTAACAGACTTTGGGGATAGATTATACTTAGGCGAATTAACTGAAGCCTCCGCTGATCAATTGTACCAAAAAGCTTTTACAGCTTTACATACAATCCAAACGTGTTTTCCAATATTACCTCTTTTTGATCGTGATTTTTTTGATAGACAATTAGGCATTTTTGAAGAATGGTATCTTAAAAAACATCAAAAATTTTCACATGAAAGCCAAGATCTTTTAAATCCAATTTACGAAAAACTGTTTGAAGTATGGCAGGCACAGCCTCAAGTTTTTGTACACAGAGATTATCATTCAAGAAATTTAATGATTTTACCAGAAGACAGTCCAGGTATTTTAGATTTTCAGGATGCGATGATAGGTCCTATTACTTATGATTTGGTTTCGTTATTACAAGATTGTTATATCTCGTGGCCGAGAGAGCGTGTTCAAAACTGGGTGTTGGATTTTTATGACGCAGCACAAGAAAAAAAGCGTTTTAATAGGCAAGTAAGCGATGCTGAATTTTTACGCTGGTTTGATTTCACCGGGGTGCAGCGGCATTTAAAAAATTTGGGTATTTTTACGCGGCTACATTATCGCGATAATAAATCAGGATATCTTAAAGATATTCCTCAGGTCTTAAAGTACATATTTGAGGCTTGCGATCGCTATAGCGAATTAAAACCGCTGTTGCGTTTTTTTGAAGCCCTTCATGAAACAGCAGAGGTTTAGATGCGTGCAATGATATTAGCCGCAGGCCGCGGCAAAAGAATGGGTGCATTAACGGATGATACGCCTAAGCCATTGTTAGAAATAAAAAGAAAACCCTTAATCGTTTATCAAATAGAAGCGCTGCGAGCAGCAGGCATCGAAGAATTTGTGATTAATTTAGGTTATTTGGGTCATCAAATAGAAGCCGCGTTGGGTAATGGTAAACAACTGCATGTTAAAATCCAGTATTCGTCGGAAGATCCCATTCTAGAAACGGGCGGTGGTGTTGCAAAAGCACTGCCCTTGTTGGGGGCTACCCCCTTTATTGTCGTTAGCAGCGATATTTATACCGATTTTCCTTACAAGCACTTACCTAAAGAGCCAAAAGGTTTGGCGCATTTAGTCATGGTCGATAACCCGCCACATCATCCACGCGGTGATTATGCGTTGGTTGATGGTAAGGTTTGTAAAACAGGGGCGGTTTTGTTTAATTTTGGCGGCATCGGTGTTTACAGGCCAGAATTGTTTAGTGGATGCCCAGAAGGGGTTTTTCCGCTTAATTTGTTGTATGAAAAAGCCATACAAGTGCAACAGCTTTCAGGTGAGTATTATCAAGGGCTTTGGCATAATATTGGTACGCCTGAGCAATTAGCGGGTTTAAATAAAGTTGTTAAGTTATGAGATTAGACAGATTTTCTAAAAATGAAATAAATCGACAAGGCTATAAGTTAGCTTTTTTTGTCATATGCCCCTTTTTATTCGGTTGAAGATGCTATTGGATGGAAATATACTGAAAAATATAAAGGTGGAAAGCTTGAAAAAAACGACTTTATAGATAGTTTACATATGAGTGGTGTAATATAATATTATTTTTATATTTTTAAAAACGTAATTTTATTAAAGAGAAACCATGATTATTTGGGGCAGATTAATTGGCGTACTCTTAGGGCTTAAGCTTTTAGGTTTGTTCGGCGCTATTATTGGATATATGTTAGGCAATTTGTTTGACAAAGGCTTGCGTTTGCATTTACATCAAATTCCACGTTCGCGCTCAGCTGCTGTACAAGAAGCTTTTTTTAAAGCAGTCTTTTTGGTGATGGGGCATCTTGCAAAAGCGGATGGTCCTATCAGCGTTGATGAAATTCGTGCTGCTAAAAGTATTATGTCACGATTAGAATTAAATGAAACCTTAAAAAAAGAAGCCATGCATCTTTTTAATGTGGGCAAAAGTCCTGATTTTGTGCTCGACAATGCCTTGTTAAATTTTTATCAGGTGTGCCATCGATATTCTGATCTTGTGTGGTTTTTTATGGAAATTCAATTAGAAATTGCGCTTGTTGATGGTGCATTAAATGCGGCAGAAAAGCAAGTTTTATTGTCGATTTGTCAGAAGTTACATTTTTCTTCGCAAGAATTTGAAAGATTATGGGCTAGACAATGGGCAAGCCAGTCTTTCCATCAGTGGTTTTCTGGACAATTCGATCCGAACGCACAGACAGGAAAATATCATACGTACAGCAAAGAGAATACTTATAGTCACAGTCAGCAAAGACAAAGTTATACGGCTTCACGATCAACTCTTGAAGACGCATACGGTGTGCTAGGTGTAGCCTCTACTGCATCGGTTGCGGAAATTAAGAAAGCCTATAGACGATTAATGAATCAGCACCATCCTGATAAACTGGCTTCTCGTGGATTACCAGAAGGGATGATAAAAATGGCCAAGGAAAAAACACAACAAATTACAGCGGCATATGATTTGATTCGTGAAAAACGGGGATTTCGCTAGTGATTGAAGATCCCCGTAGAGAATAATTAAGCTATTTCTAGCCATTTCTCTAAAGTTTTGCTTTGTCTTTCTAACAAAGTCGGGTCTTTAAAGGTGAGTGTTAATAAAGAGACGCCTTGCAGATTGCCAATTAAATACTTGGCCAAAATGGTAGATTGTTCGCCTTTGTTCATTGCCTTAAATTGTGCTTCCACCCATTCTAAGGTTTGGTGCATGAGTTCTGCTGTAATTTGTGACAATTCGCCGGTAACTTTAGCAAGTTCTTGGCAGAGGCTGCCGAGTTCGCATCCATATTGGGCAGTGATTTCTGACGTTTTAACGCTGCTTTCAATGAAGGCACGTAAACGATCTTTTGCATTTGGGAACGCTTCTTCAAAAGCACGAAATTGTGCCTGCAGAGCAGCGGATCGTTTTTGTATCACGGCTTTTAAAATATCGTCTTTTGTTTTGAAGTAGTAATAAACATTGCCAAGCGGAACGTTTGCTTTATCTGCGATATCTGCTAATGTGGTCACGTTAAAGGTTTGTTGATAAATCAATTCATTGGCTGCATCAATGAGTCTATCACGTTTATCGTTTTTTCTTGGCATGACGCTAGACATGTTGTATGGCGCTCCTATGGTTAGTTAATTAAATACTGCTTGGCGGCTAAATAATAAGCAAGCTTAACATAAGTTAATCGCCTTGTCTCTACGAAGCTTTCATTTTCGGTTAAGATATCAAAAGATCGATTAGACTTTCAATGGAGTGGTTTATGGGTCCTCGTCCTTTAGTGGTTATTGTTCTTATTATTTCTTTAATAAGTTGCGCAACTGGTTTTTCGGATACACGAGGTGGTGCTTCAATAGCCTCTGGGTACGGTGCTGCACATATTGTGCCATTGCGTTTAGGATTCCAAAAAGTATTTGAAAAAAAGTGGCGCACTGGGAGCGCTTGGCCTATTACAGGTTACTGGGAAGGCAGTCTATACGCAATGCATGGCAAGAAAGGTGCTTTGGCTAATAGCCATAAAACCCTACAAGCAGGTACGATTGCTGCTGTGATTAGATTCAACCGAGCGCTTTCTACAAGGGTTGGTTGGCCTTATGTAGAACTTGGCATAGGATTGTCGCTCTTAACCAAAAAAGAAATTGGTGGTAGAAATCTCGGTATGCATTTTCAATTTGAAGATAGATTTGGTATTGGCGTGCGTTTTGGCGAAAACCGTGAGTATGATGTTGGGTATAAAGCCGTTCATTTTTCCAATGCTTATTTGGGATCAGCGAATCATGGCATCAATTTGCATCTTCTAACGATAGGATATTGGTTTAAGTGAAAGATAAGCGGCCTTTTATTATTGCTCCTTCAATATTATCTGCGGATTTAGCACGCTTGGGCGAAGAAAGCGCATCTGTTTTAGCAGCGGGTGCTGATTGGATACATTTCGATGTTATGGATAATCATTATGTCCCTAATTTAACTTTTGGTGCAATGATTTGTGCATCTTTAAGAAAATATGGTATTGCATCACCTATCGATGTACATTTAATGGTTAAGCCTGTCGATAATTTAATTCAGCATTTTGCAAAAGCGGGTGCGAGCAATATTACTTTTCATCCAGAAGCCACTGACGATGTTAAACGGAGTTTACAGCTTATTCGGGATTTAGGCTGTAAAGCGGGCTTAGCATTTAATCCAGAGACACGATTTCATATGTTGCCCGAGATATTAGAAAAAGTGGATATGGTTTTATTGATGTCAGTTAATCCCGGATTTTCGGGCCAAAAATTCATACCGAGTGTGCTAGAAAAAATACGCGAAGTACGTGATTTTCTTGATGTCAGCGACAAAAAAGTTCGTTTGACAGTTGATGGTGGTATTAACTCAGAAAATATTGCAGCTGTTGCAAGCGCAGGGGCAGATACTTTTGTTGCAGGTTCTGCTATTTTTGGTGGAAGCGACTATAGGCATGTCTTAAGCGAGTGGCGAAATAAATTATCTGCTGTACTATAGTTTAGACCAAACAGAATCAAATATATCATCATTTTTTTGATTATCTTCTTGCGTATCTACAGGTGGACTTGGAAGAGGTGACAATGTTGCTTGAATACGGGCAGCTTCTTTAGCGGCACTCTTAATGGCGTATTGAAACTGATTGTAAACGCTAGTTGTGTCAACGAGTGTGGTGAGTTCTATTTCTATTGTTGGACGAGTCTCGGACATCAGAATAATATGACTGCCGGTCTTGAATGGAAAAACGGGTACTAATAATGATGACTCTAGTA
The DNA here is from genome assembly GCA_044225595.1 of Gammaproteobacteria bacterium. Taxonomy (GTDB): domain Bacteria; phylum Pseudomonadota; class Gammaproteobacteria; order UBA6186; family Azoamicaceae; genus CADEGZ01. The sequence goes on from JBGAIG010000003.1 coordinate 86,312, forward strand.
TGAGGCAGCGTGCGAAATAGCCGGATGGCTTACCGTTTTTAATGAGTTGTGCTGCGGCTGCTATAGCTGTTTTCGACAATCGTTCTACACCAATTTTAAAATCTCCTTCTGCAAGATGCAGCAACCATCGAATTGTGCAAATTTCCCAAATTTTATTTTCTTGTTCACTCCGTGCTATACCAATGATTTCTCCCGATTGCATCGGTGGGTAAGTATTGTCTGGCCAAGCCAACCCATAACCACGAGGACTTTCACTCACTAATGTGCAGGGATAAAGTGGATAAGAAATTGTCTTTTCCGTTTCTAGTATTTGAGGCAGTGGTTGATCGGTTGCACGACGGTGTGGCTTTTCTATTTCAAGACTTTCTTCTTGTAAATTACGTGTCGAAAAAGTTAAGGTGAAATTTTCAGACTCTTGATTATCTGTGTGTTGTTGAAAGTGACGTTGTCCGTTTAAATAAAAATGTGTAGCGGGAAAGCCGATACAAACTTGCGCTTGTTCGTTACAATTTGTTCTGTCGTTTGCACGTGTTAATGGGGTTTCCCAATTTTTGATTATCCGTTTTAAAAGAGCGCTTGGCACAGCGTACTCAGGCTCTTCGTTATGATCAATTCTTGCCTGTAATTCATTGGGTTCTATGGTGGTCAAGAGTGTTTTTAAATGACTTAATAAAGCATGTACATCTAGTATTTTACAAGTAGCAGATAGTTTTATGAGATCACGCGCTAAAAACATGGGTGGGTTGTCTTCTGCAGCGTCAATCACTAAAAAGCCTGGCTCGAAAGTATTTGGAAAATCTTTGCGTAGAAAAACCTGAGTTGACCAGAGTTGACTTGCTTTGTAAATGGCAGTTTGTTCACTTTGTCGCCGCTGATAAGGATAAGTCGCAGCTAATACCAAAACACATTTATATTCGTTTTCCAGGTCATTTGTTTGTAATAAAAGTTTTTTTTCAGCATATTGATAAATTAAGTGCAATTCTTTCCAGATCCCCTGGGGTGGCGTAGAATAGAGTTCGTAGCTAATCAAAATGATTTGCGTAAAATGGTAAATAATTTTATGTAGCGCGGTAGATAAGATTTTGGAATCGAGCGGCGTATGTGAATCTGGCCTATTTGCGGATTGTTCAACGACCAGCTTATATCCATTTGCCATTTGTTCGTGTAGTGTTGTCGCTAAATGTGCAATAGTTAATTGTTGTGTTGTTAAGCCATGCATTTGATTGAGATAATGCTTACTTAAAGCTTGGCAAATATATTGTACTGAGGTAGCGATCAGCTCCAAAATTTGAAAGCGGTCGTGTGGCTCAAGAAGGACCTGGTTACAATCACAGATAACGCGATAGATTTTTTTTGCAGATTGTCCTAGATCCGAAGGCAGGCGTTTTTGCCAAGCCATTACTTCAGCAGGTGTCAATTTGACCTCATTGCTATCAGGTAAGATTTGGACTGGGATGTTAAAGCCAATCACGCCTTGGATTTTTTGCATATGTCCAGTATAGCAGATAACTAATAGTCATTGTTTTGTCACATTTTATTCGTTATTATCCATTACAGCGCAGTTTTGAGAGAGGTAAAGGCAGCATGGCAACATATAGCACGAACGAATTTAAAAGCGGATTGAAGGTTATTTTAGACAATGATCCATTTGTAATTATAGAAAATGAATTTGTAAAGCCTGGAAAAGGTCAAGCATTTAATCGCGTTAAATTTCGAAATTTAAAAACAGGTCGTGTGATAGAACGAACGATGAAATCGGGAGAAAACGTAGAAGCTGCCGATGTTGTCGATAAGGACATGCAATATTTATATAATGATGGTGAGCGTTGGCATTTTATGGTCCCTGAAACGTTCGAGCAGTATGAATTTGATAAAAAAGTTGTGGGTGACAGTGCGCTTTGGTTGAAAGAACAAGATGTATGTGTGGTGACACTGTGGAATGATTTACCCTTAACAGTCATGCCGCCAAATTTTGTGATTCTAAAAATTATCGATACGGATCCAGGTCTTAAAGGTGATACATCGGGCGGTGGTGGTAAGCCTGCAACATTAGAGACGGGCGCTGTGATTCGCGTACCTTTATTTGTACAAATAGACGAGTTAGTTAAAGTTGACACGCGTACAGGCAGCTACATTTCTCGTGCAAAGGAATAAAGATTGGCAACCAACCGCAAGCGTAGAAAATCTGAAAGCGCGCGCAGAATTTCTGCGAAAAATTCGGGATTTTTTTTATAACAGAGGCGTATTAGAAGTTGAAACGCCCTTGATGTGTAGACATGCAGCAACAGATCCGCATATTAATCCTATCCCTGTTTTATATTCTGATACATGTACAGATAAAAATCAGCATTATTACCTACAAACATCCCCAGAATTTGCAATGAAGCGTTTATTAGCAGCGGGTAGCGGGCCAATCTATCAGATTTGTAAAGCTTTTCGTGCTGATGAAAGGGGTCGTTTACACAATCCAGAATTTTCGATGTTGGAGTGGTATCGTCCGGGATTTAATCATCATGCGTTAATGGATGAAATAGAGGTTTTATTAGCGCTGATCTTAGGACTCTCGAAGGCGGAGCGCTTCACTTATCAAGCAGTCTTCGAACATTTTTTAGAATTGAATCCACATACCATTTCTGTAGAGCAACTAAAACAATGCGTATCATCTCAAGGAATTAGGTTAAGCACTGCAGCAGTGAGCAGGTTAACAATCGATGATTGCTTAGATATATTGATGACGCATTGTATAGAGCCGCATTTAGGTTTTGACAATCCTGTGATGATTTATGATTTCCCTATTTCTAAAGCAGCTTTAGCGAAAGCTAATACAGGAAATCCGATGGTTGCAGAGCGATTTGAGGTATATGTTCGAGGGATAGAATTAGCAAATGGTTATCATGAATTAATAGATCCAAATATTCACCTTGAACGAGCGCAAGCAGATTGCGAATATCGAAAGAAAAATGCGTATATGGAAATTCCCATTGATTTTCGTTTGATTGAAGCTTTAAAAGCGGGGTTGCCAGAGTCAGCGGGTGTTGCCTTAGGGCTTGATCGTTTATTAATGCTGATGCTTTGCAGTCAAGATATTCAAGAAGTCATCGCATTTACGAGTGATCGGGCTTAAAAGATCCTAAGCGTTGGCCAAATTGAATGGAGGCCTCTGCTGTGAAAGGGGGATCCCATGTGATTTTATTTTCTTCAAATAGCATAATGACCGTTGAACCGAGTTTAAAGCGCCCTAATTCTTCGCCGCGTTTTAAGTAAATTGGGTGATCCAAATTCCAAAGCTGAATGGCTTTAGAACGTGGTGGTGTAATCGTGCCGGTAGAGATTATCTCAATGCTGCCCACTATCATGGCGCCGACCAACACGATAGCAACACGCCCAATAGATGTGTTGAAGATAGCAATGGCGCGTTCATTACGCGCAAATAAACGAGGTGTACAGTATGTCGTTTTAAAATTAACCGAGTATAGGCAGCCTGGTACATAGATGATTTGTGTTAATGCGCCATCAATGGGCATATGTACACGATGATAATCTTTGGGCGCTAAATAGGCTGTTAGAAAAGATCCATTAACAAAGGGCTTTGCCAATGCAGCATCGCCGCCTAATAATTCTTCGGCTGTAAAATGATGTCCTTTGGCTTGAAAAATTTTGCCAGCAAAAATCGTGCCGAGTTGACTGATTTGACCATCGACAGGACTTACCAGATCATGAATGCCATTTGCGAGGGGGCGTACCTCGGGTTTTAAAGCGCGTGTAAAAAAATCGTTGAAACAAGCGTACTCGTAGGGATTAGGGTTAAGAGCTTCTGTTAAATTAATCGGATAGCGCCAGACAAAATATTGGATAAGTCTATTTTTGAGCCAGTGGATTTTGCAATTTGCCAATAATCCGGCAAAAGACGACAAGCCATATTGAGGTAAGAAATGTTGTAATCTTGATAACAAACAAGGGCTCCTTAAAAAGCCATCATACCAGGGAGAGGCGTTTTATAATAGGGATTTATCTAATCTGCGGGCCATCCATTCTAGTTCTTGCAGTGATTTTTTAGCAAATTTATTCGCAATGCCTTGGCGGTGCGCTTCACTTAAGTATTGGAAAGGGGTGTTCATTTCTCGTTCTAAAACAAGCGCTTCGAAATATTTTTGTAGTGTCTCGAATGAAGGTTCTACTAATGAATGCACACGCATGGCAATATCCTTATCTTAAGCCGGTTTCAATTTTACGATTTTCATTGAAAAACTATATCAGAGTTTATTTTGTTCTAAAATAGGTTGTCAGTTTTTTTCAACAAATAGCTAAAAGTCAGTTTATTAACGTATTTATTTAATTTTAAGATAACATCAGGTATAATGAAATGCCTTAATTTATGCTGATGAGAACCTATATGAAACCCAATCCGCTCCACCTCATTTGGATCGATTTAGAAATGACAGGTCTTGATCCCGATAAAGATCGCATTATCGAAATTGCCACCATTATTACTGATCGCAATTTAGAGATTATTGCGGAAGGGCCTGTGTTGGCAATTAAGCAATCAGATGCAAGATTGCTGGCGATGGATGAATGGAATACCAAACAGCATACGCGCTCCGGGTTGGTTGATCGCGTTCGAAATAGTCCGATGAATGAAAGCGATGCAGAGACACAAACCTTAGAATTTATTATGCGTTTTGTACCATCAAACCACTCTCCGATGTGTGGTAACAGTATTTGTCAAGATAGACGATTTTTATATAGGCATATGCCAAAGTTAGAACAATATTTTCATTATCGTAATTTGGATGTCAGTACGATAAAAGAGCTTGCTAAACATTGGAAGCCCGGCATTCTCAAATTGTTTAAGAAAAAATCAGCGCATCTTGCTATGGAAGATATTAAAGAATCTATTGGAGAATTACGGCATTATCGGGATACTTTTTTTCTGCTCGAATAACCCAATGGACATAAGATTACCATTTTTCTAGCAGAATCTGGATTACTGTATCGGTTATTGATCAAGTTTTGGCTTTTTAGAATCTAATGATACCTTCAAGACCTGTTTCGATTCACTTTGTTTTTTTTGTAAATATTGCATTGCCGGTAAAAGTGGTTTTGGTTCAGGGAGTCTCGTAATTTTTTGAGTTGACCTCTCCTTCTTGCCTGGAAAATCCTTTTGAAGATTTTCAATTGATTTTTTCAGGTCTTCATATTCTTGTATATTAACAGATGTTTGTTGTACGTTAGCAGGTTTTTGTTTTGGCTTGTCTAGTTGCACTAATTTTGCAAATGCCTCAGCATCAAATCCCACCAGTGTACCGGCTGCTTCCTCATCGAGAACCTCTTGATCCCAATCTGCATTTTCGTCTACCGCTATTGTGAATTTCTCTTGTTCTTGTTGCGGAGCTTCCGTGCGCGCTGTCGGTTCTTTTGGGCTTTCTAAAATTAAATCTGTTTCTAGGTCTTCTACTTTATCTTTTAGGGCTTCTAATCCTTTCTTTTTTATCTCAATTAGTCTGCAAAAAAGAATAAATTCAATAATTCTTGGTTCCCAGTCACGAGGGAAGTCTCCCTCTGATGAATAAGGTTTCTCGAGCTTCTCTAAATGCTGCTTTCCATCATGAAGTAATTTTGTTGCTTCTTCAATGGTGTTGCTTATATTTTTTATCAAATCTTCTCTGGCATCTGTTGAACTCATAACGACGATTCCTGCATAAATTCGATGACTTATTTATAGATATTCGGCCTATTTTGGTATTACTTTAGGTATTATTATGTAAGGTTGGATTTGACCACTTTATGTTGACTCGATATCCTAGGATAAACCACGGATAACTCAAGAGGATTTCGATTAAAAATGCCTCAATTGGATCTTAGAGAACCAACTTTGGATAATGGTCAGCAATTTTTGCCAGATGCTACCGCAACAGAAGCCATCGGCAAAGAGCTGGCTGCAATTGTTAAAGCACCCATCGTAATTTTTTTAGTAGGAGAATTGGGCGCTGGCAAAACAACACTCGTTCGCGGATTTTTAAAAGGGTTGGGTTATGCGGGTGCTGTCAAAAGTCCGACTTTTACATTAGTTGAGGTCTACCAATTTAAAGATTGCAGCGTCTATCATTTTGATTTATATCGATTAGATGCACCAGAAGAATTAGAATCAATAGGTATCCGAGATTATTTTATACCAGATGCGATTGTTTTAGTGGAATGGCCTGAGCGTGGCACAGGCTTTCTGCCTAAGGCAGATTTAATTTTAGAATTAAGTTTGGCCTCCGAAGGCGAAGGTCGAATTTTAAAATTAACAAAAGCAGAGCAATCAACATGATAACAGAAGAAGAAAAACTAACACAAAAATCAACAGAACAATTAGCGCAAAAACGCATTCACCAATTGCCTGTGCATTTGGCCAATCAAATTGCTGCAGGCGAAGTTGTCGAGCGGCCTGCATCTGTTTTGAAAGAGTTATTAGAAAATAGCTTGGATGCGAACAGCACAGAGATTGAAATCAGAATTGAAGGCGGTGGTATTAAATTAATTCAAGTGCAAGATAATGGCTTGGGAATTTGTAAAGAAGATTTACCTTTAGCCATTGCATCGCATGCAACCAGTAAAATTGCAAGCTTATCAGACTTGGAAGGCGTGCAATCATACGGTTTTCGTGGTGAGGCTTTGGCGAGCATCAGCTCAGTATCGCGCTTGGAATTAATTTCTTCGGTTGAAAATCAATCTTGTGGCTGGTCTATTCAATTAGAGGGTCGAGATAAAACACTCAATTTAACGCCGGTTGCAAAACGCCTAGGCACATCCATTGCTGTGCGCGATCTCTTTTATAATACGCCCGCGCGGCGTAAATTTTTAAAATCAGAAAAGACAGAAGCAGGATATTTAGAAGAGATATTTAAACGTATTGCTTTAAGTCAACCGGCTGTTGCTTTTAAGTTGCAACAAGATGAGGGAGTACAGAAAAGATTAGGCATATGCCGTAGCCTAGAAGCACATACGCGGCGCGTCGCGCAATTATGCGGTAAACGTTTTGTTGAAGAAGCCTATTATATTGACGCAGAAGCCAATGGTTTAAAATTAACAGGTTGGTTAGGTTCTGAAAATGCGCTGCGCAGCCAAGCAGATTTACAATATTTTTATGTCAATGGTCGTATTGTGAGAGATAAAATTGTGATGCATGCTGTGCGGCAGGCTTATCAATCTATTAATATTTTGGGTCGATTTCCAGCCTATGTTTTATATTTCGAATGTGATCCTGCGGCTGTAGATGTCAATGTACATCCTACCAAACATGAGGTGCGTTTTAGAGAAGTGCGTACCGTACATGCTTTTTTATCGTATGCCATACAAGAAGGCTTAAAGAGGGAAGAGGATAAAAAATCTCCCCTACCCCCTCTTTTTCAAAGAGGTGAAAGAGCAGAGGTTAATCTGAATCCCCATCAGCCACAGTTAGATAAATCATTTTTTCTTTTTAAGGGTGAATTTTTATGGGTTGAAAATAACGAGGGCGTGATGCTTGTTGATGTAAAAGCAGCCTATCGTGTTTACTTAAAGCGATTATTAAAAGCAGAATATCAAATAGGCCAGATTGCTTCACGTCCTTTGTTGATGCCAAAATCTATTCGGGTTGCAGATGACATAGATATTGAATCTAGTGCTTTAGATTGGGGACATTTAGGTTTTGAATTAACAATGGGCGGCCATCAGCTGGTTTTGGTACGTTCTGTGCCTAAGGTATTAGGTTCAGAAATAGAAAATTTAAATGCGCTGTTAAATAAATTATTGTCCCTAACAACAGTTGAATCTTGTATAGCTTTAGTGGTTGATTATGTTATTCAAAGCAAAATGCCAACAGAAGATATGCATCCAGCATTGATGTTGGAATTTAAAAACGCGAGCTTCTTAAATGAAAATGAAAAAAAATCGTTTTATAAACAGTTCACGCTGGAACAATTTCGTTCGATCTTTTTTTAAGTTTTTTAGTTTCTTAGAGATATCATGACTAAGTATAATATCCGTAAATCGCCAGCGATTTTCTTAATGGGTCCAACAGCTGCTGGAAAATCCGCGTTTGCGATTGAAGTGGCGCAAAAAATACCTGTTGAAATGATTAGCGTTGATTCTGCTATGGTCTATCGAGGAATGAATATTGGCACTGGGAAACCCAGTTTAGCTGAGATGCAGGGTATCCCTCATCACTTAATTGATATTCGGGATCCACGAGAAAGTTACTCTGCTGCAGAATTTACAAAAGACGCAGCACGGTTGATGACAGAGATCACAGCACGCGGTCATATTCCATTATTAGTGGGTGGCACAATGCTTTATTTTCGTGCATTGCAGCAGGGACTATCACCTTTACCATCGGCGGATCTTAATATCCGAGATGAGCTATTAAAAGAAGGACAAAAAATAGGTTGGGATGCCATGCATCAACGTCTAGCGGCGGTTGATCCCGAAAGTGCGGTACGCATTCATCCGAATGATCCACAACGTATACAGCGTGCTTTAGAGGTATACGCAATCACAGGGCGGCCGCTGTCTACATTGTTTAATGCACAAAAAACAATGGAAGCCGTACAAAATTATACAATTCATGCCTTTACACTTGCACCAGAAGATCGTGCATTCTTGCATCAAAAAATAGCAGAGCGGTTTTATCAAATGTTGACAGCGGGTTTTGTAGCAGAAGTCGAAGCGTTATTTAAACGCGGTGATTTGAATCCTGAAATGCCTTCGATGCGTGCAGTTGGGTATCGTCAAGTATGGAAATATTTAGAAGGCGAGTACACGATGCATGAGATGACTGACAAGGCTATTGCTGCGACGCGGCAACTCGCGAAACGGCAATTAACCTGGTTAAGAAACTCAGCTGGCACGACATCTGGCATCACGTGGCTGTCAAATACCGGTTTAGCTTCTTTGTCGACCGTGCTACACTGCGTGTCTTAAGGCCAGTTGAGGTGGAATAGCCACAATAACATCATGGAGAAAACAAATATGTCTAAAGGGCAAATGTTACAAGATCCATTTTTAAACGCATTGCGTAAAGAGCGAGTACCCGTTTCTATTTACTTAGTTAACGGAATTAAATTACAAGGGCATGTTGAATCTTTCGATCAATTTGTTGTGCTCTTAAAGAATAGCGTTAGCCAAATGGTCTATAAGCACGCTATATCAACGGTTGTTCCAACGCGGAATGTTAAATTAGCGCAAGGTGTACAGTCTAGCGAAGACGATGCAAGTGAAATCGAAGATGAAGAATTTGTGGGTGAAGAAGAACTGGGGAATATCTAGTTGATTGAACGACCCGCAGGAGGTGAGCGCGTTGTTTTAGTTCATCTCCACTTGCGTAATGTGTATAGAATGCCAGATGTCTCAGAATTTCGGGAACTTGCATTAGCCGCAGGCGCTGAGGTTGTAGAAATTGTCACAACGACGCGTGACGTACCGGATGCTAAGTTTTGCATTGGTACAGGTAAAGTAGAAGAATTAAAAGCGCTGGTTGTCGCAGAAGCAATCGAGCTTATCTTGTTTGATTATGCATTAACGCCGGGACAAGAACGTAATTTAGAACGTGCTTTAAAATGCCGCGTACTCGATCGTACTGGTTTAATTCTGGATATTTTTGCACAGCGTGCGCGTACTTACGAAGGTAAGTTACAAGTTGAATTAGCGCAGCTAAAACACCATGCCTCTCGTTTGGTACGAGGCTGGACGCATTTAGAACGGCAAAAAGGCGGGATTGGGCTTAGAGGGCCTGGTGAGACACAGTTAGAAGTCGATCGTCGTTTAATTCGAGGGCGCATTAAAAATATTCAGGCAAAATTAGAAAAAATTCGTAAGCAGCGAGATCAAGGACGGCAATCACGTCAAAAAGCATTGTTACCTACGGTATCTTTGGTTGGATATACCAATGCCGGAAAATCAACCTTATTTAATGCATTAACCGGTTCAACCGTCTTTGTCGCGAATCAAGTATTTGCAACACTCGATCCCATATTGCGTACGATAGAGTTACCTTTTGTTGGTAAAGTAATTTGTGCGGATACGGTTGGTTTTATTCGCCAATTGCCGCATGGTTTAGTCGAAGCATTTAGGGCAACCTTGGAAGAAACCAAAGATGCGGATCTTCTGCTGCACGTCATAGACAGCCAAGATGAATCGCGTGAAGCGCATATTGCAGATGTTGAACAGGTACTTGAAGAAATCGAGGCTCTAGCGGTACCTCGATTAGAAGTTTACAATAAGATTGATTTAGCCAAAACTGTAACGCCGCAAGCGTTGAAGGATGCGCACGGCGTGATTCAACGGGTCTTTATTTCAGCAGCTACCGGAGCAGGGCTTGATTTATTGAAAGAGGCTATTACAGCATATTTAACACACGAAATGGTTAGCGGTGAAATAGGTTTATTGCCTAACCAAGCGGAGATCCGATCGGTGTTATTTGAAATGAGAGCGGTTGTGAGCGAATCTTTAAATGAAGAGGGTCATTGGCATTTACACATTCGAGTGCCGCGACTTAAATGGAATCAATTGTGCAGACAAAATCCTGAATTAGAAACCTGTTGGCGGAAGACATCATCATGAAAATGGGAAATATAAACATGATCAAAAAACCTTATGGTATGGCTTGGAATAAACCGGGCGATAAAGATGGTAAGAATCCTTGGGGTCGAAAAGGCGGGGAGCAGGGGCCTCCGGATTTGGATCAAATTTTTAAACAATTTAATCATAAAATAAAGCAGCTATTTTCTGGCAAAGTGGGATCAGGTTTTACAACGAATGGCGTGGGACAAGAATTTCAGCTGTTTGCTGGTATCGGACTTTTTTTGATATTGGTTTTGTATATCATCAGCGGCATTTATATTGTTGATCCACCGGAGCGTGCCGTTGTTACACGGTTTGGAAAATATGTACGCACAGTCGATCCGGGTCCGCATTGGCTTCCACCTTTAATTGAATCGAAACAAGTAGTTAATGTAGAGCAAGTTGCAACGAGTGATCATAACGGTTTAATGTTAACGCGTGATGGTAATATTGTATCGGTTGGTGTTGCAGTTCAATATCGTGTGGGTGATGAGCGTGATGATGTTAGCGCCTATTTATTTAATGTTGTTAATCCGATTCGAAGTCTGGATCAATCTGCAGAAAGCGCTTTACGTCAAGTGTTAGGGCAATCAACAATGGATGAAGTATTAACTTCAAAACGATCTGAAATTGCTGCAGCCATTAAAGAGCAGATGATAGAAACCTTAAAGCAATATCACACGGGTTTGGCTGTATTAGATGTGGTGATGCAATTTGCAAAAGCGCCTGATGAAGTACGAGCTGCATTTGACGAAGTCATTCAGGCTTCTGCAGATGAAGAACGATTAGTCAATCAAGCACGTGGTTATGAAAATGAGGTATTACCTAGAGCCAAAGGTAATGCAGAGCGTTTACGTAATGAAGCATTAGCTTACAAACAAGAAACCATATTAGTCGCAGAGGGTAATGTACAGCGATTTAATTTGGTGTTGCCGCAGTATTTAAAAGCGCCAAAAGTGATGCAGACACGCATGTATTTAGATGCGATGGAACAAATTTTAGATAAAACGAGTAAGATTATTGTAGACTCGGGGCTTGGCAATAATATGATTTATTTGCCATTAGATCGTTTAATGACGAGTGATTCTGGTGTAGAAGAAGCTAGCAGCGATTTCTCAGCGAATAACGCAAAAAGACAAATGCCAATGGCATCGCAACTGAAGGAGAAAAATTCATGATGAAGTCATTGCGAACTTTGTTAATTATTGTTGCGTTGGGTTTAATGTTATTGGGCTTAACCGTTTACACGGTTTATGAGACGGATCGGGCTATTATTGCGCGATTAGGCGAACTCAAAAAAGATGGAAATGGCCAAGTAAAAGTTTATGGGCCGGGATTGCATTGTAAAATTCCCATGATCGATGTTGTGCATGTTTTTGATACGCGTTTGAGTATGACAGAAGTGCCTTCCGAGCGTATTGTGACGAAAGAAAAAGAAGTGTTATTGGTTGATTTATTTGTGCAATGGCGTATCAGTGATTTTGCCCTATTTTATAATACGACCTATGGTATATCCGATGGATTAGGTGGCCGTGATCGCGCAGAACAATTACTCAGACAAAATGTAAAGGGCGTTTTGCATTCGGAATTTGGGCAGCGAACCTTACAAAATGTGGTATCTGGCGATCGCCGCGAATTGATGGAAAAATTAAGAAAACGTGCCAATGACAATGTGACACAGTATGGTATGCAAATTGTGGATGTGCGTGTTAATCGTGTCGAATATCCGCCAGAAGTCAATGATAAAGTTTTTGCGCGAATGAGTAGCGAACGAAAACGAATAGCAGTGGCTTATCGCGCGAGTGGTGAATCAAAAGCAGCTATTATTCGTGCAGATGCCGATAGGATGGCAAGAATTATGCTTGCTGAAGCGCAAAAAGAATCCGAGCGTTTGCGCGGCGAAGGTGATGCAAAGGCAGCGCAAGTTTATGCGGATAGTTACAATCAATCGCCGGAATTTTATCGATTTTACCGCAGCTTAGAAGCTTATAAAAATGTGTTTAAAGACTCAAAAGATGTGCTTGTCTTAAAACCCGATGGGGATTTTTTCAAGTATTTTCGTAATGGTGGCAATGTAAATACTGTGGCAAGCAGCGGTCAGTAATTAACTTATGTAAAGAGTAGTGGAAATGTGGCAAGATTTTTTTGCAGCAATGGCATTAGTGTTAGTCATAGAAGGCATGTTACCTTTTGTAAAGCCAGAGGTTTGGCGAAAAACAATTGGGCGTATTGCTGGGCAACCCAATAACGCATTACGATTGATGGGTTTCATGAGTATGTTAATGGGTGTGGCGTTGCTTTACGCTGTTAGGTAAATTTGGTGCCGAGGAGAGGACTTGAACCTCCACGGAGTTTCCTCCACAAGTACCTGAAACTTGCGTGTCTACCAGTTTCACCACCTCGGCATTTTTGACAAAAAATACAGAGACTTTTAGAGGTTGTCAATGTTATGATAGGGAGATGAGTAAGAAGACGAGCAAATCAGATCCCCATGCCGCCAGAGAAGCAGCCAAATATGAGCGCCCTATTCCCAGTCGTGAATTTATCATTGATCATCTTAAACAACGTGGTCAGCCAGCCACCTATATAGAATTATTAGAAGAATTAAAATTAGATGACGAAGAACGGCAAGATGCCTTACATCGTCGCATTAAAGCAATGATACGTGATGCGCAATTAGAACGGCTGAGGGGGGGGTATTTTTGGCCAGCCGGGAAGCGGATTTTAGTCGAAGGTCGGGTTTTAATTGAAAAAGGCCGACCGCCAAAAACCTGGGTTATTCCAACAGATGGTAGTAACCGTATCTTGTTATCCTTGGATGATGCGCATGCGGTTTATACGGGAAATCGTGTGATTGTTTCAACAATCGATATCAAAGGCGAGCAAGCGAGAGAAGGCAGATTAGTAGAAATTATTGAACAGCAGCGTATTGTTGTAACGGGTCGATTTGTGCAAGAAGCCGGATTTTGTCATGTAATCCCACATAGCAAAGAAGTGGTTCAAAATATCCTAATACCACAAGGCAAAGAAAATGGTGCAGCCGATGGTATGATCGTGGTTGTCACCTTAGAAAGACAATCGACACGTTGGACAGAACCTGTGGGACATGTTTTAGAAATCTTGGGTTCTGAAAATACGCCCGGCATAGAAATTAAGGCAGCGATGCACGCTTATAATTTACCGCATATTTGGTCTGAAAGTGTTTTAAAAGAAACGAGCCAATTAACCGAAGAAGTATCCAGCGCGGCCAAACGCGGTCGTTTAGATCTGCGAGACATGGCATTAGTCACCATTGATGGCGAAGATGCAAAAGATTTTGATGATGCAGTTTTTTGCGAAGAAAAACGCGATGGTAGTTTTCGTTTAATCGTTGCGATTGCCGATGTGAGCTTTTATGTGCGTCCGGGTACTGCATTAGATACACAAGCCCAAGAACGGGGAACATCCGTATATTTTCCAGGACAAGTGATTCCCATGCTCCCTGAAATATTATCGAATGGTTTGTGTTCTCTAAAGCCTGCGGTTGATCGTTTGTGTATGGCTTGTATCATGACGATTAATAAGCAAGGTAAAACGACACGCTATGAGTTTAAAGAAGCGATCATGCGATCACAGGCACGTTTAACTTATACAAAAGTTGCTGCCTTATTGACTGATGGGAATGAAAAACTCAAAGAACAATATGCAGCACTTTTGCCGCATTTAGAAGCTTTATACAAACTATATCAGGTCTTAAAACAAGCACGTGAAACACGCGGTGCTATTGATTTTGAAACAGTCGAAACACGGATTATTTTTGGTAAAGACGGTAAAATTAATAAAATTGAACCGGTACAGCGTAATGAGGCACATCGTTTAATCGAAGAATGTATGCTAAGCGCAAACGTTGCGTGTGCGCGTTTTTTGAAAAAACATAAGTTACCGGCACTGTATCGTAATCACGAAGGTCCACCAGAAGAAAAATTGGCGGATTTAAAAGTGTTTCTGAATGAATTAGGGTTGCCTTTGGGGGGTGGTAAAAAACCACAGCCTTTGGATTATGCTGCCTTACTACAATCCATTCAAAAACGGCCAGATGCCAATATTATTCAAACGGTCTTATTGCGTTCTTTAAGTCAAGCGGTCTATTCAAAAGATAATCTGGGACATTTTGGATTAGCTTATCCAGCGTATTGTCATTTTACCTCTCCCATTCGGCGTTATCCGGATCTATTCGTACATCGTCAAATTCGAGCGATATTACGCGGGCAATGGACAGAAAAGAAGATTGCAGAAGCGGATACAGAAGAGTTTCAAGAGTCCTTGGCACGCTTAGGTGATCATGCTTCTACAACAGAGCGGCGTGCTGATGATGCAACGCGGGATGCGGTTCGTTGGTTAAAGTGTCAGTATATTCAAAAACACATTGGTGAAGAATTTAATGGCATTATCTCTGGTGTGACGCGTTTTGGTTTTTTTGTTGAATTAAAAGATATTTATATTGATGGTTTGGTACATGTGACCAGTTTACGTAATGATTATTATTATTTTGATGCCATTCATCATCGGCTAGTTGGCGAACGTTCGGGTATTGAATATAAATTAGGTAGTAGCCTTAAAGTCAAAGTGACTAAAGTTGATATTGACGATCGTAAAATTGATTTCGAATTGCTGGGTGTGCCAGCAGTAATTGGCAAAAAAGACAAAAGAAAAAAGCGTGCGAAGTCCGAAAAGAGTAGTCGAAGGGGTAGAAACGATCGCCAATCAGATGCTTCAAAAAATAAGAAAAAAAGCCAGCATCATAAAAAGAAAAAAAGAGAAAAAGAACGTAAAGAGAGAAAGTGAAATGCGTGAAGATTTAATTTATGGAGTTCATGCAATAAAACATTTATTAAATTCAAAGCCCGAGCAATTTTTAGAGCTGCATATTCAAGAGTCGCAAGATAATCAATCGCTTTTATCTTTAGTTGCTACGGCAAAAACCTTGGGTGTGCATGTGAATCGCGTTGCGAAAAAACAATTCGATCAATGGCTGCCTAATCTTAATCATCAGGGGGTTGCTGCAAAAGTACGTGTGCAGTCCTTATTAACTGAAGATGATTTTTTATTGTTAATAGACAATGCTGAAAAACCGCCTTTGTTTTTAATTTTAGATGGTGTACAAGATCCACACAATTTGGGAGCTTGTTTGCGCACAGCAGATGCTGTTGGTGTGACAGCTGTTATTATACCCAAAGATCGTGCGACGAGCTTAACACCGGTAGTGCGAAAAGTGGCGAGTGGTGCTGCCGAAACCGTTCCGGTGGTGCAGGTAACCAATTTGGTACGTGCCATAGAAATGCTGAAAAAATTGGGTGTATGGATAATGGGTACATCTATGCAAACGAAGCAATCGCTATATCAAGTCGATTTAAAGGGTGCTGTTGCGATTGTGCTGGGTGCAGAAGGCACGGGCTTGCGGCGTTTAACTGAAGAACATTGCGATATCTTAATGCAAATTCCCATGATGGGTGTAGTTGAGAGCTTAAATGTTTCGGTCGCTGCGGGCATATGTCTATATGAAGCTACTCGACAGCGATTAAATCATTAAAGAACCATCAAAGCTGTTAAGAAAACTGAAATTTTATATAGTATTTTAAGTGGACAAATAGGCTATTAAAAAATGGTATTGACGTACACTTCGTAATGGCGTATATTTTAAGTAGACAAAAAACCTATATTTTTATAGTAAAATTGTCTACTTAAAGGAGCTATATGAAAAAGCTACAGGCCATCAACATTTTAAGAATTTGGGATAAAAGGGGAAAGTATGTGTATACAAGGCATGAGCTTCGCAAACTTTTTCTGCAGGATACACCCAAAACCTTTAGTGAAGGACTTAAGCGTTTAGTAAAAGACAATATTCTAGTTAGAGCGTGTCGTGAAATTTATGTTAATGCAGAAGCCAGTTCTCGAGATAGTTACACTATTGAACATATTGCAAAAGCATTACGCCCAGGGAAATATAATTATGTTAGTCTAGAATCTATCTTATCTGAATATGGTGTGATTTCACAGATTCCATTAGATAGACTAACTGTTATGACAACAGGACGAAAAGGTGTGTATAAAACGTCCTATGGCATCATTGAATATACTCACACCAAACGAGATTGGCTTGATATTTTAAAAGGGATTCTAACAGTCGAAAACAGACCTTTGCGTATTGCCTCTAAAGTAACGGCTTGGCGTGATTTAAAGCGTGTTGGTCGTAACACACAGATGGTCGATTTAGGAGAAATGGATGAAGACAAGGAATAATAAGTTTCTAGCTTTGGTAGAAAATGCGATGAGCCAACCAGGTCGTTTGCATATGAGACCTGTGATAGAAAAAGAACTTTTGCATTACGATATTTTGTTTGCGCTGAATAGTGCAAGATTGTTAGATAAATTAATCTTTCAAGGCGGAACAGCGCTTCGGCTATGTTATGGCGCACCACGATTTAGTGAAGATTTAGATTTTGTTGGCGGAAAAGACTTTAAAACGGAAGACTTAATTGCCATAAAAAGCTGTCTGGAGGATTATCTTTCAAAACACTATGGACTAGAAGTAAGTGTAAAAGAACCAAAAGAATTATTAGAAGAACCTGAATATAGAAATGTGAAAGTTAGTAAATGGCAAATCAGGATAGTAACACATCCAGAAAAAAGAGATATACCAAAGCAGGTGATCAAAATCGAAGTTGCAAATATTCCTGCTTACACAAAAGAACCAAAACAGCTTTTACACAATTATGATTTCTTGCCAGATGGGTATGGCGATACGATTGTTATCGTAGAAACGCTCGATGAAATTCTTTCGGACAAAGTAATTTCTTTTGTGAACTGTCAAGATCAAGATTCTCCCAATCATTTACGATATCGCGATATTTGGGATTTATACTGGTTAAAACAACGCGGTGCAGCAGCTAATATGGGATTAATCAAGAAAAAAATATACGATTACAAAATTAACGATTATACGCAAAAGATTGACACTATGATTGAGCGCTTGCCAAACATTATACAAGGAGGAAAATTTAAAGAACAAATGGCGCGATTCTTACCAATGGATGTACAGGAGAGAACATTGCTAAATGAAAATTATTTGTATTTATTATTAGAGGAAATAGATGCAATATTAAAAACAATCGGCTTTGAGTGGGAAGAAAAAGGCAAAGATATTTATTGTACTAATTTCTTAAGAGATTTAACGCCAATTAATTTTGAAACAGTGAGTATTCAAATGTTAAGATGTAAAGATAAATCTGGGCTTGTTGCCACTGCGCGTAAAAAATCTTGTGAGTTAATTGTTTCTTCTGCTAACGAACCAATGGCAAAAGAATTATCTATGAATCCTATATATAGGGTATCACTGCCCAAAGGCTACAAAGTTGACGCTTCATTGCAACCAGGGCAATGGTATATAAAATTCAGCGAGGGCATTATCTGATTTAAATCAGGTATTGACTACCCGAAATATGAAAATTTAGGTAGAATGGTGAATTAGCTGGGGTTTAGCCTGTTGGGTGGGAGGATACATGTATAACCATAATCTAGAAATTGCAGACTTTGATCCTGAACTCTGGGCAGCCATTAACGGCGAGCAACAACGCGAAGAAGACCATATTGAACTCATTGCCTCCGAGAACTTTGTAAGTCCTTGTGTTTTACAAGCCCAAGGCTCTGTGCTCACCAATAAATACGCCGAAGGATATCCCCAAAAACGCTATTATGGCGGGTGTAAGTATGTTGATATGGCAGAAGAATTAGCGATTGCACGCGTAAAAGAGTTATTTGGCGCGGCTTATGCCAACGTGCAGCCCCACTCAGGCTCACAAGCCAACGCCGTGGCTTTGATGGCCTTACTCAATCCTGGTGACACCGTGTTGGGTATGAGTCTTGCTCATGGTGGTCATTTGACGCATGGCGCTTCGGTTAATTTCTCAGGCAAGCTCTATCATGCAGTGCAATATGGTACGAACCCGAGCACAGGTTTAATCGATTACGATGAAGTCGAAAAATTAGCATTAGAACATCATCCCAAATTAATTATTGCAGGATTTTCAGCCTATTCTCGTATTGTCGATTGGACGAAGTTTAGAGAAATTGCCGATAAAGTTGGTGCTTATTTAATGGTCGATATGGCGCATGTGGCAGGTCTGGTGGCTACAGGTTTATATCCTTCGCCGGTTGATATTGCAGATGTAACAACCTCAACAACGCATAAAACCTTACGCGGTCCAAGAGGCGGACTTATCTTGGCGCGCAGCAATCCTGAAATTGAAAAAAAATTAAATTCAGCATTGTTTCCTGGTTTACAGGGTGGTCCTTTAATGCATGTGATTGCGGCGAAAGCCATTGCTTTTCAGGAAGCATTGATGCCTGAGTTTAAAGACTATCAAAAGCAAATTATCGTCAATGCGCGTTTGTTTGCAGAGGGTTTAATGCAATGCGGATTTAAAATCGTCTCTGGTGGTACAGATAACCATTTATTCCTTGTTGATCTCAGTGATCGCGAGTTCACGGGCAAAGCAGCAGAGGGAGCATTAGGGGACGCGCATATTACCTTGAATAAAAACGCTGTGCCCAATGATTCGCGTTCTCCCTTTTTGACCAGTGGGATTCGTATTGGAACGCCAGCCGTGACAACCCGTGGCTTTAGAGAACCTGAAATCAAAGCGTTAGTTTCTTGGGTAGCAGATGTCTTAAATCATTTAGAGGA
Organism: Gammaproteobacteria bacterium; assembly: GCA_044225595.1. Classification (GTDB taxonomy): domain Bacteria; phylum Pseudomonadota; class Gammaproteobacteria; order UBA6186; family Azoamicaceae; genus CADEGZ01. The sequence continues at coordinate 105,615 of JBGAIG010000003.1, forward strand.
TGCAGCTGTCATTCAAAAGGTGAAATCAGAAGTTTTAGCATTGTGTAAACGCTTTCCGGTGTATGTTTAGATGAATCAAAAGTGTATAGTTCGTTTAAAAGAAAAAAGTGAAGCATATGAGTAAAAAACCTTCTTTTATAGGCCGCAGAAAAGCACGTCGTTATGCTTTACAAGCATTGTATAGTTGGGTGCTTTCTGAAAATGCCTTATCGGATATTGAGATGCATTTTCTGATGGAACATGCAGCGGAAGCATTTGATAGAGAATACTTTAAACTGCTGTTACACGAAGTTCCTCAGCATCTTGAAATTTTAGAAACGATTATGTCGCCTTATTTATTAAATCGGCAGTTTGCAGATTTAGATCCAATTGAATTAACCATTCTGCGTATTGCTGTGTATGAACTAAAAGAACGCTTGGATATTCCTTATCGTGTCGTCATTAACGAAGGCTTGGAGTTAGCCAAAGCCTTTGGGTCTCTCGATAGTCATAAATTTGTGAATAGTGTATTAGACAAGGTTGCACGAGAATTAAGAAAAACCGAAATGCTATCATGAGGGTTTCTTGAACTGCTGAGTCAAGCTTTGGCTTTGGGTAAAATTAATATGGCATCCGAGACAGGACGCAAAGCAGACCAACCAAAATCATCTTCATCAGCATCTGGATGATTAATAACAGCATTATTGATATATAAAGTCGAAGAACCACCGCCATCTAAGTTGAGTGCGTATTCGCATTTTAGCTCTTTCATAAATTCAGCTAATTCTTTGATTGTCATACCCGGGCTGCCGGATAAAGCACTTTGCTCTACGACAGTAAAGAGCCAATGACCATTGTTTAAAATGCCAACAGCTGTCCGTGCATAGCGATCTTTAATAAAGGGTGAACGTAATTGTTCCATCGAATAATCTTTCACTATTGTTCCATGGTATAACAATATCGGCGATCCACCTAAAACATTGTCGACCATTTGCCAAGCAAGATAATGTTCTTTTTTTGCAAAATGCGGAATGATTTCGATATTGACTGTTGCCAGATTGCCAACATCAATAGGATGGCTAGGGAATTTAGCATAGGGGCCAATCGCAAGCACATAGCCACCTTTTGGAATAGCAATTTTACCAGACGATTCTATACCAATAATGCGGTTATTTTGAATGATAATATTAGTACCATCGGGTACAGAATCTGTCTTAGCGCCATAGACATCTGTATATAAGATACATTTGTTAGCCATGCCTGGCTGATTAAGCGCGTAGACGGGAAATTGTTTATGATTTAAAAAAACATTGGTTTTGGTTTGAATGCGATCAATGAGTGTTGTGTTGAGTTGAGTTGACCATCCAATAGCACCTCTTTCCCGATAGGCGATACCGTACCATCGCCCTTGTATCTTCAGAATGCCTGCAGGCAACCCATCAACCCATTCACCGCTCTTAAAAAAGCCGCCGTTAATTGCGGCAATCGCTTTATAACGCTTAGCGATGGCTTTAACTGTTTCGCGGCCAAGCGCTTTTTCTTTTGCATGTGCCGGTACAATATGGAGCTTAGCCGGGTCGACTTCTATCAAGTGAACAGTCTGCTTTAGCGGCGTGACTATTTTCTGATACTGCAAACCATCTACCCGGGTACCTGCAAAAGCACTTGATAAAACGCTTAGGCTTAATGTGCTTATAAAAAAAATAATTAAATGCTTTTTCATAGGTCAAACACAGTCATTCATTCCACATCAGCAGAGTGTACACTACAATATAAGCAGTGTGCTAGAAGATAGAGGTAAGCCAAGCGGATTTTATTGTGCAAGCAGAACGACTTAAAGCTGTCGAGGGTGATTTGGAAGTCGCAACCATATTGAACCGCAAGATTAAAATAAAGGTGGAATACGAGCTCTGTGAAAAACACGAAAGCAGTTACGATATCTAGGCAAAAAGCGATTTTGTCTTTTGTTTGTCTTTTTGCAGGGTGGGTCTTTTTTTTCATGCCAACTTTGCAGTCCATTTTTACAGTAAAAAAAGCGTTATGGTTAAGCATGTCTACCTATGGTATTGTGATGGTCAGTCTTTATTTTATGATGGCACGCATTAAAACTACCAAAATAACCGTATTTACTTCTAGTCAATTAGGGCTTTTGGCTTTGTTTTTGATGGTTATTTTTTTTATTGTGGGGCATATTACGAATCTACATTATGCAGAAGAAGCTGCAGTGATGTTAATGCTGCCAGCTTTAGTCATGACAGCTTTTGGGCCATTATTGGTTAAACACATTTTAATGCCTTTGTTGTATTTAATGTTTATTATTCCCTTGCAAGATCCAACATTAAATCATCGTCCGTTGATCGTTGGAATTGCAATCTTGGTTTTGATTATTTATTTAAGCTATCAAAAATTCTCTAAACCCAAAGAATTCGAAGATTTCGCGTATAAAACACCTATTTGGGTTTCAATGAATGCGCGATGGTTATTACCAACCTTGATTGCGTTTAGTATGCTGATGATATCTCCTTGGTTAGGTGAAAATATTCGATCATTTTATCCAGTCAAACAGAAAGGAATTGTTTTACGCGCGCCGCTAGGGATTCAAGGTTGGGCAGGCCCTTATGTGGCAAATAGTCAGGCATGGACATCCTTATATAAAAATGCTTCTGCAACTTTGCAAGGACAATATTTTAGCGATACAGATAGAAATAGTATTTATTTTTATACTGCTTATTTCGATTCAGATAGAAATTTTTCTGATATCTTGGCAAATGCAAATAGGGTTTATGACCCGAGCGTATGGAAACCGGTGCATTTTGGCGTGACAGAGGTAAAGCTCAATGACAATCAGCGCACAAATGTTTTTACAGTGACTTTGGAATCACAGGGTGTTTTTCGTGTTGTATGGTATTGGTATTATGTGGCGGGATTTAGTACAACTGATCTGACATGGGCTGGATTCTTAGATAAAATACGTATTATTGCAAAATATGCGCAAGGATCTGGCATTATTGCAGTTTCGACAAGTGATACAACAGATCCAAAAGAGGCTGAAGATCGTTTACAATCTTTTTTAAGTGTTATGTACACGAGTTTTGATGTTGTAAAACGTCCAGAGATATCTTATACGTATCCTAACCAACCAGGTACATAGCATTCAGCCAACTTTAACGCTTTTTTATTTTCAGCACAATCTCTATCAAAACTTTTTAATAGCAACCAAAAATGTTTAGAATGATTTAGATATTTAAGATGACATAATTCATGTAACAGCACGTGTTCTGTGAGCGGTTTTCTTAAAAAAAGCAATTTATAATTTAAGCTGATGTTTTTTTTTGCATTGCAGCTGCCCCAAAGCGTGTTTTGTCCTCGAATGGCCGCACGATGATAAATCAACTGGGTCTCAATGCTTAAATTTTGAAGCCAAGATATTAAGTGTAGGTGCGCTTTTTGAACGAGCCATTTTTTTAATACTTTGAGACATAAAGATATATCATTTGTATTGCCTTTTAAGATTAAGATTTTTTCGACAGTGTCATGTATGTGCAGCATGATACGTTTTTCGGAAGAAGGTTGATAGCATATCTGCCAGGTTTCCTCTAAGGCGTGCAATATGAGGGTACGGGGCTTTTCAAGCGGTATGAAGTGGCTCTTTGTATGACTCTGTTCATGCAAGGGGGAAGAGGGAAAGACCACTTGAAAGCGCGCCAGCATTTTTTCTATCCAGCTTCGTTTTTCTATGAGTATTTTTTCAACATTGGGCCTTTTTAGCCTATCGGGTACCACAATTTCTAAGCCTTTTGCAGGGGTAATTTGCAAAAAAGTCCGGCGTGCGCGTGGGCTTCTGCGAATGCGATAAATAGGTGGCCAAACTACATCCATCGTTATTTATATCAGGCCAAAAGCGTCAAATCAAGAATATAAGTTATTTGTGATACAAAATCGCGCGTTTTTTTTGCGATTTTGGGCATTCGCATGTTAGGCTTGACTACATTTATATTATAGTGATATTTGTAAGTTAGGAGGCCGCATAATTATGGCTGTATTTGATTTATTAAAGCCAGCACCGCACTTACCGGAGATGCGTGATGCTGCACAGATTAAAGAATCATACCAATATTGGCGTCTGCGTATTTTTTATTCTACCTATATTGGATATTTGTTTTATTATTTTACACGCAAAATTTTTTCTTCTTTAACACCTTTCTTAGTCAGTGATTTTGGTTTAACCAAAAGTGATATTGGAAAATTATTAACGGTTGGCGCCATTACTTATGCGATTAGTAAATTCACGAGCGCTATCTTAGCCGATCGTTCTAATCCACGTTATTTTATGGCCATTGGATTGATTTTAACAGCACTCTTTAATGTATTTTTTGGCTTTTCTTCAACAGTGATTATGTTTAGTATTTTTTGGGGCTTAAATGGTTGGTTTCAAGGCTGGGGATGGCCTGCCTGTACCAAGCAGTTAACCTATTGGTTTAGTCATTCCGAAAGGGGTAGATGGTGGAGTATTTTGTGTACTTCACATACGACGGGTTCTGTTATTATTTCTATTGTGGGACCGTTGATAGCATTATGGTTTGGCTGGCGCTGGGGTATGGTGATACCCAGTATTGCTTGTTTAGCCGTTGGCTTATGGTTGCTCAATCGTTTACGAGACGTACCGCAATCTTTGGGATTGCCGCCTATTGAGAAATTTAATAACGAACCCATACAAGAACAAAAAAGCGATACCGTTATTTTACCGATCAAAGATATATTATTTAAGCATGTTTTAAATAATAAATATATTTGGATTTTGGCGCTGTCTTATTTTCTTGTTTATATTGTGCGCGAAGCTATTGCGAACTGGGGATTTTTATATTTAGCAGAAGTAAAAGGTTATACCCCTGTTGCATCGGGTATTTGTGTGGCACTTTTTGATATTGGTGGATTTGTTGGCGTATTGCTAGCAGGTTGGGGCTCAGATAAATGGTTTAATCAAAAACGTATCCCCTTAATTGTCTTAAGTTCTTTTGTATTAGTGTTTGCGATAGCTGGCTTGTGGTATCTAGAGCCGCAGCAAATTATTTTAACTTCATTTTGGGTAACGCTTATTGGTGTTTTGGTCTATATTCCGCAAATGTTAGTGGGCTTGGCAGCGGCAGAAGCTGTTACGAAAAGCGCTGCGGGCACCGCCAATGGTTTTGTAGGGTTTTGTGCCTATTTAGGTGTGGCTGCGGCGGGTTATCCTTTAAGTGTGGTTATTGATATTTGGGGTTGGTACGGGTTTATTGCAAGTTTGGCGACTTGTTCTGGATTGTGTGTACTTATGCTATTACCGGCTTGGTCATTGAAAGCGGGTATACATAGAAAACCTAAGGCATCTTTGAAAACCCAGGTACAGGGTCAGACAGAAGCGACTGCTTAACCTCGTTTCTCAATGGGGATAAATGTGCGTTCTACAGGCCCTGTATAAAGCTGACGTGGTCGCCCGATTTTTAGGTCAGGCTCACTTAACATTTCGTTCCAATTGGCAATCCATCCAACCGTTCTTGCCATAGCAAAAATGACGGTAAACATATTCGTCGGAATGCCGATAGCCTTTAAAATCATGCCAGAATAGAAATCCACATTAGGATAGAGTTTTTTCTCGATAAAATACGGATCTTGGAGTGCAATTTCTTCTAATTTCAGTGCTAATTGAAAGAGTGGATTGTCGTGCATTTTTAAGGTTTCTAAGACCTCATAGCAGGTTTGTCGCATGACACGTGCGCGCGGATCAAAATTTTTGTATACGCGATGTCCAAAGCCCATCAATCTAAAAGTATCTTTTTTATCTTTAGCACGCGCGAGATAGATGGGAATGCGGCTAATATCACCAATTTCTTGCAGCATATTGATGACTGCTTCATTAGCACCACCGTGTGCAGGTCCCCATAACGCTGCAATCCCCGCAGAAACGCAAGCAAATGGATTAGCACCCGAAGATCCGGCAAGGCGTACTGTAGAAGTGGAGGCATTTTGTTCGTGATCAGCGTGTAGTGTAAAAATACGATCCATCGCACGTACGAGAACTGGATTAACTGCACTGATTTCAGCAGGGACAGAGAACATCATATGTAAGAAATTTTCTGTGTAACTTAAGCTATTTAATGGATATACAAACGGCTGTCCTAATGAATATTTATAAGCCATTGCTGCAATGGTAGGCATTTTAGCAATAAGACGTAAAGCTGCTAATTCGCGATGATTAATATTTTTAATGTCGAGAGAATCATGATAGAAGGCAGATAAGGCGCCGACAACGCCACACATAATAGCCATCGGATGCGAATTACGTGGAAATCCATTAAAGAAATTGCTGAATTGCTCATGCACCATGGTATGGTGCTGTATCTGCGTAATAAAATGATCTTTTTGTGTCTGAGTAGGCAACTCACCATTTAAAAGCAGATAACAGACTTCCAGATAATCAGATTCTGCTGCCAAGGCTGCAATAGGATATCCACGGTGCAATAAGGTGCCCATATCGCCATCAATAAAGGTAATTTTCGATTTACAGGCTGCCGTAGACTGAAATCCGGGATCAAAGGTAAACACCCCAAAACGGTTGAGGCTTGTGACATCTATCACTTTTGGTCCTAATGTACCCGATAATATGGGTAAGGGCAGGGGTTCTTTACCAGGGACATGCAGTTCTGCTTTATCGTCATTCATCTGATATTTCCTATAACACGGCATGTGAGGATAAGTTAAATATTACTCTAGTATAGAAAAAATTAAACAAAAGTCACACAATTTAGATAAAACTTTTTAATATCATTGAGTTACGGCAAGTTTACTTCTATGCTACACTAAAATTGTTAGAGCGAGCAAAACGTTGGCAGGGAGGAGTTGGGATGAAGTATTGTAAATGTTTAGCAGTTGTATTTTTTTTGGCATTACCTGTATTTGCGAGTGCTAATAGCCCGGAAAATCAATCCGCAGGAACAGCAGGTAATGTTGCCAACACAAAACCAGAAGCAGTGCCAGATACACCCGAAGAGAAAGCCTATAAAGCAAAAATGATCATGATGTCTGATGCGATTACTAAAAAAATTGCAGAAATTCAAGCTAAACAACGCGCCATTGAAACAGAAGTTTATCCGGCATATAAACCACCCCTGATTGCTGAAAAAGCGATTTTGGAAGAAGAACTGCATAAATTAGAAATGGAACGCGATAAAATGCAGACTCAAAAAGCAGCCCAAGACATGCAAAATCAGCTTAAAAATGAAAAGTAGGCCTACAAGCCTAAATTTTTTTACCTTATGTTTTCCAGTAACAGCATGGGTTTCTATCGCACATCGATTATCGGGTATATTCGTTTTTTTAATGATCCCAGCATTATTGTGGCTATTACAAGAATCGTTAGCATCGAAAGCACGTTTTCTTAATTTAGGGGTGTTTTTTAGTCACCCACTCGTTGTTGTAGGTCTGTGGTTATTGTTAGCAGCGCTTGTATATCATTGGGTTGCCGGTATTCGCCATTTGTTAATGGATGTTCATATCGGCGAATCAAAAATCGAGGGACGTAAGAGTGCATGGATTGTTATTGGTATTTCTTTTTGTTTGATTTTATTGATTGGATATAAATTATGGTGAAGCCTGCAACCAGCTTGGGACGTAACGGTTTACAAGATTGGTTAATACAACGATTTTCAGCCGTTATTCTAGCAATTTATACCGCTTTTTTGATTGGGTATTTTATTACACACTCGCCATTACAATATGAAAAATGGTATGCGCTTTTTACATACAAAATAATGCAGTATGCCACTTTATTTGCATTATTCAGCTTAATATTACATGCTTGGATTGGAATCTGGACAGTCATAACAGATTATGTCAAACCGCCGTTATTAAGATTATTGCTGCAGATTTTTTTTATGAGTGGATTATTGATTTGTTTGGTATGGGGGATACGCATTCTTTGGAGTATATAAAAGATGGCATTGGCTGAACAATCTTTTGATGCGTTAATTGTGGGTGCTGGGGGTGCGGGTATGCGTGCAGCGTTGCAGCTTTCTCAACATGGTAAACGCATTGCTGTTATTTCTAAAGTATTTCCAACACGATCGCATACGGTTTCGGCACAAGGTGGTATTAATGCCGCTTTAGGCAATATGAGTGCAGATAATTGGCATTGGCATATGTTTGATACTGTAAAAGGGTCAGATTATTTAGGCGATCAAGATTGTATAGAATATATGTGCCGTGTCGGTCCTGAGGTTGTTTATGAATTAGAACACATGGGAATGCCTTTCTCACGTTTAGAAAATGGAAAAATCTATCAACGTCCGTTTGGCGGTCAATCCAAAGAATTTGGAACTGGCGGGCAAGCAGCGCGCACTTCTGCAGCAGCAGATAGAACAGGTCATGCATTATTGCATACCTTGTATCAACAAAACTTAAAAGCCAAAACTACTTTTTTTAACGAATGGTATGCTTTAAATTTGGTAAAAGATTTAGAAGGGAGAATTTCGGGCGTCGTTGCATTGTCAATCGAGACAGGGGAACTTTTATTTTTACGAGGCCGTTCTGTTGTGTTAGCGACTGGCGGCGCAGGCCGCATTTATCAATCAACAACTAATGCTTTAATTAATACCGGTGATGGATTAGGGATGTGTCTTAGAGCTGGATTGCCCTTGCAAGATATGGAAATGTGGCAATTTCATCCCACTGGCCTGTCACATGTCGGTGTATTAATTTCCGAAGGATGCCGGGGAGAAGGCGGATACTTGGTTAATAAAAATGGTGAGCGTTTTATGGAGCGTTATGCGCCTCATGCAAAAGATCTTGCTTCTAGGGATGTCGTTTCTCGTGCGATTGCAGTCGAAATTCGAGAAGGGCGTGGATGTGGTAAAGAAGGTGATCATGCTTTGTTAAAATTAGATCATTTAGGCAAAAAAATTATTTTGGAACGGTTGCCTGGTATTCGTGAATTAGCCATGACATTTGCTAACATTGATCCGATTCATGATCCCATTCCAGTTGTACCCACTTGTCATTACATGATGGGCGGTATTCCGACGAATAAATTTGGACAAGTGCTGACAGAAAATACTCAGGGGGAACATCTACCCGTTCCTGGTTTATATGCCGTGGGTGAATGTGCATGTGTTTCTGTGCATGGTGCTAACCGATTGGGTGGCAATTCTTTATTAGATTTAGTGGTGTTTGGGCGTGCTGCAGGATTACATATTTTAGAACACATCAATGATGATGAATTAACCGGACAAATGATTAAAGACGTCGATTTGGATAGTGCATTAAGCGAATATAATCGATGGAATAAGAACAAAGCTGGCGAGTGTGTTGCTGATATTCGTGCTGAGTTGCAAAAAGTGATGCAAAACGATTTTGGTGTGTTTAGAAAAGAAGATATTATGCAAGAAGGTCTTAAAAAATTAAAAGTGCTGCGCGAACGTTTAAAATCAGCCAGTTTATCCGATAAAAGTTGTGTATTTAACACGGCACGGATTGAAGCCTTAGAATTAGATAATTTGATGTGTGTGGCGATAGCAACGGCTTTTGTAGCGATTGCTAGAAAAGAAAGCCGAGGTGCGCATGCGAGACAAGATTATCCTTTGAGAAATGATCAAGAATGGCTAACGCATACGCTTTATTTTGTCGATGACAGAATAGCGTATCGACCGGTTAATATGCAGCCCATTTCTGTGGATGCCTTTCCACCCAAAGCGAGGACTTATTGATGAAGTTTTCAATTTATCGTTTTAATCCGGAAACTGATCAAAAGCCTTATATGAAAGACTACGAATTAAATTTAAAAGAAACACCGGCCGCGATGGTATTAGATGCTTTAAAAATACTTAAAAAACAGGATGAAACTTTGTCATTTAGACGTTCTTGTGGGGAAGGCGTTTGTGGTTCTGATGGCATGAATATTAATGGCCGCAATGGCTTGGCATGCATAACGCCTTTGGCGGGTATGAAAGAGCCTGTGGTGTTAAGACCTTTTTCGGGTATGCCCGTTATCCGGGATTTAATCGTTGATATGACCAATTTCTATAAGCAATATGAAAAAACAAAACCCTATTTACAAAATAGTCAACCAGCGCCTGGCATCGAGCGTCTGCAATCGCCCGCTGAACGTGCAAAATTGGATGGACTGTATGAATGTATTTTGTGTGGCTGTTGTTCTAGCAGCTGTCCATCTTATTGGTGGAATCCTGAGAAGTTTTTAGGCCCTGCAGCTGCATTACAGGCAGCGCGGTTTATCGAAGATTCCAGGGATGATGCAACAGCAGCGCGGTTAGCGCAATTAGACGATGCCTATAGCATTTTTCGTTGCCGTAGTATTATGAATTGCGTTGATGTTTGCCCAAAAAACTTAAATCCCACCAAAGCGATTGCAGATATTCGAGATAAAATTATTAAAGATGGATCGTGAAGGCATTATTGTATAATGCCATTTTAAGCACCAACCGCTTTCTGCTTCTATAATTAAGTCGTTTATTGACTACAAGAAGAGTGTTTTTAATGGCAAATCATAAAGCCAGCATGCGTGAACTACAAGATACAGCACTATTAGATGCTGGTAGTTCTGCGTACCTAGAACAACAATATGACGACTATTTAAGAGATCCAACGTCTATATCTGGTGAATGGCGGCAATATTTCGAGCAATTGCCGTTAGTAGATGGCATTGCTAAAGAGCCTCGGCATTCAGAAATTCAAGCCGTCTTTAAACAAATCGTGCGCCACCCCGGTCTGCCAATGGCAGCTCATGCCACGATGGTTATCAAGAGCGATGGCGAGAGTCCAGTAGAAATAGCACGTTTAGAAGCCGCGCTGTCTCGAGAGCGAAAACAAACAGCGGTCTGTGAATTGATTGATGCGTATCGATTACTCGGTCATCTTCATGCAGATATCGATCCCTTAAAATTGCGTGTCCAACCACAGGTTCCCGAGTTAATGTTGTCTTATTATCATTTAACATCGGCTGATTTAGCTTTAAATTTTGATGCAGGATCACTCCCTGGACTTTCTACACGAACACTGCAACAAATTGTAGATGCTTTAAAGCAATGTTACTGCGGTACGATTGCCTCAGAATTTATGCATATACCTGATTCACCCGAACGAATCTGGGTTCAACAGCAAGTGGAAAATGCGAGATTTCAAAACACATTGCCATTAGAGACACAACGTCGATTATTGGAATGTTTAATTGCGGCAGATGGATTAGAAAAATATTTGGGTGCAAAATATCCCGGTGCAAAACGTTTTTCTTTAGAAGGAACCGATAGCCTGTTGGTGGCCTTAGATACTTTTGTTCAGCAGGGCGGTGCAAGCGGTGCTAAAGAAATGATTATCTGTATGGCGCATCGAGGTCGTTTGAATGTTTTAGTGAATCTCTTAGGAAAAACACCGAATCAATTGTTTGATGAGTTTGAAGGTAAAAATCACGATATTACATTGGAGACAGGGGATGTCAAATATCATCAAGGATTTTCATCAGATGTTTCTACGCCAGGTGGTCATGTGCATTTATCATTGGCCTTTAATCCATCGCATTTAGAAATTATTACACCAGCGGTTTGTGGTTCTGTTAAAGCACGGCAAGAACGCAGAAATGATTATGATTATAACGAAGTACTTTCGATTGCGATACATGGAGATTCTGCTTTTGCGGGTCAAGGTGTTGTGATGGAAACTTTAAATATGTCACAAACTCGCGGCTTTAAAATTGGTGGAACAATTCATATTGTTGTAAACAATCAAATTGGATTTACGACGAGTGATCCGCATGATACCCGTTCAACATTATATTGTTCCGATATTGGTAAAATGCTAGCAGTGCCTATTTTTCATGTAAATGCAGATGACCCTGAAGCAGTTTATATCGTCATAGATTTAGCTTTAAGGTATAGAACAAAATTTAAAAAAGATGTCATCATCGATTTGATTGGATATCGCAGACAAGGACACAATGAAGCAGATGAGCCTGCCGCAACACAGCCGCTTATGTACCAGTTAATTCGCAAAATGTTGCCTGTAGCACAGTTATATGCCAACAAGCTAATTGCAGATCAAGCTTTGTCTTCGGTAGAAGTAGAGGGGATGATCAAAGACTATCGAGATTCTTTGGATAGACGGCAACAGGTTGTTGCACGTAATTTTGTTAATGAAGTAGCCCGGGAGTTTTCATCCAATTGGGAACCATATGGTTCTAAAGATTGGCGAATACCTGCTCATACAGGCGTTGTTTTACCTACGCTCAAAGCACTCGCTGACAGCCAAACAACGCTGCCAGCAAATTTTGTTTTACACCCTCGTGTGCAGAAAATTGTTGAAGATCGCCGCAAGATGACGCAAGGCGAGCTGCCCTTAGATTGGGGATATGCGGAGACTCTAGCCTATGCAACTTTATTAAATGAAAATTATTTAATCAGATTATCTGGGCAAGATGTGGGTCGCGGTACTTTTTTTCATCGGCATGTCGTCTTGTACGATCAAAAAACGAACACAGAATATGTGCCCTTATCACATCTTTCTCAAAATCAAGCCAAGTTTACGGTGGTTAATTCGTTGTTGTCAGAAAATGCCGTGCTAGCTTTTGAATATGGGTTTGCACAAACAGAAGCTTGTGGACTTACAATTTGGGAAGCGCAATTTGGGGATTTTGCAAACAATGCACAAGTAGTGATTGATCAATTTATTAGTTCTGGCGAGCAGAAATGGGGTAGATTGTGCGGCTTAACTTTATATTTGCCGCACGGTTACGAGGGACAAGGTGCTGAGCATTCATCTGCGCGGCTCGAGCGGTATTTGCAACTTTGCGCTGAGCACAACATGCAAGTGTGCGTACCCACAACGCCTGCACAAGTTTTTCATATGATTCGCCGACAAATGGTACGGCCTATTCGAAAACCATTAATTGTATTAACGCCCAAAAGCTTGCTACGCCATAAATTAGCGGTTTCTCGTTTGGAAGAATTAGAGACGGGTAAATTTTTTCCTGTTTTATCAGAAGTGGATGATATTCCACCCGATGTAGTAAAACGCATTGTTTTATGCAGTGGAAAAGTTTATTATGATCTGTTAGAAAAAAGACGCTTGGATCATCAAAAAGAAGTTGTCATTCTTCGTGTTGAGCAATTATACCCTTTCCCTGCACTTGAATTAAAAGAGCTGCTTTCTTTGTATCACAATGCAACAGAAGTTATTTGGTGTCAGGAAGAGCCTAAAAATCAAGGCGCATGGTATCATATTCACCATCATTTAATGGCTGTTGTTGCGGAAAAAAAAGCATTACATTATGCCGGTAGACAAGCGGCAGCAGCGCCGGCTGTTGGTTATTTACATTTACACCAAGAGCAGCAAGCTGCCTTAGTAAGCGATGCTTTAAATAAAGGAAAAACCCTATGAGTATGGAAATTAAAGTACCTGTATTGCCAGAATCGGTGGCAGATGGCTCTATTGCAACTTGGTATAAAAAAGTGGGTGAAAAAATCAATCGCGACGAACACTTATTGGATATCGAGACTGATAAAGTTGTCTTAGAAGTCGTGGCGCCTGCAGATGGTTTTTTAGAAAGTATTTTAAAGCAGGAAGGCGATACGGTTAAATCAGCAGAGGTTGTTGGGTTGTTTACAGCAGAAGCTATTTCAAAAGCACCCGTAGAAAGCGCTGCTGCTACTGAAAAAAATTCTAAAAAAGCATTATTATCACCATCAGTTCGACAATTTGTTAAAGAACAAGATGTAGATTTAACAGCAGTACAAGGCACAGGGAAAGACGGTCGAATTACCAAAGAAGATGTTACCAAAGTCGTAGCGCAAAAACAAACTATTTCTCAACCGATACCAGTGAATAAGGCAGAGCACGATGCTGATGAATTAGCCATCAGTGATAGAATTGAAAAACGCGTTCCCATGTCTCGTTTACGTGCACGTATGGCAGAACGATTGTTACAAGCACAACAATCCGCCGCAATTTTAACAACCTTTAACGAAGTTAATATGCAGCCTGTTATGGGGTTACGGCAAAAATACAAAGAAACATTCGAAAAAGATTATGGCGTACGATTAGGGTTGATGTCTTTCTTTACGATTGCTGTGGTGGAAGCCTTAAAACGTTTTCCAATTATGAATGCCTCTGTTGATGGAAATGACATTATTTATCATGGTTATCATGATATTGGTATAGCGGTTTCTTCTCCAAGAGGTTTGGTTGTACCCATTATTAGAAATGCAGAATTGTTAGATATGGCACAAATTGAAAAAAAAATTGCAGAATTTAAAGAAAAAGCTAAAAATGGCCAATTAAGTATTGAAGAAATTTCAGGTGGAACTTATACGATTTCCAATGCAGGCGGTTTTGGTTCGCTGATGTCGACACCCATTTTAAACCCGCCGCAAAGTGCCATTCTAGGCATGCATAAAATCGAAGAGCGACCAATTGTTGAAAATGGTATTGTTGTGATTCGACCAATGATGTATCTTGCAATGTCTTATGATCATCGTATTATTGATGGTACGGATGCCGTTCAATTTTTGGTCACCGTTAAAGAACTGATTGAAGATCCGGCACGCTTGTTGTTAAATGTTTAATTTTATATGTAGAGATATAGGATAACGATTATGAATTTACATGAATATCAATCAAAACAATTGTTAGCCAAAATGGGGTTGCCTATTCCTAAAGGCATTCTTGTCAATAGCGTAGAGCAAGCCTTGTTGGCAGTAGATGGATTAAATACAAAAGCTTGGATTGTGAAAGCCCAAGTACACGCGGGTGGCAGAGGGAAAGCAGGTGGTGTTAAACGCGTGAATAATAAAGAAGAGTTAGCGGCAGTTGCGAAGGGCTTATTGCATACGCGATTAGTGACCGCACAAACGAATGAAAAAGGCCAGCCTATTAATGCGTTACTGATTGAAGAAACCTCCGAAATCGATAAAGAATATTATTTAGGTGCTGTTATCGACCGCGCTTTAAAAAAAATCGTGTTGATGGCATCGACTGAAGGCGGCGTAGAAATTGAACAGATAGCTAAAACTTCTCCCGATAAAATTTTAAAATTAGTGGTTGATCCTTTTTTGGGTGTGATGTCCTATCAATGCCGAGCATTATCAGCTAAATTGCAATTAAATGAACAAGCTAGCAAGCAGTTCTTTAAAATAATCACAGGGTTATATCAGCTATTTCTCGAATATGATTTAAGTCTGCTTGAAATTAATCCATTAGTGTTAACAAAAGCAGGTCAGTTAATCTGTTTAGATGCAAAGCTTAATATTGACGATAATGCTTTATACAGGCAACAAGCATTAAGTGAAATGCGTGATATGAGCCAAGAAGATGCTCGAGAAGTTTTAGCTAAAGAATGGGAGTTAAACTATATTCCTTTGGAAGGCGCGATTGGCTGTATGGTTAATGGTGCGGGCCTTGCTATGGCAACGATGGATCTCATTAAATTATATGGCGGCGAACCGGCTAATTTTCTAGATGTGGGCGGTGGCGCAACGCAGGAACGTGTTAAAGAAGCATTTAAAATTATTTTATCGGATAGTCATGTTAAGGCTGTGTTAGTTAATATTTTTGGTGGTATTGTACGGTGCGATTTTATTGCAGAAGGTATTATCACAGCCGTATCAGAAGTAGGTATTCAAGTGCCCGTTGTTGTGCGATTAGAAGGCAATCACGCGTTCGAGGCAAGTCAAATACTCGAGAGAAGCGGACTCAATATTATTTCGGCAAAATCATTGAGAGAAGCAGCAGAACAAGTGGTGGCAGCGGCGGGAGGCAAGAAATGAGTATTTTAATTGATCAAAATACGAAAGTTATTTGTCAGGGATTTACAGGACAACAAGGTACATTTCATTCACAGCAAGCCATTGAATATGGTACGCGAATGGTGGGCGGCGTTACGCCTGGAAAAGGCGGGCAACTGCATTTAGGTCTGCCGATTTTTAACACCGTGCGCGAAGCCATACAGGTAACAGAGGCAGATGCCAGTGTTATTTATGTACCGGCGCCCTTTTGTAAAGACTCTATTATTGAAGCGATAGATGCGGGAATCCGTTTAGTGGTTTGTATTACCGAAGGCATGCCAGTATTAGATATGCTAGCAGTTAAACATTATATTCGTGATAAAGCGGTACAAGTGATTGGTCCTAATTGTCCAGGTGTGATAACACCCGATGCTTGTAAAATTGGCATTATGCCGGGCAATATTCATATGCCTGGCAACGTCGGTATTGTGTCGCGTTCGGGTACGCTGACATATGAGGCGGTTAAACAAACAACAGATGTTGGCTTGGGGCAAAGTACTTGCGTAGGTATTGGCGGAGATCCTATTCCTGGCAGTAGCTTTATCGACATACTGGCCCTCTTTAATGAAGACTCACAAACGGAAGCAATTGTGATGGTCGGTGAAATTGGTGGAAGCGCCGAAGAAGAAGCGGCAGCGTATATTAAAAAATATGTGAAAAAGCCGGTGGTTTCTTATATTGCAGGGGTTACAGCACCACCTGGCAAGCGTATGGGTCATGCAGGCGCCATTATTGCTGGGGGACATGGAACAGCGGCAGAAAAATATGCTGCCTTAGAAGAAGCAGGTGTTTTTATTGTGCGTTCGCCCGCTGATATTGGCAAAACGGCTTTAAAAGTTTTAAAGTAAAATTACTAAATTAAAATGTGTAAAATAGAAGCAACGCTTAGGTTGACGGTAGACCATTTCGCGGTATAATAGCCTTTCTTTACTCGGGCCGTTAGCTCAGTTGGTAGAGCAGCGGACTTTTAATCCGTTGGTCGATGGTTCGAATCCATCACGGCCCACCAATAAAGCCTTATAAAACAACAAGTTACAAGCGATTTTTATTTTGTCAGCCAAGTACCCAAAATTCATTACGTAGAATTTACGGGTCCTAGAACTAGCAGTCATACAGTAGGTCATAGTGCTACCCCACTGGTTACTTGCTGATCGTGACATACTAGTTTGGTATTATGTGATCGACGTAGCAGGGTAAGTACTACCCCGCTCTGACGTTCTACACAAACTTTGTTAGCTGCTTCATAAAGATCTTGTAGTTCAGCTGATGAATAATGTGTTGTAATCTTTCCTGAACGGTGGCCTAACAGATCCTGCCTATCTTCAAGGCTTACACCAGCAGCGCGTAAACGTCGACCAAAAGTATGTTTTAGATCATGCACTCGTACATGCGCTAAATTTACTTTTTTTCTAGCATTTTGCCAGGCCGTTGCGTTCATTTTTGCTGTGGGTTTTCCTCGATAGCTAAACACATGCGTTGGGTGTTGGTTTCGTAAACTTTCAATAACAGAGCTTGCAACACTGTTACAAACGATTAGACGATCTTCTCCATTTTTCACCAGTTCACCTGGAACAATAAACACGATGAGTTTTGGAAATGCTGGCACTTTAATTTCCCAGTCCCAGCGTAATCGACAGATCTCTTGCTCGCGACAGCCTGTATTAACGTATGCGCCTGAAAATACCACCTGTTAAATTAAGAAGTGTTTAATACGGCTTTAGCAAGTAGAATCTGCTCTTCAGCAAATGCTTTTAGTTGAGCCAAATCAATTTTATGCGGCAACAAAGTCATCGGATCGATAGT
>JBGAIG010000032.1:0-12840 GCA_044225595.1 Gammaproteobacteria bacterium
GGATTGGAGTCTGCAACTCGACTCCATGAAGTTGGAATCGCTAGTAATCGCGGATCAGAACGCCGCGGTGAATACGTTCCCGGGCCTTGTACACACCGCCCGTCACAGCATGGGAGTGGGTTGCACCAGAAGTAGATAGGTTAACCGAAAGGGAGCCGTTTACCACGGTGTGATTCATGACTGGGCTGAAGTCGTAACAAGGTAGCCGTAGGGGAACCTGCGGCTGGATCACCTCCTTATAAAAAGTTTTAATTTTTGTATTTTTTAAAAGAGTGCTCACACAAATTGCTTGAAATGAGCTAGGGTCTGTAGCTCAGCTGGTTAGAGCGCACCCCTGATAAGGGTGAGGTCGGTGGTTCGAGTCCACCCAGACCCACCAATTGCGTTTTTAATCGTTAGGTTTATGGGGCCATAGCTCAGCTGGGAGAGCGCCTGCCTTGCACGCAGGAGGTCGTCGGTTCAATCCCGACTGGCTCCACCAGGAATTGGTTTACGTATTTTAAGGATTGGTTTAGGCCAATCTTTTGTTCTTTAAAAATTGAGATGGTACAAGGCAAAAAGCAGCGATAAATGAAGATCATTTAAGATTATATGGTCAAGTGAATAAGCGCATACGGTGGATGCCTTGGCGGTAAGAGGCGAAGAAGGACGTAGTAGTCTGCGAAAAGCTTCGGGGAGCTGACAACAAGCATTGAGCCGAAGATATCCGAATGGGGCAACCCTTCTCATTTATGAGAAATCTCTTTTTGAATACATAGGAAAGAGAGGCGAACCCAGGGAACTGAAACATCTAAGTACCTGGAGGAAAAGAAATCAACCGAGATTCTGAAAGTAGCGGCGAGCGAAATCGGAAAAGCCCAGTTACCGAAAACGATACTTGTATTAGTGGAATAAGCTGGAAAGTTTAGCGAGACAGGGTGATAGCCCCGTACACGAAAATAGAAGTAAAGTGAGTAACGAAGAGTAAGCCGGGACACGTGTTATCCTGGTTGAAGATAGGGGGACCATCCTCTAAGGCTAAATACTCCTTACCGACCGATAGCGAACCAGTACCGTGAGGGAAAGGTGAAAAGAACCCCGGATAGGGGAGTGAAATAGAACCTGAAACCGTATGCGTACAAGCAGTAAGAGCTTTGCGAAAGCGAAGTGATTGCGTACCTTTTGTATAATGGGTCAGCGAGTTATATGTAGCAGCGAGCTTAACCTGAATGGGGGAGGCGAAGGGAAACCGAGTCTGAAAAGGGCGACTAGTTGCTGCGTGTAGACCCGAAGCCGGGCGATCTATCCATGACCAGGGTGAAGGTGGGGTAACACCTACTGGAGGCCCGAACCCACTAATGTTGAAAAATTAGGGGATGAGTTGTGGATAGGAGTGAAAGGCTAATCAAGCCCGGAGATAGCTGGTTCTCCTCGAAAGCTATTTAGGTAGCGCCTTAGGTGGTCACTCTTGGGGGTAGAGCACTGTTTCGACTAGGGGGTCGTAAAGACTTACCAACCCGATGCAAACTCCGAATACCAAGAAGTGTAGCCTAGGAGACACACGGCGGGTGCTAACGTCCGTCGTGAAGAGGGAAACAACCCAGACCGTCGGCTAAGGTCCCCAAGTCATGGTTAAGTGTGAAACGAAGTGGGAAGGCATAGACAGCCAGGAGGTTGGCTTAGAAGCAGCCATCCTTTAAAGAAAGCGTAATAGCTCACTGGTCGAGTCGGCCTGCGCGGAAGATCTAACGGGGCTAAACCATGCACCGAAGCTGCGGACTTAGACAATGTCTAAGTGGTAGAGGAGCGTTCTGTAGGCTGTTGAAGCTGAATTGAGAAGTTCAGTGGAGGTATCAGAAGCGCGAATGCTGACATGAGTAACGATAATGCAGGTGAAAAACCTGCACGCCGAAAGTCCAAGGTTTCCTGTTCTACGTTAATCGGAGCAGGGTTAGTCGGCCCCTAAGGCGAGGCAGAAATGCGTAGTTGATGGGAAACGGGTTAATATTCCCGTACTTGTTTGTGCTGCGATGGGGTGACGGAGAAGGCTAGGCTGGCCGCCGAATGGTGGTGGCGGTTTAAGGGTGTAGGAAGTGTTCTTAGGCAAATCCGGGGACATAATTCTGAGACCTGATGACGAGGTGTCTGTAAAGACACTGAAGTAGTTGATGCCAGGCTTCCAGGAAAAGCCTCTCAGCATAAGTACAAACGAACCGTACCGGAAACCGACACAGGTGGACAAGTAGAGAATACTGAGGCGTTGAGATAACTTGGGTGAAGGAACTCGGCAAAATGGCACCGTAACTTCGGGAGAAGGTGCGCCTTTTAAGGTTAAGCCCTAGCGGTGTAAGCTTTGAGAGGTCGAAGATACCAGGTGGCTGCGACTGTTTATTAAAAACACAGCACTCTGCGAACTCGAAAGAGGAAGTATAGGGTGTGACGCCTGCCCGGTGCCGGAAGGTTAATTGAAGGGGTTATCTTCGGAGAAGCTCTGGATCGAAGCCCCGGTAAACGGCGGCCGTAACTATAACGGTCCTAAGGTAGCGAAATTCCTTGTCGGGTAAGTTCCGACCTGCACGAATGGCGTAACGATAGCCACACTGTCTCCACCCAAGGCTCAGTGAAGTTGAAATCGCTGTGAAGATGCAGTGTACCCGCGGCAAGACGGAAAGACCCCGTGCACCTTTACTACAACTTTGCATTGGATTTTGAGTGTGTCTGTGTAGGATAGGTGGGAGGCTAAGAAGTATGTGCGCTAGCGTGTATGGAGCCAACCTTGAAATACCACCCTGAGATAGTTGAGATTCTAACCTGACTCTGTGAAACCAGAGTGGGGAAAGTGTATGGTGGGTAGTTTGACTGGGGCGGTCTCCTCCCAAAGAGTAACGGAGGAGCGCGAAGGTACCCTCGTCATGGTCGGAAATCATGATATGAGTGCAAAAGCAGAAGGGTGCTTGACTGCGAGACGGACAGGTCGAGCAGGTACGAAAGTAGGTTTTAGTGATCCGGTGGTTCTGAATGGAAGGGCCATCGCTCAACGGATAAAAGGTACGCCGGGGATAACAGGCTGATACCGCCCAAGAGTTCACATCGACGGCGGTGTTTGGCACCTCGATGTCGGCTCATCACATCCTGGGGCTGAAGCAGGTCCCAAGGGTATGGCTGTTCGCCATTTAAAGTGGTACGCGAGCTGGGTTTAGAACGTCGTGAGACAGTTCGGTCCCTATCTGCCGTGGGCGTTGGAGATTTGAGAGGGTCTGTTCCTAGTACGAGAGGACCGGAATGGACACACCTCTGGTGTACCGGTTGTCACGCCAGTGGCATTGCCGGGTAGCTAAGTGTGGAAGGGATAACCGCTGAAAGCATCTAAGCGGGAAGCCTGCCTCAAGATAAGATCTCCCGGGGATTTAATCCCCTTGAAGGCATGTTGAAGACGACGACGTAGATAGGCAGGGTGTGTAAGCGCTGTGAGGCGTTGAGCTAACCTGTACTAATGAGCCGTACGGCTTGGCCATATAATGCTTAAATGATTTTTAGTTTTGTACTGACTCAATTTATTAAGAGAAACCAGTTTATGCTTGGTGACAATAGCGAGTGTGACCCACCCGATTCCATCTCGAACTCGGAAGTGAAACCGCTCAGCGCCGATGATAGTGTGGGGTTTCCCCATGTGAAAGTAGGACATCGCCAGGCGCCAACTTCTTAGGGACGGATACATTATCCGTCCCTATAGCCATAAAAAAGTGGGAGAAGTGAATAGGTAATTATCGTGCAAAATCCATTATTACACTCTGCTATTAATACATTACCCACCTTTCAATTTATCAAACCAGAACACATCGAACCTGCTATTGATCATCTTTTAAACAAAAACAGAAATACGCTAAATCAATTATTAGACAATCAAGAACCCTATACTTGGGACAATCTGATTTTGCCTTTAGAGATCATGGAGGCCGAATTAGACGATATTTGGTCTACCGTTTCACATCTGAATGTTGTCGTTAATACGCCTGAGTTATATCAGCGTTACCAAAAAACGCTGACTAAGCTGACGGATTATCACACTGAAATCAAACAAAACGAAAAGCTATATCGGGCCTATTTAAGTATTTCCAACAGTCAAAGCTATGGAAACTTAAATATTGCGCAAAAAAAAGTCATTGAAAATGGCATTCGCGCTTTTAAGCTATCGGGTGTTAGTTTGTCATTAGAGAAGCGAGCGATATTTAAATCGTTGAGTGCGCGGCTGTCAGAATTAGAAAGTATCTTTGAGCAAAATGTTTTGGAATCAACAGATGCTTGGACGCTGCATGTAACAGAAGTTAATCAATTAAAAGGACTACCGGCTGAGGTATTAGCAGAAGCAGCCATCAATGCAAAAAATAAGAAAAAAACAGGGTGGTTATTAACCCTGGAATATCCTTGTTACAGTGCAGTGATGACATATGTTGAAGACAGAGAAATACGTAAGACTTTTTATACGGCTTATGTAACGCGTGCTTCAGCCTTAACATCCATGAAAAATTCAACAAAATGGAATAATGCACCTGTTATAGATGAAATCATGCAGATTCGAGCAGAATTAGCAGGGCTTTTGGGGTTTGAAAATTATGCGGAGTATGCGCTTCAAACACGTATGCTTAAAAAAACAACACAAGTGACCAGCTTTTTAGAAGATTTGGTTTCGCGTTTATATAGCGTTGCACATAATAATTTGGCAGAGCTGAAAGCTTTTGCATTAAAAAACTGTGGGTTAAACACCTTGGAAGCTTGGGATACTGCTTATGTTAGTGAAAAACTGTTACAAGATAAATATGCAATTTCCGAGGAATTAGTAAAGCAATATTTTCCCGAAGAAAAAGTGATAGAAGGCTTATTTACGATTGTGAATAAACTTTATGGTATTTATGTTAAAGAGATAGAATTTTTTGATAGCTGGCATACTGATGTAAAATTATTCGCGGTTTATAATCAGGACAATCAATTGCTGGGACATTTTTATACGGATTTACACGCGCGTTCGCAGAAAAGAAGTGGCGCTTGGATTTCAGATTGTAGAACACGTATGCGGTATCCCGATGGCCAACAACAATTACCTGCTGTCTATCTTGTGGCCAATTTTTCATCCACGCAAACTCATGGTGCTGTTTTATTAACACATGATGAAGTTGTCACGCTGTTCCATGAATTCGGGCATTGTTTACATTATCTTTTAACGATTGTCGATTACCCGAGTATTTCGGGTGGAAATGGTGTGGCTTGGGATGCGATAGAGCTGCCCAGTCAATTGTTGGAATATTGGTGTTGGGAAGAAGAAGCCTTGGCTTTATTTTCAGAACATATTCAGACAAAAGAGCCTTTGCCGCAGGATTTGTTTTTAAAATTAAAAGCAACTAAGAACTTTCAGATTGGTTTAAGATTAATGCGGCAATTAGAGTTTTCATTGTTTGATTTTGTATTGCACCAAAAATTTAATGCAGATCTGAGTAAAACAGTCGAGATACAAGCAGTTTTGGATGAGGTAAGATCAAAAACAGCACTGATGCCTGTGCCTAAATTTAGCCGCTTTCAAAATACATTTTCACATATTTTTGGTGGTTCTTATGCAGCGGGATACTATAGTTATCTATGGTCTGAAGTTTTAGCGGCGGATGTCTTTGATCAATTCAAAGAGAGTCAGAAAGTTTTTAATAAAGAGGTTGCGAAAAAATTTCTAGATACCATTTTGTCAAAAGGTGGATCACAAGAATTTATGGATTTATTTTTCGCTTTTTGTGGTAGAGCACCTAAAATAGATGCATTGTTAAAAGAATATAGCCTTTTATAATATTTGTAAGTCCGCAATGGGGAAGCGAACAATACCTTCTTCATCTGCCGCATGTAACAAAGTTTCACCAGAACACCAAGCATGTCCGTAGATAACCTCAAAAGTTGCAGGCAATAAGCCGTCTTTCATGCGATAATGTTCATAAGCGTTAATTAATCGTTCTAAAGTTTTTTTTGGGATAATACCCATAGGGTTTTCCCTAAAGACATAGTTTTCTCCGGTATCTTTCAAATCTTGCCTCAAGTGCGATAGATTTCTATAGGCTAGCGTTATTGTTTCCATGTCCATGACAGGATCAAGAAACTGTGTTTGTACTAACATATCGCCAATATTATGCATATCCATAAAATTATTGACGTGCATGTTTTGGTCAATGATCAAGAAACTTTCACGAAGCTCTTGTAAAGTATCGGGACCAAAGGTTGAAAACAGCAGTAATCCTTCTGGTTTTAAAACCCGGCGAATTTCCGCTAAGACTTTCTGCTGATCGACAAACCAATGAAAAACACCATTTGAAAAAACAAAATCAACGCTGTGATTTTTAAGAGGTAAAAATTCTCCGTCGCCACAAACAGAAACATGTTGCGCAAAATGGTTTTGATTAGAAAATTGCAGCATGTTTTCGGCAATGTCCAGTTTGATGATATGCGCTTTAGGGTATTTATGGGTGAGTGCTTGGCTAAAAGAACCTGTGCCGCTGCCCAGATCTAATATCAGATCGGGTTCTAGTTTTATTAAATCTAGACGATCCAGTAAACGAGTCCCCACTGCTTGGTGTATGATAGCACCCTGATTGTAGGTGAGCGCAGCACGATTAAAATGTCGTGTTATCGCTAATTTATATTTTTGCGTATTTTGTGATAAATGCATAGGATAATTGTCGCATGTTAAAAAAACTAGAACAATGGTTATTTCCATTTATTTGTTGTTTTTGTGAATCTTATACTAACAATAATCAAGATTTATGTGATATTTGTAAAAGCGTATTGCCATGGGTAAGCGATCGCTGCTTTAAATGTGGACTCTCTTTAATGCCAGGTGTGGATTCTATTGATTGCCAACGCTGTAGAGAGTTGCCGCCTAAGTTTGATCGGCTATGTGCATTATTTAATTATCAGCCGCCGATTACGAAATTGATCATGGGATTAAAATTTGGTAAAAAATTAGCTTATGGTCGTGTTATGGGAGAATTGTTGGCTGAGCAGCTAGAATCCCGATGGTATCAAAATCTTACATTGCCTGAAGCAATTATTCCGGTACCATTACATATTGATCGATTTCGTAAACGCGGATTTAATCAAGCGTTAGAATTACTTTGGCCGGTGCATAAAAAAACAAATATTCCCATTTTAGTTGATACTTGTGT
Organism: Gammaproteobacteria bacterium; assembly: GCA_044225595.1. Lineage (GTDB taxonomy): Bacteria > Pseudomonadota > Gammaproteobacteria > UBA6186 > Azoamicaceae > CADEGZ01. The sequence continues at coordinate 7,176 of JBGAIG010000032.1, forward strand.
GCGAATTCGAAAAACCACAGCACAAGCGCAACTAGATAAATCGCGCCGCAAGCGAAATTTAAAAAGCGCTTTTCAAATTGTAAAGCCAATACTCTTTGAGCATGTTGCCATTATGGATGATGTCGTAACAACAGGCAGTACTGTGAATGCACTAACACATATGTTAAAAGAAGCAGGCGTTATAATGGTTGATGTCTGGTGTATCTGTAGAGCATAAAATTTGCAAAAAATAAGCCTTTGTGTTACCTTTATCTTAGTCATAGAACAAAATATAAAAAAATAAGTCTGTTAACTTTATGGTATACCCCGGAGGCTAGGCGCATTTCTATATAACGTTAACAATTTTAAACGGAAATATACTATATGTATCATCAGTATAAAAAGGAAGATCTTGGTCTGTCGTCTTTCAAACAGAAAGTTGAGGACCTTATTACACAGAATAAGGTTGAGGAACTGAGTGCATATATTGAGAGTTTGTATAGTAGTGATAATCCAGGTTTAGAATCTCTCCGCAGGCATTATGAAACCACGTGGTTGCCTCACATTGCTGAGTGTATTGTTTCCGACACAGAAAAAATAAATGATGAAATCATTAGATGCCTGCTTTGCCACGCGCATGGTCTAAAGCTTCATAAGAATGACAAAGGAATATTAGAAACCATAATTAAAAAAACAATTTTTGGGTTTATTCAACGAAATGATAAAGATAATCTATTTAATTATCTTTATGATTTGTATCATGATCCAAATTTAAAAGATCTCCATGATTATTATAAAAAAGTACTACCTGAACTTACTGACGCGTTGTGCAAAGAAATAATTGAAGAAAAAAATGGGGCTGACATAAGAGCTGATATAATTTACAATTTGTACAATAACTATGATCTTGACAAGATAATTGAAAAAAGAATTGAGGAATTTATTCAACACAGGCAGGAAGTTGAACTACAAGGATACCTTGAGGGTTTGTATAGTAACCCAAACTTTAAGAATATCCATGACGCCATACGTAGGATTGTAGCCGAACAACGAATATGCCAGTTTATTGAAAATAATGAGAGCAGTCGATTAGATTTATATCTTCAATATTCAGATAATAAGCGGATCTCATCAATTCAAAAACAACGTCTTGTTAGGCTAGCTTTCTGCAAAGGAGGCCTTGAAATAATCCAATGTCTGCTTAAGCATGAACTCATTGAACAAGAAAAGGTTAGGGTGGATGAGCAGTCGTCTGTGGAAGGTGTGGGCATGTTATTTGCTGCATGCTATTTTTTAGAAAAAACGACTACTAAAGAAGCAGTGGTTAGACTACTTAAAATTCTTATATTTACACTAGAGAGAACTGAGCGCATCGAACTAACGGAGTTTGATAGGATATTCAGGATTGTACAACGATATCAAGAATGGATACCAGAGGAATGTATGCCTTTGTTGCTTGATAAATGCTATTTCAATCTAAAGGGACACTATGTTGGAGGAGTAGTTAAAGGTCAACCATTGTTAAAAGCGCTTGTGATGTGTCTCCCTCGTGTTATGCCAGAGCCTAGGGAAGGCTTAAGTGAAAAGTATCAAGCATTTTATTCTGATTTTAATGAGGCTAGAAAACGTGTGATTCTTGCTCATCATTTGGGTATTGCGGGAAACACTGCTATAGGAGGAATTTCTATTGCACTGGCGGGTTGCAGCATCAACGGCATGTATCAAGAAATATTTAAATCTTTCGATAGGTTTAAATTATCCGCGAACTATCAGGAGACTACTGAAGCATTGCATCCTCATTGTTTTCCTTCTGCAATCCAAAGTAAACCAGGCGACTTTTAAGACAAATTGATCAAGACATACAATCTATTTGTCCTTTAACAATCGATACTGACATTGAAGCATTAACGCAAAAAATATTAAATGGGGGGCTTGTCTGTATTACTATTACAAGCACTCTGTCTAATCGTGCAGGGCATGCAGAAGGCTTAGTGTTTTCTGGAGAAAAGATTGGAGATAAAATGGTGGTTCGCTGTTATGTAGTCAATCGTTTTGGAGATAAACCTGGTATCTCAATTTTCGAAGTGGAAAATATTTCTAATCTGAGTGATTCCCTGGCGTTTTTGAAGGAAATTCGACCAGAGATCAATCCACATCCTAATTCGGGGCATGATAAAATTCATATAAAATTGAAACAAGATTTAAACCTGAAACTTTTGAATGAGCTGCCTATGGAGCACCAAAAAGAAGACTGTTGTACCTGGATCCTTATGAAACTTTTCTTGCGAACCATTGCCTATGATCGGTTTTATCGTTTGAGTGAATCATTGCATCTCGGAGCACCTACTGAATTTAATGTTGCAAGTGCTGCTTCTCAGGCTTTTTATAAATCATTTACCTCTGAAGATAGAAATAGTAGTATCTGGGAATATGTGCAGGAACATTCGGGCGAAATGCAGAAGCTTGCTGATCCTATGTTGTTGGAACTTATTTATGATACTGTGCTTTATCTTAAAGACATGAAAAAAAGACCGGTTGACAAGAAATTATTAGAGGAGATACAACAACGATACACTGTTATTCAGCCGCACATGTTAATGAATCGGAAATTATTTTCTTCTCTTATATCTTTTATCCAACAAGGCAACATAGCGCGGATTAAAAATCTTCTTGAAAATGAGAGCTTCTCGGCGGATATGCTGAGTCATGAACAAAAAAAGCTCACTCCATTGCAATGGGCACAACGAATGTACCAAAACACGAATGAGCCAAGATATCAGGAGATCACTGAGCTTCTTAAAAAGAGTCTCAAAAAATATCTTGAAGTGCATGTTGCAGAAAACTTCATATCCGACGAAGAAATATTAATAAAGATGATAATCAATGCGTTTGCTGCGCAAGACATTGAGTTTATAGAAATAATAAAATCAAATGAAGCATTATGTAAGTTTATCACAGAAAAGCATCAAAAATTTCTGCTGAGAGCAACCAGTCATGACAATGTTGATTTTGTTGACTTTATCTCAACTCTCAGAACAAAAAACTTCGATAAAGACGTTATAGGAATTGTATTAAAAACAGCAATCGATGAAAATTCTGTAAACACTATTGAGCGTTTTAGTATGTTATTTGGGTCTCTCAGTGATATAGCAATAGACGGTGAAACTCATCCCTTAGCTTATAGTATTGCTAGATTACGCTCACCGGACCCTAATCTAGAGACAGTAATGAGCCTTTTAAAACAATATAGCCCAATCCCATATGCGACAGTAAGTGAAAATATTGATGCTCTCTTAAAATCTCTCGACATCGATCCTCTCAAGTTTGTAGACACAAAAGATGAGATTAATAGCTCGATTGAAGAAATACAAAAATTTTGTTGTAGGAAATTTATTCGAGAACTAAAAATAGAAATTGATAAAAAAGATGATGTTGAAGAATACAAACGCTTCTATGAGGAGAGGGAAAAAATTTTACAAGCACTAACAACGAAATTATCTTCTGGTGATCGGGAGAAGTATAAGCAAGCGTTTACATTAGAGATGAAAAGGCTTACAAAAGGTAACACGACTATGTTGCATTATTATGAGCAACAATCTAAAGTCGTTGAACCTGCAGCCGACATTCACCAGAACAGAAAATCAGGATGGTCCCCCAGCAGCTTCTAAGGCATTAAACTTATCAAAAAACACAGTTAAAAAAATTATCCGAGAAGATATGAGTAGTTTAAAGTATTCTCGCAAACGAACAGTGAAGAAATTATTTTTGCCGTTGCTTATCGCGGCGCTTTTTGAAAAGAAAAATTTTGAGCGTGTGATTTGGTTTTTCGAGTGAGATAGTAATAAACACTGCCAGCCTTCTTCTTTTTTAAAATTTCCCAAGTATCGGGTAAGGTTAATAATTCTATAGGAACATCCGATTCAAAATAAACCAGTGTATTTATTTTAAACCACACCTGATTTTCGAGTAATGCAAAGCATTTTGATAACGCTTTTAAGGCATAGGGCGGATCAACAAAAATAATATCGAAAGGTGATATCGGCTTTAAAAATTGCAAAGACGCGGTTGTTAGCCAAACAAGCGCATCTTTTTCTTGTATATCCATATTATCTGCTTTTAAGCGCTCGGCATTTTTAAGCAGCATTTGATACGCTTCTCGGTTTTTTTCGAGACAAAGCACATAAGCTGCACCTCGCGATAAGGATTCAAAGCCCAGTGCGCCGCTGCCGGTAAATAAATCTAAGCAGCGTGCATCGCGAATATGGGGTGTTAGCCAATTAAAAAGTGTTTCACGAATCCGATTAGGCGTTGGGCGCAACCCTGCCACACTTGGAAATTGAATTTTACGACTACGCCATGTTCCGCCGATAATGCGGATTTCGTTTTGAATCAAGGTGAAGTTAATCCCAGCACGATTAAGGCCAGTTTTTCTGGATTAATACGTCGTAGAAAAGCCGATTTGATTTCAGAAATCGTAACAGCCTCAACTTGTTTTTGATAAGTTGTGAGTGAATCGAGTGGAAGTTGATAAAAGCCCATGCGAGATACCACGTCCGTTATTTTTTCATTATTACTGATTTCTACTGGAAAGGAACGGATGATAGCTTGTTTGGCTTCTAAGACTTCTTGTTCTGTGGGGCCTTCTTTGATAAAGGTCAACAACGTGTTTTGCAGCACATTGATGGCTTCTTGTGTTTGACTGTTTTTGGTTTGTAATCGTATGACAAAAGGAGCCGGTTTTTGCAGTTGAAGCACTGCGCTAACAACATTGTAAGCTAAGCCGCGTTCGTTGCGTACTTCGTTAAATAAACGAGAAGTTAGCATGCCGCCGCCCAAAATATGGTTACCTATTAATAGTGGAAAATAATCGGGATCATTTTCGATAGCACAAGGTTGTCCTGTTAAGACGTGCGTTTGTTCCGTTGGAAAAGCGATATTAATATGCGAGGGTTCTGTTAAAGGCTCGACCTCGGGCAATGGTTTTGCAGCGTTTCCAGCTGGCAGCTTTTGAGCAAGTTGATTCGCAATGTCGGTTGCCTGTTCTGTAGAAACGCCACCAACAATCGTAATCGTGGCATTTTTTCCAACAAAATATTCTTGATGGAACTGCATAATATCGTCTTTTGTAATCGCCAAGACAGCCTCAATGGTGCCGTAAGAAGGTTCTGCATAAGGATGATTTTTGTAGATTGCTTTAAAGAAAGCTTGACTTGTGACAGTACCAGGTTGCTGCAAATTGCGTTTGAGAGCAATCAAAGTTTGGTTTCTTTGCATTTCTAGACTGTTCTCAGGAAAAGTTGGATGTGAAATAAGATCAGCATATAAGGCAATGACGGGATTAAAAAGTTTTGGATCGGTTAGGGAACGTAAAGCAATAATAGCACGATCTCGATCGACTTCTGCGCTAAACCTTGCACCAGCATCTTCAAATTTTTCGGCTATTTGATCTGCATTGAGATCGAGAATGCCTTGATCCAGTAAATGCGTACATAATGCAGCCAATCCGTATTTGCCATTATCTCTAGCAGATCCGGCATCAAAATTGACTTGTACGTCAATTATCGGAATGCCGTCTGTTGGTACAAAATAAACGCGTGCGCCATTTGCGGTTGACCAGTGTTGTATAGAAACAGAATGCTGTGATATGACCGTAGACGGCTCTATGGCATTTGTTTGCACCGTGTTT